>QNDR01000034.1 GCA_003646025.1 Candidatus Fermentibacterota bacterium
CTATGGAAACAAAACAGTGATTCTGCTGTCTTCAGCATTCTACACATCATACCATGTAATTACCACAGGCATACTATTCCCGCCGGGATATGCTGCAGTTTCAACAGTTCTAGTGTTCGGAGCCGGGGTTCTATGGGGCACTGTCCGGGTTAAAACAGGTTCTATTCTGTTTCCTTTAGTTACACATTTGTTCATTGACCTTGCGATAATGGCGGCATATTTGAAATTCCTCAGTTAACTACTGAACTGGAAACATATCAGCAAGTGTTACCAGGGTAATTGAGGGGTTTTCCCTCGCAAGCTGTTTCATGTATTCCGAGAAACCTCCTGCTGAAAAGTAGATGAACTTTCCGTTCAGAGCATGATTTGCCCAGTTTACTCCTGAGGCTGCCAGGTCTTCCAGGTCTCTTCTGAGATGAAAATGAATTTCTGGGTCTATCGGTGACGAAGACCACTTTACTTCGCCGGAAAGCATTTCACCGTTGCTGAACACACCGACAAGGTCAATCTCAATGGAGCGTTTGTATCTATCCTTTCCCTCCCAGCGGGCGCAAGTTTTGATCACTGGGAGGTGCAGGTTTTCGTTGAAGCGGAGAAGTGCCTGTCTAGCCATGTCTTCGAAGATGAAACCTGTATAAATGTCCAGAGAGGGTAGTATTGATGTTTCCCATACATTATCAATCAAATCCCGTTCCAGTCTGCTTCTGTTTGTTTCTATGAACCTGTGCCAGAAGCGCAAAGAATTATCGGCAATTCGATATCTCCATGGAACTTTAGGTGCAGCTCCGTAGTTGCGCTCTCTACAGATAAAATCCAGATTTTCCAGCACTTCAAGTGCTCTTCTTGCCGTATGCACTTTCCCCTGCAGGCCGGCAGTGGATGAAATTTCCCCGAGTTGTCTTCGGCCTGATGCAATTGCCCGCAAAACGGCATCGTATTCTGCCGTGTTACGAATACCCTTCTCACTGGATATTATGTTCTGTAGTTGAATATGAACTTCTCCCCGTGTTGACAGGAGAATGCGATAGAGTGATTCCCGAAGGTTCTCACCCTGTTTCACTGCGGAGAGGAATCGGGGCAATCCTCCCAGTGCACCATAAAAGTATACCAGCTCTCTCAAGCTCAGCCACGGAAGCATTTTTGAAGAATCATAGTAGTCAAATGATCGGAGTCTTGAAGACCAGGATAGCCTGCCAAACACCGGAGAGTCAGCTGACTGAAGCGCTTCCATAGTGGAAACCTCAGATCCACATAGAACAAGCAGCATTGATGAGCTGTTCAATTCCCTGTCCCATATTGCTGTAAGCTGGGAAACTATATTGTCTTTGTGAGCCAGCAGATATTGAAACTCGTCCAGGATGAGCACAGGTGATTGACCATTTGCATTCTGAGTTTGAAACATCAATCTGAAAACAGAGCGCCAGGTCGGGTAGTCTTCTGTATTGAGCTTGTTACCGCTCCACTGCTCAAACTCATTCAGCAGATCATTGCGGTTGGTTTCGGAAGTCGTGTCGGCAGCAAGGAAGTAAAAGGGGTTATTCCATATGTTGCCAAGCAGAAAAGATTTTCCAACTCTTCGTCTTCCGTACAGGAGTGCCATCTCAGGTTTTCCCGTCCGGGACAATGAAAGCAGTTCATTTGTTTCATTGTTACGATCAACCAGTATTCTCATTCTGCTCCCCCCCTGCCTATTGAGACTATGGTCTAATAACAGTATAATGTCAATAGACTATACTACTAATACTTTACCCATCAATCTCAGTCACCTGCAGTGCAGCAAATGAAACAGTGTCTATACCGTCGCCATGACTCTTAAATCCAGAGAAGTACTGAAGCAAGAACATTCTTTGATTCCTGCCAGGATAGTTACAGATGTTTCTCTACCTGCTGTGGTGTTCTTAAGACGCTATGGAGCTGATGCAACGTTGCTTGCTGCCACCATTTTAAGCAGCTTTACCTTGAT
The DNA here is from genome assembly GCA_003646025.1 of Candidatus Fermentibacterota bacterium. Classification (GTDB taxonomy): domain Bacteria; phylum Fermentibacterota; class Fermentibacteria; order Fermentibacterales; family JCC-6; genus Sabulitectum. The sequence continues at coordinate 1,964 of QNDR01000034.1, forward strand.
AAGTGTTTTCTGGTTCGTCGGCTAGATGGGTAGAACTACAAAGCTGGCTGAAACCGTTTTTCCGCTGGGTGCCGTAGCGGAAACAAAGTAAACGCCTGTGGAAAGAGTGTTAGTTTCCATTGTAAGTGCGGTATTCTGAGCGAGGCTGACCGTTTCGCCTGTTGTTCTCCCGGCAAGATCGAACACAGAAACACTGTAGTACGGAGAAATACCTGTTACTTTGAAACGAAGATCTTCACCGGAGATAAGCGGGTTTGAGCACAGCATGACTATCCGGAACGGAGCAGGTGGTATGGGATTAAAGCTGGTTACCCCAAGAACTTCAAGTGAAGGGTCCATAAAGGCGGCGTATGCGATGATAGATTGCATAACCCTGTCGTATGGACCTGTCATATTCGGGATCTCCAGGTCTATTGCCGATGCGTACGCAGCACCAAGTGAGGGCGCTTTCTGAACGTAAACCTGATGCACGGTGTTGTTGCACAGCCTTTCAGTTGACCCGATCTCAGGCCAGTAGCCCTCCCAGCCCCAGGAGGTGTTGAAAAAACCGGCCACCCCGCCTCCGTCAGGAAGGGTCAGCAGTGTTTCAGGCAGACACACGCCGTCATCGGTAAAGTCGCCGGTGTGGCATCCGATACCGCTGTGAATACCTGTGCGTCCCTGGTTGGACCGGCTGCTGAACCCCTCCATTCGAAAGATGTTCAGTATGGCAGAGTTGTCTATCCAGTATACGCCTCTGTTGTTACCGTGACCTGCGTAGTGATTCCATCCTGCACCACTGTACAGTACAGGAAAATAGGTGTCTGGATGATCACCGGAAGACAGCTCATAGGCTTTTGTCAGATCGAAATTGCCTGGAAAGCTCTGAGCCATCAGTTCACATCCCTTAGCCCCGGCATACCCAATCGCCGGGAAAAGCATTGCTCCGCACAGAACAACATTTCGGTACCATGTTTCCGTCTGGTTTACACCTGCGTAAACGACATTCTTCTCAAAAATGGCAGAAGCACTTTCAGATGATGAAAACAGAAGCCTGCCAAGAAGTACATCGGGATAGAGGTCAAGACTGTCTGCGTACTCTCCGTAGATACCGTTACCGTTCTCGTCCCAGCTGCCGTCCAGGTCAGCATAGTAAAGGTCTGATGGCGCGAATTCTACATATCCTTCGCACTCGGTGTACACTTCCCGTGCCGGAACAACTGTTTCATCACCGGCAAGTACTACATAGGTTGAGCCCTCATCAAATACGAAATGTTTTATACAGTTTCTGATAGATTCCTGGGTGTCGATACCAGGCCAGCCAGAGGCTATTTCCTGTACTGAAAGAGTCTGCCAGGACAGGCCCTTTGTTCCCAGCAGGTTTTCCAGGGTAACAATCTCATCAAGATAGTCTGCACCTGTTACTATCAGATAATCAGTGGAGGAATCGGCTTCGGGCCGGGAAATAGTGTGAAAGTTCTCAAAGCCGTACCTGTCCGCAACAGCGGCAGCTCTGAAGTTCACCATTTCCGTCTGTAGAACAGACAGGTTTGATGGCTGGCCGGTTTCTTCCCATTCAATAGTCAGGGAACAGGAGGGAGACAGCCCCAGCAGGAGAGAATCGCTCAGGTAAACCCACGGGTTTATCGAGCATGTTACAACTGTAAAGGCGTTGAGAATATGACCTGTGTGGACAGAAACAGGGCTGTCTTCCAGCTTGATACTGCCGGATGTTGCTGTGAGCGTGGTTCTTTGTGATGATCCCACAGGCTGCACCGCCGGGGCTCCGGCCAGAGGAACCGACAGGTACTCCGCGGAAACAGGTTCTTCAAAAGATGCACTTACCGAAGAAATCTCACACCTTCCAGGAAGAACAAACACCCTTGAAACAAGGGGTAGAAAAGGTGCCTGATATGCCGCGGAATAGAACCCTTCATTTCTGTCTACAGTTACAGTGCATACATCTCCCTCTACAGTAACACTGTAGCCGGACGGAAAAGGAACGAACAGATCCGTTTCTGAAGCTGAAAGCAAAAACAGCAGTATACCAAGAGTCATAGTTCTCCTTCAGCAGACACTCACATCACAGAATCTAACATAGCTGTTAACCGCACCCGGGTCTATTTGTTCCCCGGTGTTGCGTGAATATATTCTGCGCTATGAAACTTGCAGTTTTGTGCTACATAAGAAACAACGGCAGAACCCTGATGATGCACCGCAATTCACGCCCGGAAGACATGCATTTCGGTAAATGGAATGCTCCAGGCGGAAAAGTTGAGCCCGGGGAAACACCGGAGGAATGTGCTGTGCGGGAAGTATATGAAGAAACAGCACTTACGGTAAGTGATCTGTTTCTAAGGGGTGTACTGACTTTCCCGGCATTTGATGACGAGGAAGACTGGTATGTTTTTGTGTTCACCTCTGAAAACTTTTCCGGGGTACTGAAGAAAAGCTGCCACGAAGGCGATCTGTTCTGGATAAAGAATGAAGAATTGATGGATCTTCCCCTCTGGGAAGGGGACCGTATTTTTATGAAATGGCTTGACAGCAACAGATTCTTCAGCGGAAAGTTCGTTTACAACACTTTCCGTCTTCAGTCACACTCCGTAGTGTTTTACGGGGACAGGTCTATTGCTGCAGACGATGGAACACAACAGTAAAGATAAACGGGGTATATCGTATGTTTCCGAGCAATGATTCTTTTCCTGTAATCAAGGTAGACAATCAGTGTACTATTGTAGACTGCAACACAAGGGCATGTGAGTTCTTTGGACTGGAGACACAGGAGATACAGGGGAAACCTCTTTCAGATTACCTGAACACCGGTTGCGGGACGAAAGGTTCTTTCTCGGGAGAGTCTGAGTATATCATCAGCCGGTTTCATCACTACACCGGATCTGTTTCAGATGTGGTTATCATGTGGAACCGGGATTCCGGGCAGGAAGAGCATTTTCATTATCTGACCATCTTTGATGTTTCATCCGGCGGGTCTGCTGCAGACAACACGAGAAGTGAAAGTATAAAGAACCTTGCCGGGCGTATGGCCCACGACTTCAACAACATTCTGGCCGGTATACTCGGGTCGCTGAGTATTCTTCGAGAAGGAGACTTTACAGGAAACGAATACGACGAACTGATAGACAACGCGGAAGAGGGAGTGATAAGAGCAAGAAGAATAACAGACAAGATGCTTCTGTTTTCCAGGGGAGGGGCTAATCCTGTACCGGACATGCACACACAGCCATCAAATCCGATACAGCAGGATGATTCAGGCCGGAGACCAGACGGCGAACGGCTTCTTTTGCTTGATGACAACCCTTTTGTGGCCAGTACAGCAATAGGTATGCTGGTAACACTTGGTTACATTGTTGATGTGGTTTCCGAGGGAAGAGATATTCTGGCTAAGTACACAAAGGCCATGGAAGAGGGTGATCCCTACAGGGTTGTTATCATGGACCTCACCGTAGAGGGAGGGTCAGGCGGGCTGGAGACAATAAATGATCTTCTGAAAATTGATCCGGAAGCGGTGGTTATTCTCTCAAGCGGTTTCTCCGGCAGCGACGCTATGCTTAACTACAAGTCGCTGGGATTCAAGGCATCTCTTGCAAAACCGTATACCGTTCGGGAACTGTATGAAGCTCTCAACACAGCCCTGAGGCGCTGATGGAACAGAATTGTATCAGTCAGCGTATACTGCTTAAAGGAAAATCTGGAGGTTTGCATGGAGGAAAAGGCGAAAACAGCCGTGTTCTCCCGGGAAGTTACTCCACCGGTCGGGCCTTACAGTCAGGCTGTAGTTACCGGATCTCTGGTGTTTGTCAGCGGTCAGATTGGTCTTGACCCGGGTACAAAGGCTCTGAAACAGACAGTTCAGGAGCAGACCCGTCTGGCTCTTGAGAACATTGAAAAACTGGTGACGGAAGCAGGCGGCTCTATGGACGATATCGTAAAAACAACTGTATATCTGGCTGATATGAAAGATTTTGCCGGGATGAACCAGGTGTACTCGGAATTTTTCAGTAAGCCGTACCCTGCCCGGGCAGCTTTTCAGGTTGCAGAACTTCCACTTAACGCCATGGTTGAAATAGAGGCCGTGGCTAGACTGAAAGAGAGATAGAATGCTGGGTCAGGTCTGGTCCACGGTGATGAATTCCGACGGTTTCACAAAGTTCATTCTTCTGCTGATTCTGTTACTGTCCATTGGTTCATGGGCCGTGGCGATTGCAAAACTCAAGGAGCTGCGTAGAATAATGAGTGATTCCAGAGTGTTTATGGAGGCTCTTCGGACCACCGGCCGTCCACCGGGAGGTGATTTTGTCAAGAGTTCAGGGGACATGGGGCCACTGGCAAGGATGTACACGGAAGCAGGCAGGTATCTAGGCCGCAGAAAAGATCAGGGTAGAACAGAACCGCTTAACAGGGAGGAAGTGGCAATACTTCACAGCGCTCTCGAAAGGGAAGCCAGTGAAGACCTTGCTCAGAGAAGCAGAAACATCGGCTTTCTTGCCACAGTTACCAGTGTCAGTCCTCTGCTCGGTCTTCTTGGAACTGTGTGGGGAGTTCTCGCGAGCTTCATCGCCATGCGGGAAGCTGGTGTAGCAGACATCAGTGCCGTTGGAGCCGGCGTTGCTGCTGCCCTTACAACTACGGTGGCAGGGCTTCTCGCTGCCATTCCCGCTAATGTGTTTCACAACTACGTTGTAGGAAAGGTGGACGATCTCGCCGGAGAGATGGACAGATTTCTCAGTGAGCTTGTGGATGTGTGCAGGAGGGGATCCATACAATGATACGGCAGAAATACAGGCAGTTCTCATCCATCAATGTAACCAACCTTGTTGATGTTACATTTGTTCTGCTTGTTATCTTCATGCTCAGCGCTCCGGTGATGCAGAGAAGCACAGACATCACACCTCCGTCTACAGATCAGGGACAGATAATTCAGAGACTGGATCCCGGGATCTCCCTGGTGGTGGAGATGGACGGTGCAGGTAACATCACAGTAGCCGGAGAAACGGTGGCTCCGGAAGACCTGTCAGCCCTTGCAGAGGCTGCTCTTTCATCAGGCAGAACAGAAGCATACCTCAGAGCAGACGGACAGGTTCAATACGCGATTCTGGCTGCCGCTCTTACAGAATTGAGACGAGGCGGCTATGCCAATGTAGGTCTTATTCAGGAGTCTACCGGTGCAGTCGAATAATCCTTTCGCAAGACCCGCCGGGCTGCACGTATCCGGCGACAGGAGAGACTTTTATCTTTCCGCCGGTATTCATGCAGGGGTTTTTCTTGTTCTAGTGCTGGCGGGATTGATTGCCGGTAGCCGGGAGACCATACCAATGGGCGGTGGTGAGTTTGTTTCAGTGGAAATGGTGGTTCTCGATACAGGAGAAAATCCTGTAGACCAGGTTCCGGTTCAGGAAGATACAACTGAGCCAGTCGAAGAAGTGCAGGAGGAAATTACAGAGGTGGTGGAGGAACTGCCAGTAGAAGATGAACAGCCGGTGCAGGAAGAGACTGAGGTTCCGGAGTACACAGAACAGGTGCAGGAAGAAACAGCTCCCCCTGCCAATCAGGAGTTTATGGGAGTTGGTTCCGACGGCGAAGCCGGCAGCGGAGCACCCGGCCCTGCCAGTTACGAAGGAAGGGTATTCAGTGCCATAAGAAGAAACTTCAGAACTTCTGTTGATCCATCGCAGAGCTACAGAATCAGCTTCACAGTGAATACAGACGGAACACACACGTACCAGGTAGTAAGAACCAGCGGAGACAGCGGTTTTGACAGAGCTGTTACCCACGCGCTCAACTCTGCCAGTATACCGCCAATTCCGCCTGGGCGCACATCACCGGTTACCCTTCAAATAGAGTTTTTCGGTCCCGGAGGAACTTAACTCAGTTTTCCTCATGGCTGGTGTAGGGAATTGGCCCCTGCTCCCGGTCTGCAGCCGGCACATAGACTATTCTTTCATCCATAAGCTCATTGTCATCTGAATGGGTTACGTACATGGATCCGTCTTCAGATGCTCCAGGGGTGACTATGATTGTAGTACACGCCGCAGCAATTCCGAACACGAAGAACAGCAATCCCCATTTTCCACACATCTGTTTTCTGTTTCAAGAAAAATCCCGAAAGACCAATCCAGACAGCTGTGCGGAAAAACAATCGTGTCTGTACGGTTCTGGAAAAGAAATCTGCCTGTATTTGTTTGCTTTAACCCACTGACAGTGCTATTTATCAGAGCATACCGGTTCACTGAAAGGACGCAATGGCAGGTTCACAGTATTTTGTCTCCGCGGTTATTGCCGCAATTGTAGTTCTGCTGTATTCTAAAAAACTGTCTGCTCCCGTGATATTCCTTTCCGCCGCCGCGGTTCTTGCAATCTCCGGTATTATCTCTCCTTCTGAAGCTCTGGCAGGTTTTGGCAACGATGCCATCGCAGTCATGATCATGCTTCTTGTGATAAGCCAGGTCATCTGGAGAACAGGTTTTGTTCAGTGGCTTTTTGAATCATGGCTGAAACCCTCCGGCGGGTACAGATCTTTCCTCGGGCAGATGATGCCTTTTGTAGGCGGCAGTTCCGCTTTCATGAACAACACTCCTGTTGTTGCCATGATGATACCGTTTGTAACTGACTGGGGAAACACAAACAAAGTGCCTGCGTCAAAGCTTCTCATGCCCCTTTCGTGGGCTGCAATTCTTGGCGGTATGGTCACTCTTATCGGTACATCCACCAATCTGATCGTGAACAGTCTTGTGGTCGGCAGTGGAGAACAGAGTCTTTCCATCCTGGATTTTACTCCGGTTGGCCTCATGCTGTTTGCTGGTGGGATGACCTATGTGCTGTTCATCGGGTACAGAACTCTGCCGGTAAGAAAAAGTCCTTCGGAAAAACTTGCTGAAAGTCCCAGAGAGTACATCACAAATCTTGTAATAGACAGGGGCTCAGATCTGGCCGGGAAAACAGTTGAGGCTGCGAGCCTCAGAAGTCTAAAAGACCTTTTTCTGGTGGAAATTCTAAGGGGAGACCGTGTAATAGCACCGGTATCACCCCAGGAAGTACTGGTTACCGGTGATCAGCTGCTGCTCGCCGGGAAGATCTCTGCCGTTGCTGAACTAGCGGCAGGAAGAAAGGGGCTTTCTCTTGCCGGAGAAGAAGCTTTCCCGAAGGCGGAAAAACTGAATGTTGTGAAGGTGGTTATTTCTCCCGGATCGTCGTTGAATGGGGTGAAGGTTGTTAACAGTAATTTCAGGGGAAGGTACGATGCTGCTATTCTTGCCGTCCACAGGCAGGGTAGAAGGAAGGAGGGAAAGATCGGAGAGATGAAGCTTCGCCCTGGAGATCTGCTTCTTCTTGTCACGGGAAACGACTTTGCCAAAACCAGCACCGGAGCTGAAGACTTTTTCACAATATCCATGATCAGGCAGATTCACAACATAGACATGAAGAAATCCATATTTATCACCGCATCGGGATTCGCCTGTATTCTACTGAGTGTTTTTGGAGTTGTTCCTATGTTCAACTCTCTTCTGGCCCTTGTCGCAGTTTTCCTTGTTCTGGGGATTGTTTCCTCAAGTGAACTCAAGCAGATGGTTAACATCAATCTTCTTGTTATTGCGGCATTCGCTCTTGCAGTTGGCAGAGCGGTGCAGGTTACCGGCCTGGGAGAACTCCTGGCCTCTTTCGTTGTAAACTGGTTTGAACCTCTGGGAGTTGTTGGTGTGCTGGCTGCGGTTTACCTCACAACAAACATACTGGCAGAGCTCATCACAACCACGGCGGCGGCTACCATAGTATTTCCTTTCGCAGCGGCTTCCGCCTCTGCACTGGGAATTGATGGAACACCGTTCTACCTCGCTGTGGCATACGGGGCAGCAGCGAACTTTATCACTCCTGTAGGCTACCAGACAAACCTGATGATATATGGCCCGGGAGGTTACAGAATGACAGACTTCCTTAAAGCGGGCCTGCCTCTGAAACTGATCTGCGCAGTGATAGCAATTCTGGGGCTTTCATTGTTTCACCATCTGTTCTAACTGTCTATAAATCTGCCTGATTGTGATATGACAAAGCCGCACGACTTTGCTGAATTGTTTTGGCATGTTATAAAAGCGTTGCGTATTTGTCTTATGAATAAGTGTTTGGAAAAGTGGAGTTATCAACCTTCTGTAGAACATACGGAGTATTTAGAATTCAGGAGGAAGAAATGAGAAGAATTACTGTAACAGGTGCTGTTTTGTGTATTGCTCTTACACTGGCCTGTTCCAGTGTTTCTGAGCCTGACGTTACCGATCCTTCCCGCGGCGGATCGATTCCCGAGGGGGCAGTTAAAGTTACACCGGAAACAGATGTTTTTCCACCAGTAATCCATTCCGGGGAGTGGGCAGACCCTGTTCCAATGCCCGGGCCGGTGAACACCGCTGGAGTTGAAGATGCCTCTGTGATTTCCGCTGACGGCACTGTTTTCCTTTTTTTCTTTACTCCCGACGGGAATCTTCCCCCTGAACAGCAGCTTCTGGACGGGGTTTCAGGTATCTGGTGGTGCCGGAAAACCGGTTCGAACTGGTCTGAGCCGGTAAGGGCGCTTCTCGCAGAATCAGGCACGGATCATCTTGACGGTTCTCTTGCCTTCACAGACAACACTCTGTGGTTCTGTTCAGCCAGACAGGGTAATTTCAACCCGATTGATATCTACACAGCCGAGTTTTCCGGCAGCGGGTGGACAAACTGGCAGAATGCAGGACAGCAGCTTAACCAGGAATACACTGCCGGTGAAGTTGCTTCCACGTCAGATGGAGATTCCCTGTATTTCGCCAGCACTGAGGGTGGATACGGACAGGGTGATCTGTGGCTTACAGTTCGAAATGGTGCAAACTGGTCTACTCCGGAGAACCTGGGTTCCGTGGTTAACAGCAGCTGGGATGAGAACCTGCCGTGCATTTCTTCAGATGGCAATGAGCTGTGGTTTACCCGTTCGGTGAGCGGGATGGGATACTACGGACCGGCAATATTCAGATCAGTCAGAACGGCAGGAGTCTGGGGTGAACCTGTGGAGATAGTATCAAACTATGCTGGAGACCCGGGGGTAGACTCACAGGGAAATCTGTATTTCACCCACCTGTTTTACGATGCTGAATACAACAAGATAGAAGCTGACATCTATGTTGCTTACCACACCAGGTGACTCGAAGAACCTGAACCCGTTACTCTTCGTCTCTTTCACTGCTCCAGCACAGAACCACGGCGGGATAGTTAGAACTGTTTCTGAATGTGTGTTTGACTTGTTTGTGTATTGTGAGAATTGATGGGGCCGCTGCTGTAAGGGTCGTTGTGAAATTGTTGTATTCAACTTCTATCGTTCCTGCCAGTACAAGCACCTGTTCGTTGCGGGAAGAGTGGGCGTGGCCACCTCTTGTGCTTCCGGGCTCCATGGAGAATGCGTGGCAGTTGGATATGCTTCCTGTGTCTGCAAGGTGTTCAAAAGGATTTACTACAAAGCCTCTTTCGTCCCTGTGATCGTTCAGCAGCTGATTGTTCAAAGGACTCTCCCTGCGGTTAGCCATACTCTGTTTGAATTCTGTTCCTGTGGCAGTGTTGCACAGTTTTTGCACATTTGCATATATTTGCAAACATACTGAAGATTAAGGATGGTGCAGCATGAACAGTGAAGAACTGCAGTTCTACAGAAAGCAGAGCGAAACTCTGAAGGCGCTGGCAAACCCGTACAGGCTTTGGATGGTTGAAAAACTCTCCGAAGGGGAGACTTGTGTGTGTGAATTCAACAGGGTTCTTGCCCTGGATTATTCCACGATCTCGCGGCATCTGTCTGTTCTTCGTCGGGCAGGAATCGTAGACTACCGAAAGGATGGTAAACAGGTTTACTACAGTTTGAGAACGCCTTGTGTACTTGGGTTTCTAAGCTGTTTCGATCAGGTAGTGCAGATGAATGTAAAGCAGGAAACAGAATACCTGAACAGTCGGGAGCACAGAAAATGAACTGGAAAAAGGAGTGGAGATCTCTGGCTCTCATCGCCGGAGTATTTCTTGGTGTTTACTTTCTGCCAGTAGGAAAAGAACGATTTGATCTTTCGGTGATTGAGGCACTTGAGCTTGCAAAGTGGTATGCCCGGGAGCATGTGCTGCTGTGTCTGATACCTGCGTTTTTTATTGCCGGTGCCATCGGCGTGTTTGTAAGCCAGGGTTCAGTTATGAAGTACCTGGGGGCAGGTGCGAAGAAGATTGTTGCCTACACAGTTGCATCCGTATCCGGCTCCGTTCTTGCGGTGTGCTCCTGTACGGTTCTGCCTCTGTTTGCCGGTATTTACAGAATGGGCGCAGGTCTTGGCCCGGCAACTGCATTTCTGTACGCAGGTCCGGCTATCAATGTTCTGGCAATAATACTTACCGCCAGAATCCTGGGGCTGGAACTGGGAATTGCAAGGGCAGTGGGCGCCGTAGTTTTCAGCATACTCATTGGGCTTCTAATGCACCTGCTTTTCAGGAAAGATGAGAAAAAAAGGCAGGCGGCAGTTCCTGTGTCGTTGCCGGGGGAAGGTTCCAGGGCCCTGTGGAAGAATGCGATATTTTTCTTCATCCTTGTGGCGATAATGATTGCGGCAACATGGGGCGGGTGCAACTGCACAGACAGTTTTCAGAACACCATCTACGGTATGAAAGAACAGATACTGTCTGTTCTAGCAGTGGCTCTGGGAGTTGTTCTTGTTGTGTGGATGAAGATAAAACTCTGGAAGATCTCACTGCTTGCCGTTGTGGTGGTTCTGGCATCACTTGTTTTCCCAGAGGGGTTTACCATACCGTTTGTTGCTGGAATGCTGGGTCTTTCCGTTATCCTTGCAACAGGCGGCGGGGAGGGAGCACAGTGGTTTGAAGCAACATTTGGATTTGCCAGGCAGATACTGCCGCTACTGCTTGCTGGCGTGCTTGTGGCAGGGCTGCTTCTAGGGCGCTCTGGTTACGAAGGGCTGATTCCGTCTTCGTGGATAGAAACAGCAGTAGGCGGCAATTCCCTCCGGGCAAATCTCTTAGCCTCTGTTGCCGGGGCGTTCATGTACTTCGCCACACTCACAGAAATTCCAATTCTGCAGGGTCTTATGGGAAGCGGCATGGGAAAGGGGCCTGCTCTGGCTCTTCTGCTTGCAGGGCCGGCACTGAGCCTGCCGAACATGCTGGTTATCAGAAGCGTGATGGGTACGAAAAAAACAGTTGCATTTGTTGCTCTGGTGGTTGTCATGGCAACTATCAGCGGTATTGTTTTCGGTAAGATGTAAAGGAGAAACAATGGTGAAAATACAGGTACTTGGAACAGGCTGCCCGAAATGCAAAAAACTGGCTGAAGTTGCAGAGAAAGCAGCTGTGGAACTGGGTGTTGATTACGAACTCGAGAAGGTAACAGACCTTAACGACATCATGAGTTTTGGGGTAATGATGACACCAGCTCTCGTCGTTGATGGAGTGGTGAAGGTCGCAGGGAAAATACCTTCCGGGGAAGATTTAATTGAATATCTATCCCGCAGCAGAGAAACAGAATAATCATGCAGAATGTACTGAAAAGCATGACATTCGATTACATCGGTCAGGCAAAACACAAGATAACCGCTAAAGAACTTTTTGCGATGGAACATATTGTGCTGCTTGATGTAAGAACAATGGAAGAAAACGAAACCATTTCAATCAGAATGAAACACCACAGTAATATTCATGTTCTTCATATTCCAGCAGCGCAGGTTCCCGACAGGTTGGAGGAGATCCCTGAAAATCTGGCAGTGGCCGTGTTCTGTCCTGCAAATGTAAGATCTTCCATGGTTTATCTGTACCTGAGGTCAAAAGGTTTTACAGATGTTCGTATTCTTGCGGGAGGCTACAATGATTTGACACAGGAAATAAAACCCGGCAGGTTGCACAGCTTACTCAGTTGAAAGAGGAATTCAGGGTGCATGTGGTTCTGACAGGTGTACTTGTTTTTGCAGTGGCAGTTTTTATGACAATGGTCGGTAAGGGTGGTTCCTTTCTTGTACCGCTTGTGGTGCTTGCATGTGGGGTTCCTATGCATGTGGCTGTGGGGACCACATAAGTTCCTATCGCAGCAACAGCCATGATGGGTTTTACAGGACACGCCCTTCAGGGGGACTTAAACCTGTTGCGAGCAATACCACAGGCAGTTCTTACAACGGCTGGCGGGGTGCCGGGGGGCAGGTACGCACTGAAAACAAAGCCGGCGAACCTCAAAAAAGTGTTCGCCTGGACCAACTGGCTGGCAGCACTGTTAATGGTTGCCAGTGTCATGAGCTCAAAAGGAATAATCTGAATCTGCAGTTGTTTGTTTTTCAACTGACAGAATGAATTAAGGCCCCGGGAACAATTTCGTGCTTCGGAATAGTATAGTAGCCATACAGGTAGTGTTGTTCAGGAGAGCGAAAGAGTGGTGATAATGAAGTATCTGATGGCAGGGCTGGTTCTCGCATTCAGTGGTTATTCGTCTGAGTTCATGCAGATGACACCTGTTGGTAATGAATGTATCCCTGTGAGCATGGAAATGTCCGGTTGCAGGGAAGCCTCTGTGGCGCTTGATCAGCTGGAGTTTGACATAGATTTTTCAGGTATTCTCGAAACAGCCGACCGTGGGGATGGTTACGCTCACGCAAGATGTGTGTTGTCCGGTAGAAGCGGAAACTACACACTTTCCGTGGATGTAAAGGGAGCTGAAGGGGAGGCCCTTCTTAAAAAAGAGTACTCCGGTTCTTCATGGCAGTCGCTTGTTCACAGGTTTGCAGACGAGTTCGTTTATCTGCTCTCCGGGGAACAGGGAATTGCGTCAACTCAGGTGGCATATATCACCAGAAACAACGGCTCATATTCTCTTCGAGTCAGGTCGCTGGATGCGCGGCCACCCCAGGTGGTTATCAGTGATGACGAAGTGATTACCACTCCTGCATGGAGTCCCGACGGCGAAAATATTGCTTTTACATCCTACAGAAATGGTTCAGGAGATCTGTACCTCTACAGTTTTGCAAACTCTTCCGCCAGACGGGTAGTCACCGGCGGTCTGAATACCTCACCGGCCTGGACACCAGACTCGCGGTACATTGCATTTACCAGAAGTGTTTCAGGAAATTCCGATATCAACCGGCTGGATACAGCTTCTGGCGATGTTCAGCAACTTACCGCCAGATCATCAATTGAAACATCTGCTTCATTTTCTCCAACAGGTCAGCAGATGATTCTAACCAGCGACAGAGTGGGATATCCACAGCTTTATGTGATGGATTCATCGGGGGGTACAGCAGAAAGGGCAGGTTTTGCCCACGGGTACTGTGACAGTCCGTCATGGTCCCCTGCCGGAGACAGAATTGCCTACTGTGCCAGGGTCAACGGTGAGTTTCATATTTTTGTTATGAATGCAGACGGAACCGATATCAGACAGGTCACCACCGAAGGTACGCTGAACGAAGATCCGGTGTGGTCCCCCACCGGTGGTCACCTTGCTTTTTCCAGCAACCGCGACGGTGTTCGTTCCATATATCTGCTTGAGCTGAACAAACTTACTGTTTACAGGCTTTCCAGCGGCACAGAAAGCTATTGTGCCACATGGTCTCCTGTTACTATTCAGGGAGGGATTCAATGAAAAAGACAGTGCTGATATTTATGTGTTGCCTGCTGGCCGGAGTCGGTGCAGGGTGCAGACCTGATGACACTGATACTGATTCCGGGGAGAACCCGGATTCTCTGACATTCATTGCCGAGGACACTCTGGATGTCGGTGTATGGCTTGATGACACAGTAACAACATACGCCGATGAGCTTGCAGAGCATCAGATAGCTTTGAACGATGTGTTTTTTGACTACAATTCCGAGGATCTCTCTGCTGAAATGCTGACAATTCTCATGGCTGATGCAGACTACACCATGAACAACCAGAATTTCCGACTGCTGCTGGAAGGTCATTGTGATGCCAGAGGAACCATCGACTACAACCTTGCTCTGGGAGAGAGAAGAGCGCAATCGGTTTACGACTACCTTCTGAACTATGGAATTCCAGCCTCCAGACTGGAAACAGTAAGCTACGGCAAGGAGAGACCGTTTGTTTCAGGAGATGATGACTGGGCTCTTTCTCAGAACAGACGCGTTCATATTCGCGTTCTTCCGGAGTAGATCATGAAGCTGCTGCTTTTACCGGTAACCGGCATTCTTCTGCTTACCGCGTGCTGGGGAGGACAGTGGATTCATTCTCCCGGCAGGGTAGAAGACATAGATGCAAGAACTGCGAAGATAAGTCGCATGCTCGATTCCATTAAAGTTGTTACAGGACAGAACGAAGTTCTGCTCAGGGCAATCCAGGCCCAGGCCGGCATGCGAAGCGGAGACCAGACGCAGAACCTGCTTGAGCTGGCGGACCAGCTGGAAAGAATGCTGAGTTCCGGCGGTTCCTCAAGACAGGGTTCCACCTCTGCCGGTGTGCAGACGGCATACGATGAAGCATTCCGCCAGTATCAGCAGGGTGGATACTCTGTGGCTGCGGAAGGATTTTACGAGGTTGCAATGGGCAGCCCCGATTCTGATGTGGCTGATGATGCTCTTTACTACCTTGCTCTCTGCCATCAGAGTCTGGGCGAAGACCACAGAGCAATTGAGGAATTGACAGCTGTTTACTACAAGTATCCCGCATCTGAAAGAGCAGCCTCCGCACTGGCCAGAGCTGCTGCGATTTACAGCGCTAATTCCGCGGTTTCCGAGATGCACAGGCTGGAAACAGTTATTCTCGACAGCTATCCCAACAGCGAGGAAGCCCGTCTCATTGCAGGAAGGCGGGGAGAGTAACACTTCGAAAGTCCTGTTACTTGGCATTTGTAGGGGAATTGAAGCATATTCGCCCCGGGCAGAAAATAATTTCCCCGGAAGGGGTTCATGTAATTGTAAGTAGCACAACTGATTGCTTAATAAGCGATTGGCCGTAGAATTGTTGCGTTTGCATAACCGAAAAAGAGGATTGAATGGCCTATGAACTGATAAAGGAAGAGGGCGACAAGAGAGTTGTCCAGTTTACCATGGACGCTGCCGACCTGAAGAAAATATTCAGAAAAGTGAAAAGAGACATTTCCAAAGAAGTGAATATTCGAGGTTTCCGTCCCGGTCATGTCCCCGACAGTATCATTGAGAAGAGATTTGGAAACATTATCGTTACAGAAGTAGCAGAAGCTGCTCATAAACAGCTTTCTGAAGATCTGTTTGAAACGTTTGACTGGGTGCTTTCCGACAATGATCCGGAATTTGAAACTGTTCTTCCCGTTGAAGGTGAAGACTATGTTTACACCGTTACATACCACGTGTTTTTAACTCCCGAGCCTGTGGATTACAAGGAAATCAAGCTTTCGGTTCCGCAGTATGACAGGGAAAAAGCGGTTGAGGATACCATAGAGCACCTGCGTAAACAGTTTGTAAGTTTCGATGAAACCGACAACCCGTCTGCCGCAGGTGATCTTGTTGTTCTTACATATCCCGATCCGGACGGTGCACCTGATTCAGGCCCCCATGAACTTACAACGGTTATCGGTCAGAACGACATGGGTCCCGGATTTGATGAGTTGATCACCGGGGTAAAGCCTGGAGATGTGTTTACCATGCAGATGAAGGTAGAACAGGGTAAAGATACAGGTCTTCAGGGACCTGTTCACACCTTTACTGTGAAAGAGGTTAAAGCCCATTCATACCCTGAACTTGATGACGAATTCGCAACAAAGGCCGGTGGTTTCAATACCATGGATGAATTCCGGCAGAAAGTCCGCGATGATGTAAACACCAGGTATGATGCAGAGACGAAGAGTTTTACAGAAAGACAGGCAATAGACAGCATACTGGACAGCAATGTGTTCGATGTTCCAGAGTTCATGGTTGCGAACCTCACTGAAGACTATGTCAGTCAGCTTGAAGAGGAAGAACCGACAGAGGAGACAAAGAAGGTTGCCGGCGAGCTGGCAGAGAGAAAGGTCAGAGAGTTTCTTCTTCTCCGGGAGATAGCTATCTGTGAAAGTCTTGAAATAACGGAAGACGAGATAGAGAAAGCTGTTGCATCTGGAGACAGCAGATCCTCCTACCTCGACAGAAACAGGAACGAAAAAGCCCTTGAATTTGTATTGAATTCGGCGGTAATCGAAGAAAAACCGCCTGTGGAAGATGTTCCTGAACCCGCAGTTGTACCCTGGAAATGGGTATCTGTTGATCCGTCTGCAGAAGAAGCAAGCAGTGAAGGAGAAGAATAATGCCTGTGATTCCGTTCGTGGTGGAGAAGGATGGCAATTCCGAGAGATCTTACGATATATACTCCAGGCTGCTTAAAGACCGGATAATCTTCATTGCAGATACAATTACAGCCCAGACCGCCAGTGTTGTTGTGGCGCAGCTGCTTTTTCTTGAAGGCCAGGATTCAAAGAGAGATATAAACATGTACATCCACAGCCCGGGCGGATCCGTTTCAGCTGGTCTTGCCATATACGATACAATGGAGTTTATCAAGCCGGACATAGCAACTTTCTGCATGGGAAGTGCCGCTTCAATGGCTTCGGTTCTTCTGGCAGCCGGCACCACAGGCAAAAGGAGTATCCTTCCCCACGCACGGGTGATGATTCACCAGCCTAGTGGCGGAGCCATGGGTCAATCTTCAGATATACAGATTGAAGCACGGGAAATCCTTAAAATCCGGAAACAAATGGATCGGATTCTTGCTCATCACACAGGTCAGACGGTGGAAACAATAAACGCAGACAGTGACCGTAATTTCTGGATGGATTCACAGGAGGCAAAGGATTACGGAATTGTAGACAATATTTTGACGAATCGAGACTAAAAATGCCCAAAGAGAATCGATGCTCATTCTGTAACAGACCAGCCAATGAGGTAAATCAGCTGATTCAGGGTCCCGGCGTGTTTATCTGTGATGACTGCGTACGCTACTGTCATGAGATTGTTGACGACACAGTGGAAAAGTCCGGTGATGGAAAGCCCTCCTTCCTTAAAGGGGAACTTCCTGCCCCTATGGAGATCAAAGACAGGCTTGACCAGTATGTCGTGGGTCAGGAGGAGGCTAAAAAGGTTCTTTCCGTGGCTGTTTACAATCACTACAAAAGACTGCAGAGCAAACATGACAGCACTGCATCTGTTGAACTTGAGAAGAGCAACATCATGCTTCTCGGGCCAACCGGCGTGGGTAAAACTCTTCTTGCAAGAACCCTGGCGAAGATACTTGATGTTCCGTTTGCTATTGCTGACGCAACCACACTCACCGAGGCTGGTTACGTGGGTGAAGATGTTGAAAATATCCTTCTGAGACTGCTTCAGGTAACCGACATGGATGTTGATCTTGCCCAGCACGGAATCATATACATTGACGAGATAGACAAAATTGCAAGAAAATCCGAAAACGCATCTATCACCAGAGATGTTTCCGGCGAGGGAGTTCAGCAGGCACTGTTGAAAATGGTTGAGGGTACTGTTGCAGGCGTTCCTCCTGGAGGAGGACGCAAGCATCCCTACCAGGATCATATCCAGGTGGATACTACAAATATTCTTTTTATCTGCGGTGGAGCTTTTCACGGGATGGAGAAAATAGTTTCCGGCAGATTGCGCAAGTCTTCTCTGGGTTTCAATGCCGATCTGGGCGACGCTGAAGAGTTTGAAGGGTCGGAAGTTCTCAAGAAGATTGAATCTCACGACCTGGTGCGTTACGGTATTATTCCGGAACTGGTCGGCCGCCTTCCCATTCTGGTTACCCTTGATGACCTTTCAGAGAAGGATCTGGTCAGGGTTCTTACCGAGCCCAGGAATGCCCTTGTGAAACAGTACAGGTACATGTTCAAGCTGGAAGGCGTTGATCTCCAGATTACAGATGATGCCCTTCTTGCTATTGCAGAGGAAGCCAGTAAAAACCACAGTGGAGCAAGAGGTCTTCGCTCGATAGTAGAGAGAGTTCTTCTCGATCCAATGTACAGAATACCTTCCGAGAAACCGGCACCGGATAAATTGATCGTTAACAAAGACTGTATTACACAGGGGGCAGACCCGGAAATTCTCATCGACCGGAACGACAAGGAAGCTGTGTGATTTGGCGAAGCTTCGTATTGAGTTCCTGAAAAGCTGCCCGGGAAAAACAGGACTGCCCACAGACGGTCTGCCGGAGATGGCTTTTATCGGGAGATCCAATGTGGGGAAGTCATCTCTGATCAACAGGTTGAACAGCGGACCCAAAGTTGCGAGAACCAGCTCCCGTCCCGGCTGCACGCAGTACATTAATATCTTTACAACCAACAAGAATTTTTACATCGCTGACCTTCCTGGGTATGGTTTCGCGAAGGCTCCTGACAGGCTTCGAAGACAGTGGACAGAATGGATAGGCTGGTATCTGAGAGAGCGGCAGACTTTGAGGGGAACGGTTCTTCTGGTGGATTCCAGACATCCGGGCCTGGAGAACGATCTGTCCATGGCCAGGTATCTCATGGAAGGTGGTAAACCGTACATCATTGCTCTGACCAAAAGCGACAAGCTCAAGAGAAACAAGCTTGCACAATCTGTGCGTATTGCCGGGGAAATGGGACCGGTAATCCCAGTTTCTTCAGTTGACGGCAACGGAATAAACGAACTTTTGAAGTGGCTGACAACAGCCACCGCCACCCATTCGGCGAGGAGCTGATAATGCCAGTAAGTATTGTTGTGGGTCTTCAGTGGGGAGACGAGGGCAAGGGGAAGATGGTGGATCACCTTGCCGGAAAAGCTGCAGCTGTAGCCAGATTCAGCGGTGGAGCAAATGCCGGTCACACAGTGGAGGTTGATGGTAAAAGATTTGCCCTGCACATGCTTCCTTCAGGGCTGGTGCGCGAAGGCGTTACAGCAATAATAGGTTCCGCCTGTGTACTGGACCCGGTTACCGTTCTTCAGGAGATACAGTCTCTGAAAAACAACGGAATATCAGTAGAGGGCAGGCTTAAGATTTCCCCAAAGGTTAACCTTACCCATCCCGGTTACAGATGGCTTGAGAGGCAGAGCGAAGTCGATCGCGCCAATGGCAGAATAGGAACCACCGGCCGGGGTATCGGGCCCACTTACGTAAGAAAGTTCATGCGCAGTGCCATTCGGCTTGAAGACGTGACCGATGGAGAAACTTTCAGAGCTCTTGTTGACTTCCACACGGAGGAAACAGTAAATCTTCTGAAATTGAATTCCCCGGAAACGGCAGAGCTGCAGTCGGATGTTGAAAAGTTTGTAGAAGCGGCAAAGACAGTCGCCGGATATACCCATGACGTATCTCTTCTTATCAGCAGGCTTCTGGAGGAGAACAGGCTTGTTATTGCCGAGGGTGCTCAGGGGTCTCTTCTTGACCCGGATCACGGGTCTTATCCATTTGTAACCTGCGGGCAGTGTGTCTCAGGCGGTGCCTGTACCAGTCTTGGATTTGGCCCAACCCGGGTGTCTGATGTAACAGGTATTCTGAAAGCGTACACAACCAGAGTGGGGTCCGGTCCGTTCCCCACTGAGCTGAACAACGAAACAGGTGAAAGAATACGCCAGGCGGGTCACGAATTTGGAACAACAACCGGAAGACCAAGAAGGTGCGGCTGGCTTGACTGCGTACTGGCGGAGTACACCGCAAGAATCAACGGATGTACCTCAGTTACACTTACTCTGCTGGATGTACTCAGTGGATTTGATCAGCTTAAAATCTGCACCGGGTACGAGAACCGGCACTTCACAACCGGTCGAAATATGGATAAGCTTGTTCCTGTGTACGAAACTTTTACAGGGTGGTCGGAAGACATTGCCGGGGAGACGGACTGGAACAGACTGCCGGAAGCCGCAAAAGAGTACGTTCTTGCTGTTGAAAGATCTGTAGGAGTTCCTGTCACCTGTATTTCCACAGGTCCCGGCCGCAGCGATGTGATCTGGCGCTGACTTTCATGCTGGGATTTGACAGTCACTGTCACCTGCACTTCCACGATTTTGACAAGGACCTGACTGAAGTTGTCGCGAGGTCTGCAACGGCAGGCATAAGCCACATCCTGATTCCATCCACCGATGTGAAAACTTCTGAAAGATCTGCTGATATTGCGGAGAAGTACAGCCTTTACTCCGCAGCCGCGTTTCACCCGGATCATCTTCCTGATGACAGCACTGCAGATGAGGACTGGTCTTCTCTGAAAAGCGTGCTTCTTCGACCGCGCACTATTGCCATCGGGGAAACCGGACTTGATTTCTATCACAACACCTTTAAGCCGGAGAAGCAGATATTCTGGTTCCGGAGGCACATACAGCTTGCAGAGTCTCTGGGATATCCTCTGATTGTGCATTCCAGAGATGCTGAATCTGAAGTTCTCGATCACCTGCCGGAGAAGCCCCCGGTACCCGTGATCCTTCACTGCTGGAGCGGCGATCAGCGCCTCACCGATATTGCAGTTTCCCGGGGTTACTACATAGGAGTGGACGGGCCGGTTACCTACAAAAAGAACGGCGATCTCAGAAGTGTTGTTTCCAGTGTGCCCCGGAAGCAGCTTCTGGTTGAAACAGATTCACCGTTTCTTCCACCGGAACCCTTCAGGGGCCGTCGTAATGAGCCGGCAAACACAAGGCTTGTCGTTATGAAAATCCGGGAACTTCAGGGAGGCAGTGAGTCTATAGAGAGTACCTCATTCACCCTTTGGGAGAATACGATGAGGGCCTACAGACTTCACCCTGAAAACCGGAGGGCTGATGTTGTATACAGGTACGGAGATTCCCTGTATGTTAACGTTACATCAAAGTGTCAGAACAGCTGTGTATTCTGTATCAGAAACACGGAAGACGGTATTGCGGATTACAACCTGCGGTACATACAGGACCCTCCCGACGAACTGGTGTTGTCAACCATCAGGGAGTTTCCAATTGAAAAGTTCAAAGAGCTTGTGTTCTGCGGATTCGGCGAACCCACTCTTCGAAGTCAGCTGATAATGAAAGCATCGGCAGCGGCAAGAGCCAGAGGAGTAAGAACCAGATTGAACACCAACGGGCTGTGTACTTCTTTTATGAGTGACGACAGAGTGCTCGAGCTCCTCGGTAGTTTTGATTCAGTCAGTATCAGTTTGAATGCCTCTGGAGCAAGAGAGTACAACCGGATCTGCCCCTCTGAAGTGGAGAACTCGTGGGAACATCTGATGAGGTTTATAAGACTGGCAGGCAGATCACACATTGAGACACAGCTTTCAGCTGTAAAGAATTCCGGTGCAGACATACC
>QNDR01000035.1 GCA_003646025.1 Candidatus Fermentibacterota bacterium
AGGTAGTCGTCTATTGTTCTGCCACCTCTTTTGTAGTCTTTCTCTCTGGAAGACAGAACCGCAGTTCTTGCGTAACGAACCAGGTCAAGCAGCTCACCGGTTTCACTGGAATTCAACATACCTGTTTGTTTGTTCTTCCAAAGCTCTGCTGCACGAAGACACTTTCTGTAAATCTCTATGCCCTGCAGTCGGTCTTCTTCGGTTATGTAATTTTTTCCAGCTTCAGGAATGGAATGAGAAGAACTGTGTTCAAGTGCGTGTTTCGCATCCTGGACCATTTCCAGTATCTCATCTGAGAATACATAGGTATCTACGGCAGTGTGAACGGCTTTCAGCCTGTTTCCGTATTTCCACTGATTTCTTAGAACAGAATACAGGTTTCGGTAGAGTACCCAGCCTGGAATAAGTCTGTACCATCCGTCCGGCACTCCCTGCGGCCGTTTGTGCGGAAGGGTAATCAGAGAGAAAGGAAAACTTACTCGCTGGGGCAGAGTTGTGAGACCTGTGGCTATGACTGTAAACGGGCTTCTGCTGAAATCTGCAGGATATTTTACGGAGGTACTGAGCCCGAAAAACATACCGGTACCCGGTCTTATTTCCTGATCCGGGAGACGGGATGTATGGTTGCTACCGATGTTTGCACCGTATCCAATGTTTCCGCAGCCTCCTGGCCACCAGGCGGCTATGAGAAGAGACTGGTGATGAATTCCAGTCAGTGGACCGACTACACTTGCAGTTACCTCTCCCTCGCCAAGAACACTGTCTGCACCAAGAAAAGAATCTGTAAGCTTTCCATGTTTTTCAACACAGGCGCACTCGCCTACAATCGAGTTTTCTACAACAGCAAATGAATCCACGCTGGAGTTCCATTGAAGAACACTGTTTCTCACAAGAGCACCATCTGTGGCAGAGGCACCTTCAAAAAGAATTGAACCCCTGACTGCTGTGGCATTGTCGATCACCGCATCCTTCATAACCACAGTATTCAGGATACTTGAACAATTCGAAACACAGGCATCTCTGCCTATGAATCCCTTCACTCTGCCACGAAGTTTTTCTCTGAAGGAAACGGCTTCTGAAATATCCGGACGACCTGGAGCTGATCCAAGAAATGCAACATCACTGTGATCAAAATGCGGGACAACTGGAACCCTCCGCTGACCAGTCTCAACACCTGCGTTGATAAAGGCGTCCAGAGCGCCTGGAGCAGAATTCCACCTGATAGTTCCGCAGTACTCGACCCTTGACCCTGGAAGAAGGGTCATTGACGCTATCAAGGCGGTGGACACAACTGTCAGCGGTCCTTCAATCCTGCAGTTCTTAAAACTGCTGCTCTGCAGCATTCCACCGGGGATATGAACACTTACCGACCCGTCAAAACTGCAGTTTTTCACAAGGTCCAGATCAGACTGCGCAGTGAATTTTATCAGATTCCAGTTGGGAGAACTGCAACCCTGAGAAACAAGCTTATCTATCTGAACACTGTCCAGAGACACGGCGGTGGTGCAGCTGAGCCCGGGAAAATCAAGAAACAGTTCCTCAGAAAGCTCTGCGATTGCTTTGAAATCGATCAATCCGACCTGCCTTTCCCTACCCGGCGAATTTTTTCAACAGAACCACAAGATAGTCCAGAAAACTGGCAACGGAAGAAACGCTTACCGACTCTCCGGGAACATGCACATCCTTTATATCCGGCCCCAGGCTTATCATATCCAGTTTGCCAACCCTTTTACCTATGATTCCACACTCAAGACCCGCATGGATTGCCTCCACCACAGGTTCGCCTCCAAAACACTCGCTGTAGGATGCACTTGCAACCTGCAAAAGCTCTGAAGACTTATCCGGAGCCCACCCCGGATAACCGTTGCCCATGGTTACCTCTGCTCCCGCCAGATTACCAACAGCAGCGATGGACTCGCAGTGAGCATCCCTTGCGGATTCAATTGCGCTCCTTACACTGAGAAGCACAGAGAGCTTGCTTTCCTCCCACTTTGCTATCGCCAGGTTGCATGAAGTCTCAACAAGACCATCCACAACACCACTCATCTTCTTTACACCGTGTGGAAGAGCCAGTAGCATATTTATAACCTTCGCCGAAGAGGTTTCCGTAAGACAGTACTCGGAGTCTGCTTTTTCGCATATCACTGAAATTGTGTCTTCTATTCCAGCGTATTCCTCCAGAAAATCTCTTTTTATTATTGAACAAAGAACCTCAGCCTGTGCGGTATCTTCCACGGCCATAAGAGCCTCCGCACTTCTTGGAATTGCATTGTGCTTTGTTCCGCCTTCAATACTGATCAGTCTTGCTCCAGGGAGCGCTTCCATATTCCTGCACACACGTGCCGCCAGATGAACAGCGTTTGCGTGACCGGCGTTTATCTCTATACCGGAATGACCTCCCACAAGGTCATCAACCGCTATTCTTATCACCGGGCCTGAATACTTCTCAGACTCACAGTTCAGTGTCAGTCTCACATCCTTGCCGCCTGCGCAGCCAATACAGATGTGCCCCATGTCTTCAGAATCCAGGTTGATCAGC
Organism: Candidatus Fermentibacterota bacterium; assembly: GCA_003646025.1. GTDB lineage: Bacteria > Fermentibacterota > Fermentibacteria > Fermentibacterales > JCC-6 > Sabulitectum. The sequence continues at coordinate 2,540 of QNDR01000035.1, forward strand.
TTGTCCGATGTTATCCACTCTGCCGGGAACTGAAGAGCTCCAACAAGCCCTCTCTCCTCATCAACTGTAAACAGACACTCCAGAGGAGGCAAACCGTAGTAATCCCCGTCAAGCAGCTCCAGCATCAGTGCCACACCTATTCCGTCATCCGCTCCCAGTGTGGTTTCTCTGGAGGTAAGTATGTCACCGTTAAGCACAACATCAATAGGATCTTTAAGGAAGTCATGGGAACTTCCCGGAATCTTCTCACCCACCATGTCCATATGGGCCTGAAGTGCCACAGCATTCCCCATTCCCGGCTTTCTGATCAAAACATTTCCCGACTCGTCGGAAAAGAACTGAAGCCCCCTCACATCGGCAAATGCTCTTAAGTACCTGGAAATCTCCGCTTCATTCCCGCTTGTGTGAGGTATGGAACACAGTTTTTTAAAAAATTTCCAAACCGGCTTTCTGGCTAACTCTTCTGGAAACATTACTACTCCTGTCTGAAAGTATCAAAAAAATGCTGAAAAACAACTTCACCTGTATGAAAATCCGGAGCGGAAGCCAGAACAGCCTGCAGATCGATATGATTTTTTCTGAAAAGCTCTGCATCCTTTGTAAAACTGTCGTTTCCGTGATCTCTGTCAAACTCCGGATGGAACTGAGTGCCGAACAGCTTCATCTCCATGTTAACAAACGCCTGAATTTCTGTATGGCTGTTCGTAGCGGTAACAACAGAACCTGGAGGAAGCTGTGTTACGCAATCGTAGTGTGAAGACCAGATAACTTTCTCGCCGGATAAACCGTCAACCGGCCATGAAGGAAGAAAACTGACTGTGCGCCAGCCGATCTCAATTGAACTGCATTTCTCAACGGCACGGAGCCCGACTGTGGCTCTTGCAAGAAGCTGATGACCATAGCATATGCCCATCTGAGGTACTCCGGTTTCAGTTGCTTTCTTTACAAACCTTACGGCACCCGGGGAAAAAGAAGTGTCATCCACTATCGAATGAGATGATCCTGAATGGATCACAGCTTTGAATTCGTTCGGTGAAATACCCGGAAATTCCTCTCCATCTAAAACCTTTACAACAACCGACGGCACTTTGAGCCATGACCTTATGAGATTTCCAGACAGTCCGTCAACTGAATAATCTATAACTGCGACAGGTTTCGCCATAATCGGGAAACTCCTTCCTGAACTGCAGTTGATAAAAGCGAACAGGAAACTTCAGAACACTACAATAATCCACCTGTCCGGCTATTTGCAACCTTACGCCTGTTGAAGTATCATTTTGCCTTCGAGGGGAGCAGAACTGAAAAAACTGATTGCAAGAAAAAACAGCTTTCCATTCTTTCGCCCGGTTCATCCCAGAAGGCGTTTAACTGTAAGAATGGATACTACAAATCACTGTAATTTAAGATGTTCCATGTGTCCAATGAGACTTTCTGACAACGATCCATCAAGAAAGTGGACACACATGAGTGCTGAAGTGTTTCAGATAATCAGGTCTGAAGTATTTCCGCTTGCAAGAACAGTCGGAATTTCCTGCGGAGCGGAGCCGCTGGCAAACCCTGATTTCATTCACCACCTGCAGGCTTTGTACGAAAGCGGAGTTCCCTACAGACAGATGGTTACAAACGGAACCCTTCTTACCAATAAACTTATTCACAGTATTCTCAGGTTTCCGCCAACAAGCCTCTTTGTATCAATTGACGGTGCTGACGACGAGACACACGCCGTTATAAGAGACGGTGCAAACCTGGGAGAGATTCTGGCCATGGTGGAAAAACTGGTAGCCGGCCGGGGCAGGAAACTGTTTCCCATGATAGGATTCAGCACAACCCTGCAGAAAGCCAATCTCCATCAACTGGAAGGCATCGTAAAACTCGCGGCAGAATACCGTGCTGCGTCAGTGGGTGTGGTACCTCTTGTTCCATACGAAGGGCTCAACACAATAGACCGGGTGGTGGACACAAATTCAGCAGAGGCAAAGGACCAGATAACCCGCGCGGCACAGACAGCAGGCAAGCTCGGTGTAGAATTTCATCTTTCCAGCGAGATCACCGACCGCAAATCGGCCCATCCGTGTTCCTACCTGCAGGACACAGTATTCATAGACCCACACGGCTCTGTTTTTCCGTGCCCGTACTGGAACACCGAGTTCCCGCTTGGCAATGTGCTGGAAGGCTTTGAGAATATCTGGTCAGGAACAGAATACAAAAGGCTGAGAAACGGTAAATTCAAAGAGGAAGACAACTGCCTGCAGTGCCCGGAGGTAACGTCGAGGACAGTTGAAGTTACAAAAGCCCGACAGTAACTAAGGGAACGCCGTGATTCCCATAAAGCTTGTAACTTTCCACATATCATCCTCGTACGACAGAACTGCCTGCTGGGGAATTTCTACGCCGGACACCGTTCTGAACACCATATCAACAACTGCACTCCTGCCATCCAGAGTAACTGCAGAAATTTCAATTTCATACGGCATATACCTGGCACTCATCATGGGAAGAGAAAGAGTCGCGGCAAGATACTCCTCTGTTTCCCAGTCTTCGGCTTCTTCGAGTTCAACGGAGTAACCAACATCCGCCAGATGACCCATGGTTGTTTCCGGGTCTCTATCCAGGTTCTGCTTCACCGTAACCAGCATCACATCAACCTGATCCATTGCCTGAGCAGAAAACATGGTCGCAGCAGCTGTGCCATCACCGGACTGAAGAGCCGACATAAAGTCGCTCACAGTCAGACGAACCAGAGAATCCGACACCGCATCATCACCGAACGCAAGCCCGGCAACCACCAGAACCAGCACAGTGAAAACCGATAGCCTCATTTTACCCCTCTCCATGCATGCATCCCCCAGTACAGATAATAGGTACAGAACGACATTGAGACAAGGGGAAGGTTCTAATGCGATTCTCCCCATATTCTCAAAGTGTTTTTCAACCCCTGCAAGGCGATGTCAAGCCCTTCTTCAGCCACCCACTCTCTCCTGGAATGAAAAAGCTCTCCACCTGTTGGAAGATTGGCAGTTGGAACACCCATAAAGCTAAGTCTGGAACCGTCTGTACCACCCCTGATGGAACCTTCACGAACTTCAATTCCGCACTGCCTGAAGCCCTCCAGCGCATAGTCTACAAGTCTTCTGTCTTTTTTCAGTATCTCGCCTGGATTACTGTACTGCTCTTTCATGTTCAATTCAACCTGCGATCCGGGATAAAGCGAGGCAAGACAATCTCTTATAGTCTCCATTCTCCTTCGTCTTTTTATCATCCCCTCGGTTGTAAAATCACGCAGAATAACTTTTACCTCTGCGGAAGCTGTGGTTCCATTTATATACAAAGGATAATCGTAACCCTCCAGACCGGAACTGTTTTCAGGCATCTCCTCAGAACGCATCAGAGCAATCAGCTCTCCGGCAATTCTTACGGCATTTACCATGGTACCTGACGCACTTCCGGGATGGACCTCTTTACCTGTAATTTTCCAGTTGGCTGACCACGCGTTAAAAGTTTCAGAAGAAACCTCTGTTACCTCACCGCCATCGACGGTATAGGCAAAATCAGCTCCAAACCGGTCTACATCAAAATTGTCCATTCCCCTGCCAACCTCCTCGTCGGGAGTGAACGCGACAACAACCACCGGATGAGCAATCTCAGGATTTTCAATAAGCCATTTGCATGTTTCCATGATAATTGCAACCCCGGACTTGTCATCAGACCCCAGAAGCGTAGTACCGTCGGAGGTGATAACTGTACCGCCTTTGTAGCGCAGCATGTCCGCACACTCTGCCGGATCTATGGTTACTCCTTCCGATAGTTCGATGACCTCTCCTTCCCAGTTTGAGTGCAGCCGGGGATTCACACCTTCGCCAGGTGCGTCGGGAGAAGTATCAACATGAGCAATCAGACCAATAGTCTCTCCTGATCGTCCTCCTGGCACTTTCGCATAGAGAACACCAGTCTCGGACAGAAACACATTCTCCATACCCAGAGTCAACAGTTCTTCCTCCAGAATCCTGAGAAGATCAAACTGTCTTGAACTGCTGGGACTGGTTGGACTGTCGGGATCGGAAGCAGTTGAAACAACTGCATATCTTAAAAATCTCTGTGATACAGAACTCATCTGGACTCCTTTCAAGTGGCCTGGAAGTGTTAGTATAATTAGTGGGGCAAGGTTTAACAATTTGGGAGTATATAAATGGGTGTGTTTCTTTCGGAAACTGATATAGCCAGGTTTCTGGGGCAGAGTCTCCCGGAAACCAGGAAAGCTATCAGGTCCAGCATGCTCAAAGCAGTAAACAAACACGGATCCATGGTTTTTTACAGGGAAGATGTTCTTAACTGGTTCGCCGAAAAATTTACTTCTCTCACATCGGAAAGACTTATGCGTGCAGATTATTCTTCTGCAGACACTGCTGGTCTGGATCCTTTTTCATGCGGAATAACAGACCTTCTCTCTGATAGTGAAATTCGGTTTCCCGAAAAAACCTCTACCAGATCAAGCATTCTCCGCTATATCTCGCTAAAAGCTGTGGAACTGGGAGCAATCTACGATGCCGCCGAACTGCGCGAACAGCTTGAACTCCGGGAAGAGGTGGTCTCTACTGCCCTGAGATGCGGAGCAGCCCTGATCCACCCCCTTGAAATAAACCGCATGTACATAGAGAAAGAACTGCTTCTGCTTGTTATCCCGCCCCGCCCGCTTCCATTCGGTGAGTCCAGCGGAAGGCTAACATCGCTGTTCTTTCTTCTTCTCTTCCCGAACTCTCACCGGCATGTACACATTCTTGCCCGTCTGAACAGATTGTTAAGAAGTAGTGCTTTTATAGAGACTGTTCTCTGTGCAAGGTCGCACGAGGAAGTCCTGGACCTGGTGTATCGCCGTGAATTGACTGTAATCGGTTCCGGCACAAAGAACTGAACAGGAGGAACTGTGAGTTCGTTCAAAGCCCGAGACATTATCTCCCTGCGGGATATGACTACCCAAGACCTGTGGACCGTTGTTACCACCGCAGGAGAGGTAAAAGCCGGCATGCATCGAGGCTGTCTGCTTGATAAAACAATTGCCTCTCTGTTCTTCGAGCCTTCCACAAGAACAAGGCTTTCCTTTGAGTCTGCCGTTGTTAAAAGTGGTGGAAGTGTGTTTGGATTTGCCGACCCCGGCTCTTCATCTCAAAAGAAAGGCGAATCCTTCGCCGATTCAATACGCACTGTTACCGGATACTGTGATGCAATGGTGATTCGTCATCCTGTTGAAGGCGCAGCAAGACTGGCCAGTGAAGTAGCATCTGTTCCGGTAATCAACGCTGGAGACGGCGCTAACCAGCACCCCACGCAGACTTTTCTCGACCTGTTCACCATCTACGAGGAATTTGGCCGTCTCGAGAACCTGAAAATAGGAATCATGGGTGATCTGAAGTATGGAAGAACCGTGCACTCTCTCACCCACGCAATGTCTCTGTTCGACGCTGAAATGGTCTTTATTTCCCCTCCTTCTCTAAAGATGCCATCCAACATCCTGTCTGATCTTCGAGAAAAAGGTGTCTCATTCCGCACTGCAGATACCCCGGAAGACGCATCAGACATGAACCTCGACGTTCTGTATGTAACCAGAATTCAGAAGGAAAGATTTGGAGATCCCCTGGAATACAAGAATGTAGCCCACGGATACAGAATCACCAGAGATACTATTTCAGCCCTGGGTGAACAGGTCAGGATCATGCATCCTCTTCCAAGGGTTGATGAAATTGCCGAAGAGGTCGACAGCACTCCCAATGCCATTTACTTTACCCAGGCTCACAATGGAGTTCCGACAAGACAGGCTCTTCTGGGTCTTGTTACCGGAGGTATTAACTGATGGAAAGAGCATACAAAGTTTATGCAATCAACAATGGAACAGTTATCGATCACATTCCCACACCGCTTGCACTGAAAGTTGTTGAAATCCTGGGTCTGGGCAACGAGGGCATATTCACCATCGGGGTTGGTTTTCAATCGAAGAGGCTTCCCGGCGGTAAAGATATCCTAAAAATTGAAAACAGAATTCTTCTTGAAAGTGAAACAGATACAATCGCCCTCATCGCTCCGGATGCCACTATCAACATCATCAAAGATGGAAGGGTTAGTGAGAAAAGAATAATCTCCATTCCCCAGTCTATTTTTGGAGTAATGCAGTGCCCAAATCCAAACTGTGCCACCAACAAACTTGGAGCCCACAGGCACTTTGAACTGGAAGATAAGAACACAATGACCTATCGATGCCAGTACTGTGAAAGGGTTACGGAAATTATCCCGGAAAACCTCACAGCACCTGAATAGTAATCTGCACACAAAAAAACCCGGTACCTTGTTGCAGATACCGGGTTCTTTTCTTGTTTTCTAACTATTCAATAACCACTACTCTTTGTGCGGCAAATCCGTCTTCAGTCTGCATTACAACAGCGTAAGATCCGGCTGGGAGGTCTGAAACCATTCCAGTATACTGCCCGGCAGCCAGCTCACCCTGATTGATCACAGAAACAGTTCTTCCTGTAACATCGTAGACTGCAATGTCTACGAATCCGCTCTGCTCTACATTGTACCCCACAGAGAAAGCTCCGGAAACCGGGTTACCTGATGTGAGCCATACTTTTCTGCCGTCAAGAGGAGCACTTCCCTCATCCTCAATACTCACAGGATTCCAGAGAACTGTAATATCCTTCAAAGAGGGTGTTACATTGGGGTTGCTGGTGTACAGCTCCGCCTGGTACTGAAGGTACTGTCCACCCTGGGAAACAAGCGAACCCAGAGTTGTGGCAGAAGTGATCCATGTGCTCCACGGTCCCATGCTTCCAGAACTGTATGATGTTTTAAGCCTCACACGAACACCGGTTCCTGAAGGCGTGGTTGCAGACCAGTACAGGTATTCCCAGATGACACTTCCAGGATCAGGAGGTTCTATATTCAATATGGAGCTTGTTACAGCACTGGGTGTTGTGAATCCGCTTACACGCCACCAGCTGATCTTGTCGCCGACGAATGCACAGCCAATTACATCCGGAACACCGTCTCCGTCAATGTCTCCTGCTGAAACACCAAGCGCTCCCGCGAAATATGTGGAAACCGCGAAGGTCTCCCAGGCTTCTCCGAGATACTCTTTGTTCTTGCACCAGACTATGCGGTCTTCTCCGTAACTGGCTGCCATTACCTCCGGGTAACCATCACCATCCATGTCCTGTGCAGCAATGTCGTAGATATTCTGAGCACCTGCTCCAATCATGCTGTGATAAATCCATGAACTCTGTGTATCGAGATAGTCGTACCATCTTAGATTTCCGGTGCTGTTGGAAGAAGCCACAGCAAAATCATCCGTTCCGTCGTTGTTGTAGTCTGCCACTGCAACTGAAACCGGGTGGTAATAGGAAGTTGCAATGGTAAACTTGTTCCAGGAGTAACCAAACGGGCTCTGTGCAATGTAAGCTACAATGTCGTTCTGAGAATTACTCGCAGCAACAACATCCGGATGACCGTCTCCGTTGAAATCTCCCACATCGCATGTGTACGCACCCATGAGAGCCCCATCGATGTAACTCTGGTTCCATCCACTTGTTGTACCGTCGTTCTTCCACCAGCACACATCTCCAGAGTAGGAAGATACACCAACTACGTCTGTCAAGCCGTCCTGATCCATATCAACTGCCCTGATCTGCCTTGCGTCGAAGTTTGTGGCAATAGTTGTTTTAGGATTCCAGCCTGCAGGTGTATACAGAAACAGAACTATTTTGTTCTCGGAATCGCTGGATGCTACTATGTCGCGATATCCGTTACCGTCAAAATCGGCAACAGCGATAAACCTGGGTGTGCCTACGGTTCCTATCAGATGCTTTGTCCAGGCAGTACCCTGTCCGTTGGTGTTTTCGTTCCAGAACACCTCACCGGAATTGTATGCACAGCCGGCTGCGTCCATGTCTCCATCCTGGTCTACATCAACTGCAACCACATAAGTAGGACCGTTCGCTGAAGTTATCTGATTCTCATCGCGGTTAACAATGAGTTTAAGCTGACCCGGGGTCGTATCCCAATCCATATCACCGGATACATAAAACCTGTCCTGCCAGTCTGTAACTGGTCCCTGGACTCCCGGCCCTCCGGCCCAGTCTGTCTGGGTTTCACTTTCCGCAAAAGCCGAAAAACAAAGACCAGCAACCAGTGTCAAGAGTAAATATCTCATACAAACCCCCCAGAGAATTCTGTTTTGCGTGCGAATACATCACCTGATTATTACATCAAAAAAAATGCAGGTCAATACCCAAAATGGGTTATACCTGGCCGGGAGATTTGATCTTCAGGTAGCGGTCCCGTTCGCTGAACACGCAGCCACAGTACGGCTGACGGTACATATGCAAACCGCGGGATAATTCAATTGATCTTCTGTAGCTGTTTCTGTAATCCCTGTAAAGGTACTGAACTCCATGAATGTCGGATGCTGCTTCCCCAGCCTTTATCAATAAATTCTGGTTCTGATAAGGACTCACTGTTAGAGTAGTTGTAAACTGTTCTATACCCATCTCCAGCGCAAGTTTTGCCGTTGTGTTCATCCTGTCGCTGAAACAGGAAAAGCATCGGTTAGCACTTCCAAGAAGCATTCTGATGTTGTCTTCGAGTGGGTACTCTTCACTGTATATAACAGGAAGATCTATCGTCGGTGCCCACTCCTTCAGTGTGTCCATGCGACGTTTAAACTCTTTCCATGGATGAATAGAAGGGTTGTAAAAATATCCGGTAATATCGTATCCGTCTGTACGAAGGTTCTCCACCACTGCCGTTGCGCAGGGTGCGCAGCATATATGAAGCAGAATCTTCACAACGGAAGCTCTTCCTGGCCAGCTCTGGTGAAACCAAGGTGCCTGTATGCCAGCGCTGTAGCAACTCTGCCTCTGCTGGTTCGATTCAGAAATCCTCTGGCAAGAATAAACGGTTCAACCACATCAATCAGTGTATCCCTCTCTTCATTAAGTGTTGCCGCAATGGCACTCACCCCAACAGGGCCACCACCGTACTGCTTGATTATCGCCGTTAGATAGTTCCTGTCCAGTCTGTCCAGTCCTGCTTCGTCCACACCGTTTATGTCCATGGCTTCAATTGCAGTAACCTCATCTATTGCATCCCGGCGCATAACCTGGGCATAGTCTCTGGTTCTCCTGAGAAGTCTGTTGGCTATTCTGGGAGTTCCTCTGGATCGGAAAGCAATGGACTCCGAACCTTCACCTGTAATCTTAGTGGAAAGAATTCCCGCTGAACGGGTTATTATCGTCTGCAGATCTTTGACACCGTAGAACTCCAGATGAAGAGAGAACCCGAACCTGTCGCGAAGCGGACCTGTGATAAGACCGGCTCGCGTGGTTGCACCCACAATTGTAAAATGATTCAATTCCAGCTTGACCGTGCGGGCATGGGGACCGGGATCAATAACCATATCGATTTCAAAGTCTTCCATGGCCGGGTAGATGTACTCTTCCACAATTCTGGGCAGCCTGTGAATCTCATCTATGAACAGAACATCGCCCCTCTTCAGATTGGTGAGTATCCCCACCAGGTCTGCTGGTCTCTCAAGAGCCGGACCGGAGGTACATACAATCTCTGCCTGCATCTCTTCAGCTATCACATAGGCAAGGGTTGTTTTTCCCAGCCCCGGGGGGCCGTGAAAAAGCAGATGATCCAGAGGTTCACCTCTTTCACGGGCAGCCTGAACAGCTATCTTGAGATTCTCTATTAGTTCTTTCTGACCTATGTATTCGGCAAAACTTTTTGGTCTTAAACTGGCAAAATCCCGTTCTTCCGTCCCACCTGTACTGTCGGCTCTTACAATAGACTCCAGTGCCATTTCAGCCTCTCAGTTTCATTGCAGACCTGACAAGGGCTGACGCGGAAACATCTGCCCCTTCTTTTTCAACCGCCGCTTTTACAAGAGAAACCGCTTCAGAAGACGGGATTCCAAGCTGTTCAAGAATAGCGCGGGCATCGTGAGCATTACCGGAAACAGAAACTGCAGAGGAAGCAAAGCTGGATTTCGACATAACATCCTGAAGCTTGGCTACAATCTGCCTGGCCCGGGAATTTCCAATACCGGGAAGAGACTTCAGAATCTTGATATCTCCAGCAGCAATTGCTGAGGCAAGCTCGGATGGAGGAATTACCATTGCTTTTGCCGCCGCCTTTATCCCTACCCCCGAAACACTTATGAACTTTGTGAAAAAATCTCTGTCTTCCGTACTGGGAAAAGCAACTGCAAGGGGAATTCCCTTGTTGCCCTCTGTAACTATCTGAAACAGAAGAAAGAACTTTGACTCATCTCCCACAGCAACGTAACGCAGAAAATACCCCGGAGCCAGAAGCCGCACGGTCAATGGTCCGGTCTCCAGAAAAATATATCCCTGATCTGTTCCGGTTACCGTTCCTCTGATACTTTCAAGCAAATCTCTCCTCCTCGTATAAAGCAATTGCAACTGCAAGCGCATCACTCACATCCAGAGGTTTAAGCTCGGTGTGTATACCAAGAATTCTGCAGACCATACCGTTAACCTGCTGTTTGCTGGCGCGACCGTTTCCTGTAACAGCCTTTTTTACACGGCTCGCAGGTAAAGATTCCACTCTTATCTCCCTCTGCCCTGCAGCGAGGCAAAGCACCCCTCTGGCATGACCCATGATAATAGCTGTAACAGGGTGACGATAGTGGGAGTAGATCTTCTCCATACCCATAACATCAGGTGAGTACTTCTGTATAACCTGAACCAGTCCCTGGAAAAGCTCAGTAAGTCTGGGAGTAAGAGGATCCGACGCCCTGGTTCTGATTGTTCCTGCATCCAGTAGCTTCAACGAACCCGCCGATGCTGAAATAACACCAAAACCAGTTATATTCAGACCGGGATCAATTCCAAGAATAATCCTGTCAGACAATTATTCCGCCATATCGAAGTTTGAATAAAGAGCCTGAACATCATCAAGATCCTCAAGAGCCTCAAGAAGTTTCATCGTTCTGTTTGCTTCCTTGCCGGAGAGAACAACGGTATTGGAGGGTACTTTTGTTACCTCGGAGGAAAGAGTCTTGATCCCCGAAGCCTCAAGAGCGTCCTTTACAGTGAAAATATCATCGGGATCGGTTGAAGCAATGATAGTATCCTCAAACACAGAAACATCTTCAAGACCGGCATCAAGACCAGCTTCAAGAACCTCATCTTCTGTATGCACTGTTCCATCGATAAGTATCTGACCCTGCCTGCTGAACAGGTAGGCAACGCTGTTTTTTGAGCCCAGACTTCCGCCGCCTTTGGTAAGAGAATGGCGAATTTCAGCAGCTGCTCTGTTTTTGTTGTCTGTAAGAACTTCAATGATGATTGCAACGCCGCCTGGTCCGTAGGCCTCGTAAAGCATCTCCTCGTAAGTAACACCCTCAAGTTCACCTGTACCGCGTTTGATAGCTCTCTCAATGTTGTCGTTGGGCATGTTCTGGCCTCTTGCGGTATCGATTGCAACACGCAGTCTGGGATTCATGTCAGCGTCACCGCCACCCTGACGGGCAGCCACTGATATTTCCTTTACAAGGCGACTGAAAATCTTACCCCTGGCTGCGTCAGCTTTACCCTTTTTGTGCTTGATCGTGCTCCATTTATTGTGTCCGGACATTCATATCTCCTTTGTTTATGTGTTTCGCAATGATGCTACCTTAGGGCAGAATATCGCCGCGGTCAAGTTCTGACGCTGTGATAATCTATAATTCCGTCCCAGTCCGGTACAGATCTTCTGAAAAATGATACCCCTGTCTCTGCAATAATTACCTTTTCAACTTCGACACTGCACGGCAGAATCACAAGAGTACTCCTAACTGAAGACAGTACTATCTCTATCTCTGCAAGCCAGTCTGCCTTTTCCGTTTCCTGTCCCACGGCAACACTTCTTGCCAATACCGCAGCATCGGCTTTTGAAATTGACCCGCCGCAGATATCCGGCAGTGAATCTCCCTGTTTCAGTTCATCGGGAAGTTCATGAATCTTATCTGACAAAGCCACGCCTGTACCCGGTAATCCGTCTACAGGAAAAGCAGGAAAAAGAAATGTCCTTCTCTCCGAAAATCCTCCGGTTTCATTCTTTTTGGCTGCCAGTACCTCTTCTTCGTACCTGGATCCGAACCTCACAATGGTGGATGTAAACTCGTTCCTGACAGTACGCTTCAGAACATGAACCGCAGCACTGACCATCCAGAATGGAAGTGGAAGCCTGGAACTGGAAGAGGCACGGCACTGTACCTGAACAGGTTCAAGCCCGCCGGCATCAAGCACCCAGCCTTTTCCGCAGTTGCTGCAGAAAAACAGTTTGTCCTGACCAAGACCGGAAAGAGCAGTTCCGCAGTGCCCACAGACCAGCTTTGTTATTTTCATATCATACTGTCCGTCCTGGCATTGTTTTTCGCCATTTTCAGAAATCTGAATGAAACAGCACCCAGTCCGTAAACTGCGAGCAGTACAAGCATAAGAATCGGCCCGGCACTGAAAAGCCCGGCAAAAGAAACAAACAGCAGAATGGGGATCAATCCCGCCCACACACTGCCAAGAGCCCTGCAGACCTTCTTCCAGTGCTCAGAGTCGGCGGGGAAAGCTCCCTTGAGCAGTTTCCCTGTGCATCCGTCAACAACAGCCCTGTAGGATCTGTTCTCAAACACGTACTCAACAACCCACAGAGGGTAATGCACCAGCTTCTCCCGTGCCCCTGTAACTGCCAGATACATTGAACGCTGTTCCAGCCCCACACCTACACCACTGCAAATTCTCTGTATGTATCTGTCGGACTCTTCCCGGGCCTGATCAATGGAGACACAGGGATCAACCACGCTGGCAGAGGCCGGCAGTTCATCGGAATCGAATACTTTCAGCGGAAGTCTGGACCCGGAACGGCCGAGTGCCATACCTGAAAGACCCATCTGAGACTTTGCTCCAAGAGATGGTATTCCCAGAGGTTCAAGGTGCGCAGCACTTACGATAACATCAAAACCGCTGCTGATCTGATGCTCTTCCGCCCGAACACCCTTTCGCTGCTTGACAGTTCTTACAAAGTAATTCTGGCTGCTGCCGTCGCTGTTCTCTGAAACTGTTCTCACTTTTTTTTCCTTGAACACCGGCTTTATGCCAAACACATAACCGTCAACCCTGCACGACAATATCCAGAACGGCACATAGGCCAGAAACGGTTTTCTTACCCGGCATCCGGCAAAAACACCTGCAGAGACTTCCTCCAGTTTACGCCGCACCACACGCACAGCATCAGTTGAATCAACACTGGAATCGATAATGTATCGGTTGACCACTCCCTCCAGAAGCAGTGGGGTTCCGCAGCTGGGACACACTGTGTTGGTGCTTCCCTCGCTGATTTCCAGAAGCCCGGCACAGGACGGACATGACAGGGTTAGAAGGTCACTCATGGGTTCTGCCCCCGGTCAGTTTTTTCCACAGGTCAGGCGCAAAAATCGCAGAAGCCATTCCAAAAACAGAAGCCCAGAAAATAGAAACACCCCTGAGCAGAAAGAAAACCAGCAGAGCAGGGCCAATACCGATAAGGAACGCGGAAAGAGCTTCTCTGGAAGGGTCAAACAAACTACCTGGTGAAGCCCCCGCTGCCTCACCAAGCTTAACGCCGCTCACTGCATCAACCATGGTTCCCTGGGCAGTAGCTGTACTGATAACCACCCAGAAAGGATGGTACACAACTCCGCCCTCCTCCAGAAGCTGGGGGTCAACAGGCACAACCTTTCCCTCTGCTTCAGATTCATTCCACAATCTGCGATCAGCAGAAGGAGGGGTATAATTCTCCATCTCTGTGTAGGGCTGTGTAAAAACTCTGGAAAGAGAATCCGCGTCGTAGGGGAACCAGAAAAGAGAAGCGGTGGCAACAGCACCTGGCTCGAACAGTCGAAGAACATCCTCTCTGTTCAGAGAAGGTCTGTGCAGAAAACTTGCTCCATCATAACCGCTGACAACAGAACGAGCGCCACAGTACGGGCAGCTTATGTACGCATCTGGAGAAGTAACGGCAAGAAGAGCTCCACACTGTCTGCATTGAAGTTTCATTTACCGGTAACCCCCTCGATGTCTGCGGAGACGGCTGTGCAGCAACCGTCTCCACAACTGGTAAGCTATCTTACCGCCGAAACAATACGGCGTACTGAAACACCTGAAGCTGTTTCAAGCCTTACAAAGTGAACACCGGCTGGAATACCTTCTGCATCCCACACGATATTCCTGTAACCTGTATCTGTGATCATGGATGTTAGGTCAGCTACCTGCCTGCCATACACATCAAATACGGTAAGTTTCGCCGTGGAAATATCCTGCGGAGCAACAGTTACAGGGATAACCGCACTTTCATACACAGGATTAGGTGTTACAAGACCCAGTGAAGACACCATGGGATTAAGTCCCTGCGAATAATCACCAGTACCTGATGTGCTCACCTGAGCCAAAACAGCTTCTGAAGCCCATCCAGGTCCGAAATCATTATCCACTGCCCACACTCTGAAGTAGTAATCTCCGTTGTTCAGCGCGGTTACGGTGTACTGCGAGCCTGAAATATTGTCGGCGTGTATCTCGTTGTTGTTCCATACTTCTATCTTGATGTCGTCTATGTACAGTTTACACGACGAACTGCCTCCGTAGCTCTCCCAGCGGAACATCAGTGTTTTTCCCTGGAATTCGTCGAGCTCGTGAATGTTGAAACGCCAGGTCATGTCATTCCGGCCGAATGTCTGCAGGTAGTACCAGTTGGTTCCACCGTCGGGACTGTATGAGAATGCTCCCTGATAGCTTTCAGGGGTAATATTCATCTCCGACCAGAAACTGATTCTTCCCCCGCCGTTTGCGGGAATGGTTACTGATTCCTGCCATGTCATGTCGCCTGTTCCGTTGGAAACGTAACACTGAGTGCCACTGTGGTGCTGGCTGGTTGTCATTATCCAGTTTACTTTATCGAAGGGGCCGCTGTCACCGTGATCGTCAACAAGAAGCTGGTAACCACTGAGTCTCTGAAGTGCATAGTAATCCGCGTAGGCGGCATCGTTCCAGTCTACAGTGAACGGAACACTTACAGAGCCTATTGCATCAACAACCGGAACACCTGGTTCGTGGGGATCGTAGGGGCATCCTGCAAGACAGGCTGTTACAAGATAGCTTCTGAGATTCCTTCTGGAGAGTTTTACCAGCTCCGTGGCTGAAGGCCAGAAACCTGCAAAGGTGGCTCCTGTTTCGTGGTTCCAGCTCATGGCTCCGTAAAGACCGTAGGAGTGATCACGGGTATTACCTGAAGCATAGTAAAACTGAGCTGAGGGATAGTGTTCCTCACCTGTGGCCCAGTTAACCATCATCTCACCCTGTGTTTCGTACTGAGCAGCATGTGTGGTGGGATCATCTGTCCAGCCCCACGGGTAGATAAGGGCATTGCTGTAGGAATGGGTCGAATGCATCTGTGCGGGAATGTGAGTCTGCCAGAATGTATCTATGTTGGAAGCCTCAGGTTCGGATATAGGCCCTGTACCTCTGTATGTACTGGAACCAGGGTCACCGCTTGAACCGGTCCCTCCCCAGCCCACAGACCAGTTCCTGTTGAGGTCAACACCGTCTCCTCCCGCAGATGTGTTTCTGTTCTTGCGGTGCATTCCACCACCGCCTGGAGAAGTGGTCTGGTTGTAAACCCAGCCGTCTACATTATTTACAGGAAGACACCATATCTCCCGATTCTCCAGAAGCCATGTTGCCTGGTATCCGTCATACCCGTTTCTCTCGTAGTTGGAACACAGCCACATCATCCAGTACCGCACATTCCTCATGGCGCTGCCCTCACGGGCATGTATGAGCCCGTCGTACCAGGCGTTGGCCATAGCCGGATCATCATCACCGAATGTGTTGTTAACAGAGAGCTTTACCACCCTCTGCGGCCGGCCTTCGTAGGTGTTTCCAATAGACTGAACACTTGTGATAGAGGGGTTGGCAGCCACAAGAGAATCAATCCAGGAACTAACCTCATCCCATGTGTAAAAACCGCCCATGGAACGGCTTGAACCGTTTCTGGATCTGTAAAAACCCTCCATGTCATCAATTCTTGTTGTGGCGAACAGACCGTTCTCCAGAAGGATCCTGCGGTCTGTGGAATTTGTTACAAAATCGACGGAACCGTCGGTGTAAACCTGGACCACATCGAAGCCAATTCTGTTAAACAGCTCGATCTGAGCATCATCAGCGGGGTGAAAATTCATCAGCGAATAAATCTCATTCCCGAACATGATACCGGAGCCCACAAGCAGCAGCAATAAGTACTTCAAATCTTCTAACCTCCACCGCGGTAGTTATTACAAAAAAAAACCGTGTCTATATATATGAAGAAGCCGTGGGCAAACACAGACAGTATTTGAAGAAAGAACCGGACAATCGGAAGGTATTTTTGTATCTTTGCATGTACAAAGATTAACTTTTCAGCCACGGAGGTACTGATGAAAAGCTTTAAAGAAAAGATAAGGCAGGGAATCCCTGCCGAGATACCTTCAATGCCGCCATCGGCACCTGGTGTGAACCGGGCCCCTGCAAGACCTGACATTCTTACATCTGAAGAAAAGAAACTGGCACTGAAAAATGCTCTGAGATACTTTCCCAAGCAGTGGCATACCACCCTCGCACCGGAATTTGCAGAAGAGTTGAATACCATGGGACGCATCTATATGTACCGTTTCAGACCAACCTACGAAATGCATGCAAGATCCATTGACGAGTACCCCGCTGAAACATCTCAGGCTGCAGCAATAATGCTGATGATCCAGAACAACCTGGACAGCGCAGTGGCACAGCACCCGGAAGAACTTATTACATACGGCGGTAACGGCACTGTTTTCCAGAACTGGGCACAGTATCTGCTGACCATGAAATACCTCTCGGAAATGACGGAACAGCAGACCCTTGTTCTGTATTCAGGTCATCCTCTGGGTCTGTTCCCGTCGCATCCCGATGCACCGAGGCTTGTGATAACAAACGGAATGGTTATTCCCAACTACAGTTCACAGGACGACTACACCAGGATGGCTGCACTGGGTGTTACCTCATACGGACAGATGACAGCAGGCAGCTTTATGTATATCGGCCCCCAGGGTATTGTTCACGGTACCACTATCACACTTCTAAATGCGGGAAGAAAGTATCTTGGAGCAGGCGATAACGGCCTTGCAGGCAGGATCTATGTAACAAGCGGACTTGGCGGAATGAGCGGAGCACAGGCAAAGGCAGCAGTAATCGCAGGAGCTGTCTGTGTTATTGCGGAAGTAAATCCCAAAGCGATCCAGATGCGGCACGAGCAGGGCTGGCTTCAGGAAGTTGAAGAAGACCTGGACAAGGTTGTAACCAGAATAAAAAGAGCGGTGCGTGAGCAGAAACCACTGTCGCTGGGTTATCTGGGCAATGTAGTAGATCTATGGGAAAAACTGGCGGAAGAAAACATACACATCGATCTGGGCAGCGATCAAACAAGCCTTCACAACCCCTGGATGGGCGGGTACTACCCGGCAGGTCTTACACTTGAAGAGAGCAACAAAATGATGGTGGAAGATCCGCCAGCCTTCAAAGAAGCGGTGCAGGAATCTTTAAGAAGACAGGTAGTAGCAATAAACAAACTCTGCTCCAGGGGTATGCACTTCTGGGACTACGGCAATGCATTCCTGCTTGAAGCTTCCAGAGCAGGAGCGGAAGGTATACTAAATGAAGACGGCACATTCAAATACAACTCCTATGTGGAAGACATCATGGGCCCCATCTACTTCGACTACGGTTTCGGTCCGTTCCGCTGGGTATGCACCTCAGGCAAACCGGAAGACCTGAAGAAAACAGACAGAATCGCCGCTTTTGTTCTTGAAGAGATGGCAAACGAAGCTTCCCCGGAGAACAAACAGCAGCTTCTCGACAACCTTCTGTGGATAAGACAGGCTGAGGAAAACAGAATGGTGGTAGGTTCACAGGCCAGAATACTCTACACTGACTGGGCAGGTAGAATAAAACTGGCTTTGGCTTTTAACAAAGCGGTTTCAGACGGCGTTATCTCAGCACCTGTTGTTCTGGGAAGGGATCACCACGATGTTTCCGGCACAGACAGCCCATACAGAGAAACGGCAAACATCCGTGACGGCTCAATGTTCACCGCAGACATGGCTGTACAGAATGTCATAGGCGACGCCTTCCGGGGAGCCACCTGGGTAAGTCTTC
Organism: Candidatus Fermentibacterota bacterium; assembly: GCA_003646025.1. Classification (GTDB taxonomy): domain Bacteria; phylum Fermentibacterota; class Fermentibacteria; order Fermentibacterales; family JCC-6; genus Sabulitectum. The sequence continues at coordinate 20,788 of QNDR01000035.1, forward strand.
ACAATGGAGGCGGTGTAGGCTGGGGCGAGGTAATAAACGGTGGTTTCGGTATGCTTCTCGACGGTTCACCTGCTGCGGAACGAAGGGCAAAATCAATGCTCTCCTGGGATGTCGGTAATGGTCTTGCAAGAAGAAACTGGGCGAGGAACCAGGGGGCGATCTGGGCTGTTAAGCAGGCAATGGAAATGGAACCCCTTATGAAGGTGACCATCCCGGAAATTGCTGACGATGAAGTGGTGGATATTTTCCACGACTGATGAAGTACAAAGCAATACTGTTTGATCTGGATGGCACCCTGCTTGACTACAGAGCAGCACAGAAAACAGCAACCGGCAACAACGCAGGGCATTTCAAACTTGTAAACTCCCCGGAGGTTCAAAGCTACGAATCCCGGGGAGTTCCACTGCCGGGCTCTACAGAAATGAAACGCGTATTCATAAAGTTTGGAGTACACACTGACCCTGTGAAATTCCTGGATACTTATTTCAAACGGCTTTCACAGCATGGTATACTTATCACAGGCGCATTACAGATACTGGAAAGACTTCACAAACAGGTAGAACTGGCTGTGGTTTCAAACGGACACAGCTCTGTGCAGCTTCCCAGAATGCAGAAGGCCGGAATAGCAGACCTTTTCCCGTACCGCTTTTTCAGCTATGACACAGGTTTTACAAAGCCGGACCCGACTATTCTTAACCTTGCAATGAAAACTCTGGAAGTAATACCTGAAGAAACCCTGTTCATTGGAGACAGCACCACTTCCGACCAGCCCGCTGCAAACTCTGCAGGGATAGACTTCTTCCTTTTCAAAGGCAACTACAGCGACCCGGTACTGCAAGAGCTTCTGAAGTAGAGATTCTGCCGGCACCCAATACTGTTACCAGACGCTGTCCTGATAAGACAGGGTCTTCAGGAGGCCCCAGCTCACATTCTTCAAAACCTGAATATCACCGTGAAGCACAAGCTCAAGGTCATTGAGATACCACCACAGCTCTGCAAACCCGAAACTACCGTATGCGAATACATCGCACCCGAAATAGAAAGACAGAGAATCTCCCGGAGCAACAACAACGCTTTCGACTATAGGCTCAGAGTCGGTTCCCCATGTGTCATACCAGGTGTGCGACCAGAGAGTGAGGGGATCCTCCTCATTGAGATTTACCGTGAACGAAGCATAAGCTGCGCCATCGGAACCACCACCATGGATATACTGAGGAACAGAAAGTGTAACAGAATCTGTACCCTCCGGAACGTACAGCATTTCCGTGTAAATAGAGTGATTACCATCGGCCCCTATGGCCTGAATGTAGATGTGTGCCCCTGTGGAATCGAACTCCCAGCCGCCAGTGCTGCTCCAGCCTTCCGGCAAAGTGGTGAGATCGTAACTCCATACAGTCTGATCACAATACATCAGGGAATAAAACAACATCAGAACCAATATTGTAAGTTTCATAACAACCTCCTCCTGAGTATAATAGAACTGTTTCAGAAAAGAAAGTACATTTTATTGACAATCAGACGCATCGTATCCATACTAGTAAAGCCTTTGTTATGATAAATATGGGACGATAGTTATGTGTTTGATTGCAATTGTTTATTACCTGTTCTTTTGACAGGGTGCAGTTGAAAATTGTGGGTGATACCTCCAACGATGCCAAAACTAGGAGCCTGACCGAAAATACAACTTCGGGCTGGTTTTTGTATTCCCAATACAGATCAAGAAGAACTCAACTGAAAAGCCAGAGGAAGACTGAGAGCAGAGAGTTCCAGTCCAGATATTCCCAGTCGGGATTGCCCTGCTTTACGATACACCAGGAACGTAACTGGCAATGGTCGTTAAGCAGAAAAGCCTTCGGTGCCGTATGCTCAGATCTTTGTGCTGTTTATTTGTTCCGGCAACCTGTGGTGTATGCTTTCGGAACCACACTGGAATAAGTTACAGTGACTGGGAGAACTTACAGTTGGCACCCTGCAGTGGATGCTTTTGGAACTGACTAGACTTGAACGATAATCTACCCTCTAAGGTAGTTGTCCAAGTCTCTGTAGTAGTTCTCGTGAGGACCAAGCATTATCAACTCCAGAATCTGCAAATCGCAAAAACGATAGGCAAGAAGAAACTGAATGGCGTGTAACTTGAATTTGTGAATAAACACACCTTTCAGCGTTCCCCGCTTCTCCTGGCCTGTTGATGGATCAGCAATGATTCTTCTAATTTCATTATCAAGAACTGCCTTTTCCTGAGTAGATAACTTCTTGACTTTCCTCGCGAAAAGACGTGTCTGAATTACTTTCACGACAAATCAGCCAA
>QNDR01000036.1 GCA_003646025.1 Candidatus Fermentibacterota bacterium
CACCACCAAGATCTCCAGCACCAGCTACAGCAGTTTCAGAAACTGTAATATTTGGAGAAGCTATTGTTACTGTCCAAGTTGCAGTATATGAACTTGAGCCAGCAGCATTTCTTGAAAGAACTTTCCAGTAACAAGTACCGGTAGCAAGATTTGCTGAAGGAGTGAAATTACTAGAAGCAATACTTTCATCTAATTCAGGAGAACTGAAATCAGAATTATTATCAACAAGTAATTCGTATGTTGCTGCATCTGCAATAGTTGTCCAGTCAAAATCAGGAGTTAAATCTGAAATCAATGCTGCATCTGCAGGATATACTAGAGCAGGTGTTGCAGGAAGTGTAACATTCTCAACAAAACCGGGATCAACTTCCACAAGGTATCCCGGGGTTTCTGAAAACAGTGTTACGGGATTTGAATCAAGTGAGAATTGTATTCCGAGAGTTCCGCTGGCAAGAGCCATTTCAGCCGCTGCCACAGCAAGACCTCCGCCACTGATATCATGTACTGAACGGGCTCTTCCATCGTGAATAACACCAAGAACCCAGTCGGCCATTTTCTTTTCAAGAGAACCCCGGAACGCAGGAACCGTTCCGCCATGATGACCAAGACACGTTCGGTAGAACAGGCTTCCTCCAAGCTCGTCTTTTCTGATTCCCACCAGAAGAACAATATTTCCCTGCTTACGAAGAACGATATCGGTTGCCTTCCTGTGGTCGTGGATTTTTCCGAAAACCGCCACAATGGGAGAAGGAGGAATAGACTTACCGCCTTTGGACTGGTTGTAAAAGCTGACGTTACCGGAAACAACGGGCAGCGGATAATCTCCTCCACTGAATCCCAGCGCGTTGCAGGCTTCGGTAATACCAGCCACTGCCTGTTTGAACTGCCAGAAAGCTTCAGGATCTTCAGGATTGCCGAAGTTCAGGCAGTCTGTGGCACAGATAGGAGTAGCTCCTGTCGCAACAACATTTCTTACGGCCTCACCTACAGAATGAGCCCCTCCCAGGAAAGGATCAAGTTCCCCATACCAGGGATTGCCGTCTCCGCTGACTGCCAGACCCGCTCTGGAACCCTCAACCGGCACGGAAACGCATGAGTCCGCCTCTCCCGGCCGAAATCTTGTAACACCCTGTACCTCTGAATCGTAGTAAGACCAGATATGATTTCTGCTGCATCCGGAAAGGGAAGTTAGTATTTCCGTAAGGTTCTCTCTGGGGTTGCAGGGTCTCTCCGCGGGTTCAGGAGCTCCGCAGTTAACCGCAAGCTCTTCCCGCTGGTAAACTACACCCTCAGTGATGTAATTGATAGGTGTGGCAGCTGCGCTCTGCCCCCGGCACACCACATTGTATACAGGTTTGGAATTGAACTTTCCGATAACCGCAGCCCTGCAGTTCGGGAAAAGTCTGGGCAGTTCGAACCTGTGGTTGTACACTGAGAGAACTTCATCAGCAACTGAAGCCGGAACCGCCAGCCCGTACCTCTCCTGGGTTTCACTGCAGGCAATAACCTCAGGAGGAAGATTTTCCATAGACACCGGTACAGCATCAAGATCCACATCGATACCCAGACCGCCATGGGCGGCAAGCTCGCTGGTTACACACGCAATGCCTCCAGCACCAAGGTCTTTGAATCCAAACTTGATGCCTTTGTCAAACAGCAGGTCGAGAACTGCCTGATTCGCTTCTGATAACACTCTTTTCAAAAACGGGTCGGCAACCTGAACTGACCCGATACCCAGTTCGCCGTCAAGGTCTGCACTGGCAAATGTCGCTCCGCCAAAACCTGTGCTGTCCGTGGGTTTACCTGTAAGAATAAGAACGTAGGGTTCCCTGTGAGCTTCTTCGGGAACAAAGCTGTGCACGATCCTGTCGTGGGGAACCACTCCAAAGGCGACAACATTTACAAGACAGTTATCATCGTACCCGGGATGAAATTCTGTATCACCACCCATGTTGGGCACACCCAGAGCGTTGCCGTACTTCCAGATCCCTTCCACAACTCCTCGTACAATTCCTCTGGTTGTTTCTCCTTTTTCTCCATGGGGATTACCGAACCTGAGAAGATCCATGGAACCGGTTACCCTTGCACCCATACAGTAAACATCTCTGACTATACCGCCTATACCGGTTGCCGCTCCTTCTACCGGGAGGACCTGCGACGGGTGATTGTGGCTTTCATGTGCCACCACCAGATCCCATTCCACTCCGTCATGGTTACAGAAACTCACAACACCTGCATCCTCACCTGGACCGATGACCACACCGGGAGAGTCCGTTGGCAGAGTTTTGAGTACGGGTTTTGAACTCTTGTATGAACAGTGCTCGCTCCACATGGTGTCGAACAGATGAAACTCCAGAGGAGTTGGCATTCTATCCACATATCCGGCGAGTTTTTCAGCTTCGTCCACTGTCATAGCGAGGTGACGCGATGATATCTCGTTCTTTAACTCTTCTCTTTTCGGCCTGTCTGACATTTTACCTTCCCGTCTGGAAAAAGGTTGTTATGCGTCGTAATAACCTTCAAATTCCATGGATTCTTTTGCTCTCAAACGATCGAGCAGGTCTCTGGCATCGTTGCGTTCCCCGCCCTGAACAACAACACTTCTGATACCAACAGGCCCCACATATGATCCATCGTCAAGTTTAAGCAGCGGAATCTCTCCGCCAAGCTTTCCAGTTACCGATTTAATACCTTCGCTTTCTGTACCGGGCAGAAGAAGAATCAGTGTGCCTGTGGTTGCCCTTATTCCGATATCTATGTTTCGCAGAGAGGAAATCAGGTGTTTTGCTGCAGCACCCATTACACCTCTTGTTTTTACACTGTCACCTTTCTCCGCCAGCTTCAAATGCAGTTCCATTACCGCCAGGGAGCTTCCGAATCTTTCAACCCTTTCAAGCTCGTTTTCCAGCGTAGACTCAAGGGACTGCTTACCCAGAAATCCGGTCTCCGGATCGAGGCTCGAGGTTCTTCCAAACCGTTCAAGAAGCCTGACATTCTCAAGGGCTGCCGCACCAACCGCCGCAAGAGCTCTGAGAGTTTCCTCCCGAAGTGCGCCGCTGCCTTCGAACGCGCCAACGGTGATAACTCCGTAAAGAACACCTTCGACCAGCATGGGAGCTGCAAACTCCGGTTTGAAGCCGGGAATATCACTCATTATCATTTTTCTGCGAACAAGAACACTTTCCTTATCAAGCCCGCTTCTGGAAAGAAGTCTTCCTGTTTCAGCAGCAAGACCCACAAAACCGTCTCCAAGCCCGAGGTTTACCCGTTTCCCCAGAACCTCGGAAAGACCGGTAGACGCGGAAAGACCAAGTCTGGCACCTGCTCTGTCTGCAAGAAACACAGCCGACTCATTTGCCTTTAGAAGATTCTGGCATGCTCTGTTGATGTAGTTTACAACCTCATCACCATCTTTTCCTGCGAATATCATCTTTACAATATCCGGGAAAAGCAGTATCAGGTCGCTTCCTTCACGCTCGCCTTTTTCGTACTCCTGTACCTTAAGCCTTAACTGAGATGCCTCGCTTGTTGCCCTTCTGGCAGCCCTGGTAAGCGCGACAGAAGCTTCTGATGCCAATTTGTCTTTTTTGCGTATCAGACTCAGAAACACTGCATACGAAACCCCGGCACCCAGAATCAACCCCACAATAATGCCAGCAATCATACCAGCCCCCTCCCTGCGAAAAGGTCAGCTGAGACCAACACGCCCCAGAATGTAATCCTCATTACGCAGATGATTATCTATGGTACAGATATTACCAAGTTCCTCCCTGGGAACAACCCCTGTGATTTCACCATTTGCAAGAGCTGAACCCGCAAACGACTCACCGCTCTCCATGGCATCCATGGCAATTTTCTGCACAAGGGCATATGCGTCTTCTCTTGTGAGGCCATGCCTCACCAGTGCAAGCATTATCGACTGAGAAAAGTACCGATCACCGGCATTCTCCACATTTTCAGTCACAGCATTCTCAAGCACCTTCAGTCCGGAGGCAAGTTCTGCCGCTTTTCGCAGACCGTAGAGAGTCACGCCACAGGCATCGGGAAAAACAAACCTTTCAGCGGCAGAATGGCTTATGTCTCTCTCGTGCCACAGAGGAGTGTTCTCCAGACCGACAACAAGGTAACCGCGCAGAAGCCTGGCCAGACCGCAAAGCCTCTCTCCTACAATAGGGTTTCGTTTGTGGGGCATGGCGCTTGAGCCCTTCTGCCCCTTGCCAAATCTCTCTTCCACCTCTCCAACCTCTGTTCTCTGAAGGTGACGGCATTCTGTGGCAAATCTCTCCATGGCACCGCCGATCGAAGAAAGCGCATACAGAAACTGGGCATGTCTGTCGCGGGCTACAACCTGAGTAGGCACTTCCTCCACACCGAGACCAAGCCTGTTACACACGTATTCTTCCACTGAAGGATCAAGGTATGCATAGGTTCCCACAGCACCGGAGATCGTACCGACACACGAAGACTTAAGCCCGTCTTCAAGTCTTTTGACACACCGGAGATACTCGGAGTAATGCCCCGCGAACTTCAGAGCGAGTGTGGTTGGTTCGGCGTTCATTCCGTGGGTTCTGCCCATGCACACTATACCTCTTGTTCTGCGCACAAGACCGGCCAGTGCCTCGCCGTACTGTTTCAGAGCTTCCATTATCAGATCACCGGAATCCCGTATCTGCATTGCCATACAGGTATCAAGAATGTCGCTGGAAGTCATACCGTAGTGGATATGCCGGCTTTCGGGACCCAGCGATTCGGAAACTGAAGTAAGAAATGCTATTACATCGTGTCTGGTTACCTCTTCAATCTCATTCACTCTGTCTGTACTGAAACAGGCATTGTCTCTTATTTTCTCGTAATCCTCCAGCGGAACAAGACCCGCTTTGAACCTGGCTTCCACAGCCAGAACTTCGATTTCCAGCCACCGGGAATACCTGGCTTCAGTGGTCCAAATTCCAGTCATCTCCGGTATCGCGTATCGTTCAATCATAGAAACCCCTCAAACTACTGCGGCATTACCGCGCCTGAAGTCAGCCCGGCATAGATCCAGGCAAACAGTGACTTCTCGGGAATGTAAACTCTGTACCAGTCTGGAGCCTCACCAGTCACCATCAGTGTATCTCCTGCACAGGCAGAACCAACAACTGCATACATGGTACCGGGACCCTGTCTGAGGTTAACTGTGCTTCCGGTAACGGTAACCGTCTGATAGGGATTGGGTGGAGGAGAGAAGGTTACACTTTCAGCTGAATCCTCATCGATGGTGGAACTGCCGCATCCAAAAAGCAGCATCATTACAATCATGGAAACGAAATACTTCATAAACTCCTTAAAGGCTGCACAGCAGATACGGGATAAGACCGGCGATCAACAGACTCCCGTCGGAAATTACCCTTACGGACAGTTCAGACGGGAATGATTCATTCTCCAGATGAATGTACGCCCATATGAGCAGAACAGGAGCCGCTACGAAACCAAGGGCACAGGGTGGAAATTTTCCCATGAGAACTGCTGAAACCTGAACAAGAACCACTGCAGAGGCGCTGGAAAGAAGAATCTTCCGGCACCTGATGGCTCCCAGATGAAGCGGCAGTGTATCCATACCAAGAAGTGCGTCTCCCTGAAGATCTACCAGATCAAGGAACAGCGATCTGCTGAAGAAAAGAAAAGCCAGAGACACTGGCCAGATCAGCAGTTTCAGGCTGAAATCAAGCCCTGCGAGAGATACTGCCGGCAGTATGCATACAAGAAAGCTCCATGCCAGGGTAAACATTATCTCACGGGAACCGGGTATTGCGCGGAGAAGATCGAAAAACTGACTCTTTTTCAACAGAGGAAGCGCGTAAAGAAAACAGAACAGAGTGGCAACCGCTGTCCACAAAAGCCACGCGGTTCCAAGATGAAAAGAAAGAGTAACTGAACCCAGGAAACTGAAACCGGCGAGTAACAGCATAACACGTTCATGGGCTCTTATAAACTCCTGCCTCTTCTGGCTGGTCATTGTAACCCGTCTGCACTCCAGAACAGCAGTAAAATTAGTGAACGACCACAGAAGAAGACCTGCGGCAAGCCCGGCAGCTCCCCATCCGGTACCTCCCAGCGTTTCACCCTGAGCAAGGGCTATCACAAGCGCGATGAAAGGTATGTGAACACCGCTGAAAATCAAGTTTCTGAACACATTTCGAATCCATCCGGCACCTGTTGATTCTCCCTGTATCTCCAGCAGACGCTCACGCACTTTTCTTATACTCCAGCCGGGAGTGGATGCGCCTGCGGAGAGAAGAACTCTTCTGTAGGGCTTCAGTAGCCCAGCATCCAGCTCGTCGTGCCTTTCAATCCTGAAAACCGGCAGACCTGTTTCACCGGCTATTGAAGCCAGTCGCCTGGTGTTTGCACTGTTGCTTCCTCCAACCACCACGACTGCGTCTACCCTGCCCAGAAGCTCGCGAAGCTCAGTCTGTCGCCTGGCCGTTGAATCACATATGGTGTTCGAAGACTCTATTCCCGGCCATCGTTTCTTTAGAATATCAAGTATTTCCGAGAATTCCTCACAGTTCTGAGTGGTCTGAGACAGCAGGAAAGGGTTTTTCAAATCAGGAAGTCTTTTTGCGTCCGCCACCGATGCAACCACCATTCCAGAAGAACCGGCGGAAGACAGTATCGCCTTTACCTCATGGTGCCCGGGGTCTCCAAAAATGATTACATCATAACCTTTCCGAGACATCTTTCCGGCAATGCCGAGGGCTCTTCCCACACGGGGACATGTGAGATCTTTCAGCTTCAGCGGGAGCTCGTTCAACCTCTCCCGTTCCTCAACTGTAACACCGTGGGTTCTAAGAAACAGCGTACCACCGCTTTCGTCCCACGGCTCGCTGGACATCCCGACACCTCTGTCTTTAAGTGCTTCTATTACCTGGGGATTGTGAACCAGGGGCCCGTAAACACGAAAAGGGCCTTCACCCTTTTTTATCTCTGTAACGACGCTGTCTACCGCCCTGCGCACTCCCCAGCAGAAACCTGCAGTCTTTGCCACTATTACACTCATAGGGCAAAGATACAAAAATCCCCTGCTATTCCGTTAACAAACGGTGACCCTGTCAGTAGATGGTGTGCTTCCCATTAATTGAAACAGCTTTGATCGAACCCCATGCTGCTGCCTTCTTCATAGGTTCCCTTTCAAGCCAAAAGGCCGGCTCCCGCAGGAACCGGCCTTACAGTAACCTGAGTCAGATGACTAAAATGCAGCCTTGAGAGAACCCCATGTGGAGTTGTCGAGAGCTCCAGTTGTAGGTGTGGCATAAACACTGACGAAGTAATCGCCCATGTCGCCCCAGGGTTCCCAGATGATGAAGTCATCACTGAAAAAACTGTGAGTTCCTGCTGTACCGTCACCGAGAATGGCAGGCCATCCGCCTGAACTCATCTCTGTGTTGGCAAGTGCCCAGAAGTTCTGCTCTCCGGCGAGGGGAGTTGAGTATGTAGCATAAACCGGAGCGTAGTGAATTGCGGTTACCATTGTCTGGTCGAGCTGGGTAACAGGAGCTGTGTTGTCGCCGTTCCAGATTTCAAGGTAAACATCAGATGTGTCCCAGGGATAACTTGAGTGATGGTAGAACCAGAACTCTGACTGCTCAATGGAAGCACCTGTTGCTCCGGGAACGAAATCCTGAACATCAAACCAGACACCCCTGTACATACCGCCCCATGTGAGCCAGGCCGGCGTTCCATCATCGTACACGAGCCAATCGGCGTCTTTCTGAGGGATAGGATCGAGATTAACCGCGACCTGTCCTGCGAAAGCAGCCAATGAAAGTACAGCAAGAATTGCTATTGCCTTCTTCATGACTCTCCTTTCTTCTTTGTTTGAGTAGCACGAACCCCTTTAGTTTCCAGTATCACGGGCAAAACATTCTTCATATTTCTTACCATGTCAAGCCCCTGAAAAGGAGCTATTCTCCCCGGTCAAGCAGCTTTTTCATGATGTCGCGGTATCTGGCTGCTTCCTCAAATTCCAGGTGTTCCGCGGCTTCCATCATCTTTTTTTCGATCTCGGCAATTCTGTCCGGGCCCCAGTTCTCTGCCTTCCCTGCTGCCACCTTTGTCTTTTTCTTTCCCATTATGTCAGCGATACCTGTAGACCGTATTATTTCGTCCCTGGTCTTTACTATTGTGGCCGGCGTAATTCCATGTACCGCGTTGTATTCCAGCTGAATTGCCCTGCGTCTTGCTGTTTCATCAAGTGCATACTTCATTGAGGCAGTAATTCTGTCCGCGTAGAATATGACCTTTCCTATGTTGTTTCTGGCTGCTCTTCCCGCAGTCTGAACAAGGCTTGTTTTTGACCGGAGGAAACCCTCCTTGTCCGCATCCATCACTGCCACCAGAGTTACCTCCGGCAGATCCAGCCCCTCTCGAAGCAGGTTAACTCCGACAAGAACATCAAATTCCGCCAGCCTCAACTCCCTGAGAATGGAAACCCTTTCCAGAGCATCGATCTCACTGTGGATGTACCTGGTTCTGAAATCAAGCCTCCGGAGGTAGTCTGTAAGTTCCTCAGCCATCTTCTTTGTAAGCGTCGTGATTAGAACTCTGCCGGAGTGTTCTGTTGCGCTCCTCACCTGCTCTACAAGGTCATCGACCTGACCTTCAGCAGGTCTTACCTCTATAACAGGATCGGTGAGACCAGTGGGTCTCACTATCTGTTCAACGATCCTGTCTGATTTTTCCAGTTCGTAGTCTGCGGGAGTAGCCGACATACATATCTTTCTGCCGGTTATCTGTGTGAACTCCTCGAGGAACAGAGGCCGGTTATCCAGAGCTGAGGGCAGTCTGAAACCGTAGTTGACAAGGGTCTGCTTTCTGGACCTGTCCCCTTTGTACATACCTCTGATCTGGGGTATGGTGCGGTGGCTTTCATCGATAAACACCAGGTAGTCATCGGGGAAGTAGTCGAGAAGACACGATGGCCGTTCACCCTGTTTCCGGTTACCGATAAGTCTGCTGTAGTTCTCAATACCCGAGCAGTAACCTGTTTCGCCCATCATTTCAAGATCGAAGTTCGTTCGCGATTCCAGTCGGTGGGCTTCAAGCATCTTTCCCGCTGCTCGAAGTTCAAGCAGCCTGTCTTCAAGCTCTCTGCGGATTCTTCCCATGGCCAGATTGAGTTTTGCCTCACCTGTAACAAAGTGCCTTGCAGGAAATATTGTTGTTCTTTCAAGGGTGTCCATCACATTGCCTGTGAGATGGTCCATCTGCCTTATGCTGTCTACTGTGTCTCCAAAGAACTCTATTCTTATCCCGGTGCTTGCGTAGGAGGGAACAAGGTCGACAACATCACCTCTGACCCGGAAGAACCCCCTGGCAAGAACAGTATCATTTCTTCGATACTGCATTCCAACAAGTTTCATGAGCAGAAGGTCCCTGGAGATACCTGAGCCTGCAGATATCTGAAAACCGGTGTCCAGAAAATCTTTTGGAGACCCGAGACCGTACAGGCAGCTCACAGAAGCAACGACAATCACATCGTCCCTGCTTAGAAGGCTCGCCGTTGTCCTTAAACGAAGCCTGTCCAGCTCTTCATTGAGGCTGGCATCCTTTTCAATGAACATATCCCTGGCTGGAATGTATGCTTCAGGCTGGTAGTAGTCGTAGTAGCTCACAAAGTACTCCACAGCATTGTCCGGGAAGAACCCGGACAATTCACCGAACAACTGAGCGGCAAGGGTCTTGTTGTGACAGATAACAAGAGTGGGCAGATTGATCTTCTCGATAACATTCGCCATTGTGAATGTTTTCCCGGAACCTGTAACACCCAGAAGTGTCTGCCACTGCATGTTGCCGTTAAGCCCGTCAACAAGATCCCTGATAGCCTCAGGCTGGTGTCCTGCAGGGCTGTACGGTGCTTTAAGAGAAAAATCTGACAGATTTACACCTTCAGGCTTTCAAGTGGAAGCTCGAAACCGGCAACCGGCACAGTTATTCCCCACGCCTCAAGAACACCTGGATGAAACTCACCCAGTATCCCTCTTTCCTCTCCGTTGATAAGCACAGCAGCACTTCTTCCCGGGATAAACCTCGGATCATCCACCGGCTTGAGAGACAGGGCCAATCCCCTCAAGTGACATACAATCCCCAGTATTGAGTGGACAGAGCCAAAATCGCTGTCTCCTGCAGTTACAGCAAGGTTGACCTCTGTGGTGCAGAAGCTGCCTTGTGTTCTTCGCAGCACTTCTCCCACGGTGAACAGACGGTGGGGAAACGCCGCATGCCCGCTGGAAGACTCAACTTCAAGAAGAGCGGGAAGAAGCGTGTTGGATACAACACCGTATTCCGCAGTCATGGGGTTGCTTATCTTCACCGGAGGTTCCGGTGTTCTTGTAAGAGTAGAAATCTTTTCAAAACTGGTGAGAACAGGTCTCATCACCTCTTCACATCCTGCTCCAACGAGAAGAGCCTTCACCGAACGGGCAAGGATCTCAACAGGTGCCGCGGAACCAACTGTATAATCCGAAGGAAGAACAGGTTTGATGTTGTTCAGACCAATTGCTATTACAATATCTTCCATCAGGTCTCTGGGATGTATTCCGTCGCGCCGGTACGGCGGCATAACCGCCGTTACCGAGTTCTCTCCCACATCTATCTCTGAATAGTCCATTTTTGACAGCAACGCTCTGATGTCAAGTTCACCGGCATCTTCTCCAAGCATTTCACTTATCTCGTCAAATGCCGCAGTGAGAGTGTCTGTGTACACAACAGGTGTAACAGTGGTTTTCCCACCTGGGTACCTGATCTCGACAGGGCTTATTACCGCCCCTCTGTCTTCCAGATTACATGCCAGAATAGTTGCGGTAAGGTTTACTGTGTGCCAGTCTGTTCCGGTTACCTCGCAGAAAAGCCCGCTGTCTCCTGAGGTTACTCTGCCTGTTGTACTGCTGTTCAGAACAGGAGGGAAAGACAGAACAGCTCCAGTGGCATCGGTAAGAAGAGGATACTTCCGGAAACCAGACAGAATTTCCGCGTATTTCCGCCCTGTCTCCGTGTGCAGCAGAACATCACGCAGAGTCATGGCTGTTTCTTCACCCAGCGGGTGGAAAACAGTATCGGGAGACGCAGTGGAATAACTTACAGGAAACGATATTCCATCCAGAGGGTAGAAACCGATTGCCGCTGTTTTTCTTTCCTTTCCAAACCCCGAAGCTATTTTTTCCTGTGCTGTAATAAGAGATTCAAGCCCGACATCATCCACCACCCATCCAGTGGCAGTAAAAGCTGCGATATAGGGTCTGATTCCCGCAAGGGAATCGTTTACCTCAATCTGATGCACAGGAGCTTTCATTGATTTCAGATGGGGTTCCGCCCCGTTCTTCAGGCACCGGATACCCCGGGCTACTCCCTCTGATGTCCACAGGTCAGGTCTGTTTGTGTCGTTGAGCTCAATCTTTACGGTGTCTTCACTTAACCCGTCCAGCTCTGCCTTAAGAGATTCAAGAAGACTCTCAAGGTTGTCTGTGTTTTCAAGCTCTGCCAGAGGAAGAAAATCTTTAAGAGGTATTTCTATCTTAGGCATTAACTTCACCTCCCAGCAGTTTCTCCGGAGTTGATTTCATCTCTCTCAACTTTGAAAGGTCGGGACTGAGAAGGTCTCTTATATCTGACAAGTCAAGGGCAAGAAGAGCCATCCTGTCAAGGCCCAGACCCCAGGCTATCACAGGAACATCAACTCCCAGTGGATCACACACTTCCCTGCGGAAAAGACCAGCACCGCCCATCTCGAACCACCCCAGAGTAGGATGCTTTACATGAAGCTCCACTGACGGCTCTGTAAATGGAAAGTATGCCGGAACGAATTTGTACTGTGTCGCACCTGCGACTTCAGTGGCAAACAGTTTCAGAAGCCCCAGGAGGTGTTTCATGTTGATCCCCTCTCCAAGCACAATACCCTCCACCTGAAAAAAGTCCGGAAGGTGCGTTGCATCGACCTGATCGTATCTGAAACACTTCGCTATTCCAAAGTACTTACCGGGAATGTCAGGCCGGGAACCAAGAGCTCTTGCTGAAAGGGCGGTTCCCTGTGAACGCATGATAGCCTTGAGAGATCTCTCCCAGTCAAAGGTGTACTCCCACCCTCTGCCTCCGGTGTTTCCTCCGTTTTCATGGGCAGCACGAACTCTTTCACCTGTATCCGCAGACGGGGGTTCCACCTGAACCCCATCCTCCAGATAGTACGCGTCGTGTATGTCTCTGGCAGGATGGAACTGAGGCATGAACAGTGCATCGTTGTTCCAGAATTCGTTTTCGGCAAGCGAACCTTTCATCTCCTGAAAGCCCATTGCCTGCAGCTTGTCTCTTACTGTATCTAAAAACATGGCGTACGGATGGAATCTCCCAATGTGTATCCTTGAAGGAGGAATATCCACCTGGTATCTTCTGAAAGAGCCGTTTTTCCACTGACCGGAAGCCAGTATCTCCCGGGTCAGAATACCAATTGTATTGCTTCCTCTGGCACTTTCAAGAGCTTCCCTACCGAAAACAGTTATATCAATAATGTGTTCAGCAGTCTCTGTAACTGTAAACTCTGCTCTGGATTTCCCCCTCTTAGGTGCCCTTTTCTGTACCTCTGCGGCCACTGCTTCCGACAGGCTGGAAAGCTGAAGAGTTTTCCCTTCAGCAAGCGGCCTGTAAACACTGTTCCATATCTCCGGGAACACACCGCCTGACTGGTCAACAACAACAAGCCCGTTGTCTCCCCGGGCAAGAACCCCGGCTTTAAGAAGAGCACCCATGGCACTCCCCCACTGGGCTCTGTCAAACAGATCATTTTTCTGTATCTCGGGCAGAGTGGTAACGCCACTCTTAGCTGCGTCTACAAGAGCCAGCTCAGGTGTGGTTCCCTTCGCCGCATACGCTGTACCAACAGGCCCCAGCTCAACAGTAACTGTTTTAACAGTGGAAAGAATTGATGCCATACCCCGGGACAGAAGCCACTGAAGTGCTCTTCTGTAAGAGCTTTCGCCCATTCCTGTACCGGCAACAGCATCGGCATCGCTGCCCGGGCCGTTTGACGACAGCCAGCTGAGAAGTGTTTTCTCCAGCGGATGAAGATCTTTTGCTAGTGTATCAGACAATTTCTACCTTCCTTTATTCCCATACCACCTGACCCGGGTCAAGGAAAAGTCCCTGTTCCGGTCTCGGAATCCGGTACTCTCCCTTTAGAACCGTTCCACAGTAAGGGCACTCGGCCATACCCTCATCCACCACAGCATCGCACACCGGACAGATTCGAGCCATCATGCTGTCTACATATTCAACAAGTTCTCCGGCGGTTATAAGCCCGTCACCGTTCTCATCAGCTGCTCCTGTGGAACCTTCGATGAGTATTGGAGTAAGAACCCTTTCACTTACAGACTTATCTTCTCTGGCCGCAGTGAGAACAAGAATGTTGTCATCATCTGAAAAATCGTTCACAAAACCGCCTGAGTTGCACGCATCGAGAAACAGATAAACTGAACCAGGGAACCTGGCAAGCAGATCGTGCATCTCATCATCGGATACATCCTCGTTGTAAAAACAGACAACCTCATTCACACCATCGTCTTCTTCATCCCCTGCCAGTCCCGGCGGTTCCTGGGATCCGTGACCGCTGTAAAAGATAATCAGACGGTCATCAGAATCAGCTCTGGCACAGATATCACCTACAGCATCTCTAAACACATCGGCTCTTGCCTCTGCATCCACAAGAAGTACCATGCGGTCTGAATCAACATTCTGGTCATCGCGAAGGAAACGGTAGAATTCTATTGCATCCATGCTTGCTCTGGAGAGAATATCAGCCCGGGATTCGTATCCGCTGATACCGGAAACAACAGCCCACGTATCTGCCGAGGTCGGATCGCCTGCAGGAAGTCTTTCTGCAGGTATTCTTTCCGCTTCAACAGTATAGGTTCCCTGTCCGCTCCGTGAATACGCATACACGGTAACACCGTAAACCGCGTCCTCCTGGCAGTACAGAGCCACCGATTCATCTGCCGCATTGTCTGCATTGCTCACTCCACCCTGAGCCTGAAGAACATACCCGGGACCGCTTACCAGCATATCCAGATCAAAGTCTCTCTGATCTCCACGAAGCTCTACAACCAGGGTACTTCCTGCCTCTCCGTGAACTGTGTAAAATTTCTGGGCAGAGGTTGTATCATCCACCCTGCCGTGTACAAGACCCACCAGAGGCTCTGCTTCTGTGGGCTCCACGGAAACAGTGCAAAGTCCTCCTGTTCCTGAATCCATAAAACCGGGAGCTATACGAAGCACATCTCCCCGTCTTGCCCAGAAACTGAATCGCTCATCGCCTCTGTCCGTGCTCATAAAGGCGGCAGATTCACCGTAATCGTTAAACAGCCTGACATCCCCGTCCCTGAATTTATCAAAGACACCGGAAATGGTGTAAAAACCAGAAGCAGGGGCGGTAAAACTGACCATGGCCGACTGCCCGTGGCCGGTTTCAACATCTACAGAACGGTGCAGACGGACATCTGTGGAAGATTGAACAAGATTCAACCTGTAGAGGAAACTCTCGGGTTCTTCTCCCAGATCGTAGGGCAATACTTCCACAACCGCCGGGGTGTTTCCTGCAGGAACCAGAAGAGCTTCCGAATAAAGGTATGTGTTTGACGAATACAGCAGTTCTCCGGAACTGTCTCTAACCTGAAGATCAAGATCGCCTTCCTGCTCAAAAGTCAGCTCCAGAAGAGCTTCAGTCTGCAGCTCAGGTAGTCTGTAACGCTGAACATTACCTTTCGACGCATCGGCTGTGATGGATCGGGAAAGAACTTCCATATCCCCGGCTCTTGCTATCTCCAGTGTGTAGTCTCCACTTCCACCCTTGTTGTATCTGGAAACAACGATCTGCAGACTCTCGCCTGCGAGAAGTCCCATGGACAGCTTTTCGCTTGAATTTGTGCTGTAACTGCCAGCCCAGAGGGCGTGGCCGGAGCTGTACAACTCGAGATCGAGATCGGAGATAGTATCTGCGCCCCTCATGATAAAGTTCCATCTGCCCTCTTCTTCAGCCTGAAAGGTCCATATCTCAGCCATTTCAGCAGATGAGAGAGAAGAGGAGACTCCGTGGGTACCAACAGGTTCCGGCTGGCGATAACTGACTGTAAAATCAATCGGCGTCGGGCTGTCTGCCTTGATCCAGAACCAGTAGTCACTGTATGCAGAGAGTATCAGAGGTTCACCATCTATTGAAAAACTGAGTACCTCACCGGTGTTATCGTAAGCAGTCATAGGCACCGCAGGTGAGGAAGTTACCTCAATAACAGCATAATCGTTTTCCAGTATTCTAACCCACTGATAGCCTCCGGAGCGCGCACTTTCCACCGTCTCACCGGCGTTAACACCGGGAACATCCACCGCATCCGGAAGGGTTACTGCCAGCGCAGCCATTAACAAAACAATTGAACCAGCCAAAACAACCACCTTTCACATACAGAATAAAGCATGGAATCCAGACCGGTAAGATAACAGAAAACACAGGAAAATGGCTTAGAATAATTCTGAAAACAGAGAGAACGATGAAGTGGACAGTCTGATGTTCCTGTTTTCACCTGCAATACCGCTGGCAAGATCCCACATACACAAAAGACCGTAACCCAGAAGCCTTCTGCTGAAGGAAACTACAATGGGAACCGACGAATCGTCCACTGAAAGGTGAAGGCTTAGAGTTTCCTCACCAGGTCGCCATGCATCCGGGAGCCTGCCTCCTGTGGGCCAGACAGAAAAAACCAGTTTGAGTTCGGGAGATGACGGCTCCGGCCGCTCAAGCAGCTCGATAAACCTCGACATGTCACCTCCGATATGGTGAACAGCTGCTCTGATTTGAGAAGTTGTACGCACCGGATTGTGTGCCGGATCCGGAAGAGCCGTAATAAAATCAATACCGTCCTCTCTCCGGTAACCCAGCTCCAGCAGTGATGAAGCCTCACTGGCACAGGCAGAAAGAAGAGCAGAAGCACCGGCAGGCGGAAGGATCGTACTTGAAACCGATTCATCCGTCCACAGGTTAACCTGACGGAATATAGCTTTAACCCTTTCTCCCGAAGGAGTTCTGGAAATGTCTCGAACTATCTGATGGAGCCTGGGAAGCTGCGGTACCCTTACACCAGACCGTCCAAGAGCTGAACGGACAGCAGCGTGTTTGAACAGAACTTCCAGGTCATCAAGTTTGTGCAGATCAGCAGGAAATTTTACCAAGATCCTCTCCCTCGCGGGTGATATTTTTCTACAGCTTCACTAAGCCTCTTTCGGCTTACTGAAGTATAAATCTCCGTGGTTCTTATGTCAGAGTGCCCCAGAAGCTCCTGGACAACTCTCAGGTCGGCTCCTCCCTCAAGAAGATGGGTTGCAAAGGAATGCCTCAATGTGTGCGGATGCAGTTCAGAGGAAACTCCCGCCTTCAAAGCCGAACTCCGGACGATGTTCCATACGGTCATTCTCGAAAGGGCATTACCGTTTTTTGTGAGGAACACAGTTTTCCCGCTGCGGCTTCCTGATATGGATGATCTCCACAGATCCAGATAAACTCCCATCCACTTCACAGAAGGCTTACTCATGGGAACCATCCTTTCTTTGGATCCCTTACCCAGTGGACGCACCCAGCCATCGTTCAAACTGAGCCTGTCAACTGTCAATGACACCAGTTCCCCTGCGCGGAGACCGGAACCGTAGGCCAGCTCCATAAGGGCCCGATTACGTGACGAAAGGGCAGTTTCTCCTGTCCAGACTTCTATAAGAAGAACGACCTCCTCCACGGAAAGACTGTAAGGAACATGAAACACAGCAGAAGGGGGGCGGATTTTTGCCGCGGGATTTGTTGTGACAACATTTCTTTCCACCAGAAATGAATAGAACCGTCTAAGGGAAGAGAGTTTCCTGGCCACTGTAGACGGCGCAAGCTTTTTTCTCAGCAGGTGCTGCAGCCACTGCCCAAGTGCCGCTGAATCTGCAGAGACAAGATCACCTGTAAAATCCGCAGCCTCAATTAAATCTCTTCTGTATGCGGAAACTGTATTGGCAGAAAGGCTCCCCACAAGAACCGCCCATGTAAGAAAACTGTCAAGATGCTGATCCGTGTCCACTGAGCCATCCGATCAGTGATTTTTCCTGTGACACACCTGCATCAGGGGAAGAATCCGGAACGAGGGATACAGGAATACCGTAATCAGTGAGCTCTGTCATGGCAGCAAGGGCATCACTTTTGCGGCTGAAACCGGCAACTGCCGCCGGAGCTCTGCTTACAAGAAATCCGGCTTTTTCAGCAGAGAAACCCAGCTTCTCACACAGAGCACTCTGAACCCTTTGACGAATTTCCGGTGCCACAGGAAAAAGATACACCATAACCGCCGGCTGTGAACTGCGCGGAGGAACAGAAACAGGTTGTTCATCCTCTGCAGCAGGTGGAATCACAGCAGCTGGAACGGTAAATCTGACCGTGTGAGGAGAAACTGCGGTCTGGGCATCATCAGCCTCCTCTTTCACCGGAGGAGGAGCTTCCGCAACAGACCTGGACGGCGGCTGAAAATCTATTATTCCAGGTATATCAGTACTACTGCCTGCGGTGTAGACAGCGTCAGAAACCACCGGAGGAACAATGGATCCAGCAGAGTCAGATAAAGTCTTATCAGACTTTTCCGCAACTTGAACAACTTCTCTGGCCACGGTTTTTGTGTATTCTTTTCTGCTTGAAACACCAACTAGATTCTGGGGAGACCTTATTTCGACGATCCCGCCGGCCTTCTCCAGGATTTTCTTAATCGATTCCGCAGTGGAAAGATCTGCATCAAGTTTCAACGCAATAGGAATCCTGGCAAGAAACCTGATAACATCCTCGGTGGGCAGCCGGCTGAGTTTCTGAAGAGCAATCCTCAACCTTCCTCTGCTGCCTGGACGGTAACCCATAAGAACCGGAACGTAAACAGCCTGATCCGGCTGGACAAGAATCTGTACTGATCCGTCACCGGGCAGCTCCGAAGCAAGAGTATCCGCGGACTCTCTGGACAACCCGGCCTGAAGGACCATACCGGCAGGTGAGCCAAGCATAGTCCGAACAGAATCAATAGTTTCCCCGGTGCGGGCATACAGAACGGCAAGAAGCCTTCCCGAAGGATTATCTCCCTTTAAAACAATTTTCCAGAACATTCACGCCTAGTCCAGCTGACTTCTGCTGAGGTACAGTTTGTCTCCCACTTCAATCATATCGGCAGTTCTTGAACTGACAACCATTGCGGCACAGCTTCTGGCCTCAGTAGTAAGAACAACAACGTCCGCAATGGGAATTTCGGCAGTATACACCCACTGGTCATTTACGTCTTTAACCCGTTCGCTGGGTGAATAAGCGGTAAACACATCGCCAGGTTTTATCCCCTGAGAACTGCCTGCACTGAGGTAGATAACATCGTACGTGTAAGCACATACCCGTTCCCTGTCTCTGAATCCAAGCACCCACAGAAGCCCTCTGTCTACTCCAGGACCATTCTGAACGCGAATGTCACTTGCCGCCTGGTAAGGAACGAGCATGTCACCTTCCAGAATGGAAAGATAACCGTGCTGTATTTTGGCTATAGATGTTGAAGGTGTAGTGCTTTCCACCTGGCAGACCCCGGCCACTCTGATAATATGCCCGGTGTCGCCGGTCTCCGGATCTTCAACTTCCTCACACTGGCGAAGTATGTGGTAAACCCTGCCTTCTTCAACGCCCTGATCGGCACCGAAGTCCAGCTCAATCAAATCTCCTGGAAGGGCGGTAAGATGCCTCACCACTCCCTGCTCTTCTGCATTTGTGGAGAGAACATATCCCAGGGGATTCAGCGAACGGTAGCTGATGAATCCAGCTGACTCCCTTTGAATTCTGGAAAGAACAGGCTCACTGGATCTGATTACTACCGCCCCGGCAGGAATCTGTGTTTCATAACTGCTTGAGCCTGGAGCAGAAATTGCCCCTGCAACATCCGGAATATGAAGAACCATACCGGGAATGAGGTACTCCGCACCCTGCAGGTCAGGATTGGCTGCAAGAATATCGACCCACTTCTCCCATGTTCCGTAAAAGTGCAATGAAATATCGGAAAGGGTATCTCCATAACCAACAACATACTCGCCTGCCACTGAAACAGCTGCAAACAAGACAAACACAAGTGTAACTATCCTCACCAGATCACCTCCAGCTCTCCCCGGAAAATCATGCACAGCTGTTCTCCGCCGCAGACAATCTCCGGCACAATAGTCTCCAATATCATAACTTCATAAATTCTAAACTAAGAGACGCAGGTAGTCAACCTTTTGATTTTACCTGTCTGCAGGATAAAAAACAACAGAACCTGATCCGGTTCCATTTGTGCCGGCAGTAACCGTTACAGCGTAAATACCTCTGGATTCCTCACTACCCTCAAGGGGCACATTTACCGCCAGCATCAGAACTCCCGACCCGGGAGATTTGCCAACCCATGTACTTCCCGCCGCCACCGGCTGCTGTATTTCACCTGTTCGGAATACCAGCTGCCCTGAAGTTGCTCCGGGAACCAGAGAAACAGAAGAAGAAAATTTCTCCTGCCCCTGGGGAGTGGCTGTTCCTGTTTCAGTAACAACCGTCCCTGTGCTGCGAAGTGAGAACATCTCTCCCTCCTGCATTTCGATCCCTGTATTCAACCACCCATGTGCAGCATCAACCGCAAATGTTTCATTATGAATATCGGTGTTTCCCCACACTACGATGTAAACAGAATCCACGGGAGCTGAGTTCGTCCCTGATACGATAACTCCGTCAGATGCACTAATAACGCCGGCAAATGTAGAACCATTCTTACACCAGACCCGTCCTTCAGGCGGAATATCAACAGTTACCCCGGAAACCACAGCCTTTCCGGAAGAAATGCTCTGAAGCTGACCTGTAACCACCGTTCCATCTGATACCGTAAGAACATCAACCGGTTTCCCCCCACACGACGCCAGAACAAGAAAAGAAGACAAAATCACCGTATTCAACAGTACTCTCTGCAATCTAGTTACCTCGAATGATCAAGTGTTCCATTGCCTGACCTATTTCAGAAACAGGCACAAATTCCATGGTTTCCCTCTGCACTTTCGGTACTTCTTCCAGATCTCTCATGTTTTCCGCAGGAAGAAGGATCTTTTCTATCCCTGCGGCAATAGCTCCCAGAACTTTTTCTTTAATACCACCCACTGGAAGAACAGTTCCGCGAAGTGTAATTTCACCGGTAACTGCCACTTTGTTTCGAACAGGTTCTTCGCACAGTGCGCTGAAAACAGAAGCGGTTATTGCAACTCCGGCAGACGGCCCGTCTTTGGGTGTGGCTCCTGCTGGAACATGAATGTGTATGTCATACTCTGATGGATCCTTGCAGTGGTCTCTTCTGTTTGATCTGATCCAGCTCAATGCTGCCTGAGCAGACTCCTTCATAACATCACCCAGCTGGCCGGTAAGAATAAGCTTTCCATTCCCGGGAAGAAGAAGTGTTTCTATCATGAGAATCTCACCGCCCACAGCCGTCCAGGCAAGACCGGTGGCAACACCAACACGGGGTTCTGGAAGCCTGGACTCCCTGGTGAATTTCCACGAGCCAAGATAGTCGGGTACGGTTTTTTCTGTTACCGTTGTCATGGCCATATCACCACTGGCTACTTTTACAGCGCATTTTCGACACACAGCCCCGATTGAACGCTCCAGTTCTCTTACACCTGCCTCCCTGGTGTAACGCTTGATAATACAGCGAAGTCCGCTCTGTGTGAACCGTACAAGTTTCCCTGAGAGACCTGTTCTTTCAACCTGCCTCTTTACAAGGTACCTCCTGGCTATCTGATACTTGTCATCCTCTGTGTATCCGGGAATACGAATGATTTCCATTCTGTCCAGAAGAGGTCCCGGGATTGTCTCCAGCGTATTCGCCGTTGTAATAAATTTTACACCACTGAGATCAAAGGGGGTGTTCAGGTAGTTGTCTCTGAACGAGAAATTCTGTTCAGGGTCCAGAACCTCAAGAAGAGCGGAGGTGGGATCCCCTCTGTAGTCTCTTCCCAGTTTATCTATCTCGTCCAGCATAAACACCGGATTGGCTGACCCCGCTTCCTTGAGCCCCTGTATTATCCGTCCCGGCATTGCTCCGATGTAGGTCTTACGATGCCCTCTTATCTCGGCTTCATCGTGTACTCCACCGAGACTGAGCCTGATAAACTTCCTTCCAAGTGCCCGGGCGATAGACCTGCCCATGCTGGTTTTACCAACTCCGGGAGGTCCGACAAAGCAGATAACGGGAGCCTTGCCTTCCGGGTTAAGCTTACGGACAGCGAGGAACTCAAGTACCCTGGTCTTCACATCTTTAAGGTCGTAGTGATCACTGTTAAGTATTCTGTTCGCTTCGGCTATATCAATTCGATCCACCGTTCTTTCCAGCCACGGCAACTGCAGTATCCACTCGATATAGCTTCTGGCAACCCCTGCCTCTGGAGAACCGGGATGAAGCTTCGAGAGACGTTTCAGCTCTTCTTCGGCAGCATCTGCTGCAGACTGAGGCAGACGCTTGTGTGCCAGTTTTTCCGATAGTTCTACAACATCCGGGTTGACCGCTGAGCCGCCAAGCTCCTTCTGAATCACCTTCATCTTCTCTTTGAGATAGTATTCCTTCTGATCCTGCTCCATCTCCATTCTAACCTGACCCTCGATGTGTTCACGAAGCTTCAGCCTCTGAATCTCGTAGTTCATCATGGATCTAAGCAGCCTGAATCTGAGAACTATGCTGTTCTCCTCAAGAAAAGTCTGCTTTTCAAAAACAGGAGCCTCAAGCCCGCTTGCAGCGACAAAACTCAGTTTCTCCGGGTCCCTCAGCAGCGTGATAAGCTGGAGCTCGTCGGGTATACCGGGAGTGAGTTCCATTATCTTGCGCAGCTGCAATTCTATAGACCTGCGCCATGCTTCAAGCTCATCAGAATCTTCTGGAAATTCAGTATTCAGTCTTTCAACCCTTGCACTGGGTATACCGTCAACTTCCATTTCTTCAACAATTCTGAACCTGTACAGCCCTTTGAGTGTTACCCTTACCACATCTCCAGGGAATCTGTACAGCTTCCAGATACCTGCAGCTGTACCCACTCTGTATTTCTTACCATCCGGAGATTCCGCCACCACGCCGATAATTTTGTCACCGTTTACTGCGTGATCAATCATGGCTATCATGTCCGGATCGGTTACAGTAAGGGGCAGCACAGTATACGGCATCAGAATGCCCTGATTGAAAAGATGAATAGGTATGATGTCGGGAACATCTCCGCTGTTAGTCATGAGTTTTCCCGGGACTGAACAGGAACCACTACCTTCACCGGTTTCTGTTTTGCCAGTTTTATGTGAAGCACACCTGACTTCAGCTCGGCTGAAACGCTGGATGTATCAACCCTGTAGGGAAGGTGAACATCACGCTGGAACCTGCCGGTCTGTATCTCCATGGCAAGCGCAGTAGCCCCCTGGCAGATGGTTTTTCTGACCCCCCAGACCTTCACAACAAGAGGAGTCACCTCAAGCTCGATATCCTCGCG
>QNDR01000037.1 GCA_003646025.1 Candidatus Fermentibacterota bacterium
CAAAATACTGAAAACTTTCGGTTATGAAATTGAAAAAGGGGTCTTACAAAACTTGGATCTCTAAGTTATTGATAGAGCATTAGCTAGAGACTTATTTTCATTCCAACTCTTAAACTTCTGTCAAACTCACTCCGAACCGCTGTTGCTCCTGCCGGTTCCTGAGCGGAGTTACCGCACACAGAGAAACCTCCGATTTTCACCGGAGGCTTCTCTGTTTTGCACAGATCGTACTACTTGATTATATGCAGCCAGTCTCCAAGAAGAAACTGAATACGGCCGATCAGAAGACTGATACGACCCATTACGGTGAAGCCAAATGTGGCTCCAAAACCGACCATGATAACCCATATACCTATCTTTGAGCCTGTTCCAAAGAACGGCCCTTTGTGCGGTTTGCTGAAGAAGAAGTAGATCAGAGCCGCCAGGGTACCCAGGACCATAACGACGTTACCTACCACAACATCCCACGGCATACCAGCCTCGTAAATAGGCACGAGAGACGCCTCAAGCTGCCTGAGAACACTTGCCTTCATCGAAAGCGGGAAGCCGATACCCATTCCGGCTCCCATGAGGAAAGCCATGGGGTAGCGTGAAAGCCAGGCCACACTCGGAAAGAACCGGGTGATGTACAAAAGACCAAGAATTGCCGGTATCAGCAGCAACCATGCTCCGTGCTCTCCTGCGGCGATAGGCTCAATCAGCTTTGGTTTAAGCACCTGTGTAAAGGTAACAGCTATACCGAAACCGGTAGATATTCCCACCACAAGATGCTCGGAAAGACGGTACAGAGGGTTCTCCTTGTAAAGAAAAGAGTAGATACCGATTGTAAAGATAGCAGCAACCCAGATTCCTATTGTCTCAGACATGATCTACCTCCTTCCTTTCAGTTTAGTCTTCTTGTTGAAGCCTCCGGCAAAGAAGGCAATGTTACCTAGAACAACAAGGAAGATAATCAGCAGATGCGCTATACTCTGAACATCCATTCCAACAAAGGCCTTGCCGGGAGATTTTGTGTAGCCGTCGCGGAGAAGCAGCGTTTCATACTCTGCAGCTCCTCGGAGGCCACCCATCTGCCCGATAATCTGACCGGACTGGATGTAGATGTAGTAGTCGGTTGCCATAACAGCTGTAACACCGAAAGCCACTGGAAGACCAATCTTCTCTCGCCCGTAAGTAATCCAGGCAACGCAGGCGCTTGAACCTGCTGTTGTAACAGCAAGATCTATATCACGGAGACTCTTGTGTTCCTGGTACATGGGCATTTCTTCAAGGGGAGTTCCGCCAATATCAGTTGGGTACTGAGATGCAATGGAACTGCTCATCCCCAGAATAACCAGATGGAAGTAGGGAAGATAACCGAGAAACGCAACATCTCTACCCTCGAATACCCATCCATGGGCATTCTCCGAAAGAGTGTTTCCTGCTGCAATCCAGGCTTCTTCAATACCTGCTCTGTCTGTGATACCCTGTTCACGAATCGATGCCCAGTCTTCCCAGTTCACATATACATAGTAGTCATCAGATTCTTCGTCTGTTATTTCGTCCAGAGCCATGGCAGCCATGCCCTGTCCGAGAGGTCCATACGCAGTGATGAACACAGGTATATGCCTGGCAAAGGCATGCCTGAGAACAGCAACACCCATTGGCATGTTCTCGGCGGCTGTTCCAGGGTCGAAATCAAACCCCACAAATATTGCGTTGTCTGTTGTGAGGTTTTCCATGTAGTCGTAGATACTGACAACTTCCTGCGAAGGAAGGATCGGCAGCCCCAGAGGGGTAAAGAAAGGCACAACGCAGGCAATCCCTATAAGGAGGAATATCCAGCGTCTGTCCAGATTTAACATTTTTTCCCAGATGCTCATATTCACCCCCCTTACTCGCCGGCTCCGCCGAGCCAGTTACGCTCGACGCCGAAGATTATTTTTAACTGTGTTGCAAGAACTCCAAAACCAACGCCAAGACCGATGGCTCTCTTTGCACCTAGATTGGGATACCTCAGAATCCATAGACCAACCTTTGGAAACCATTTTCCAATAAGCTCGCCGATTGGAACCTGACCCAGCATAACCACTATTGCTGCGAAAAGAAGAACCGTTGCCAGAGCAGACTTGGCTCTGAACGCACGGAAAGCGGCACTGGCAATGTAGAAGGCCAGAAGGCTGAACATGGTGGCCTGTATAGGTACCTGAATGTTCATGTATGCAAAGTCAAAAACACCCTGGGTAAGCCGGTCTCCGCCCATGCTTTCCATCATACCACCACCGAGGCTCTGTGGCATGATAAGTGCGAAGAAGGGTATGCCGAACAGTGGAATAAGAACTGCGTAGCTGTACTGCCAGTTCTTTGCCTTCCTCTTGATCTTGTGTGAGTGAAGTCTTGTGAGGCTGCCCACACCAAGAACAAGAGCAAACGCGCCAACAATAGGCGCCCACTCGGTGTAGTAATCGAACAGCGTCTGCGAATGCTGGTGAGGAATAAAATACTGTATCATGAACAGTATTCCACCCACCATGACTATCGCAAGAGGAACAGATCTTTTCATTTCATCCTCTACTTTCGGTGGGTTAATCCACAACAGGCATGGTTACAATGTTTTTAAGCCAGTTCAGTGTTTCTGTGCCGGCGATAAGATCGGTAAGTGAAAGCAACAGCCCGAGGGTAATAATTGCCATTATTATTCCCTTGCAGGCATCCTGACCTTTGATGGAACCAAGCTGCTTGGGCTCGCGGCCCAGGTACGCACTTGCAGCGTAGAGTTCCTCACCTATAAGAGTGTAATCACAGGTTGTTATAAAAAAGGGAAGCTGCGTAACAGCATCTGTTCCAGCTATCTGAATAGCTCCTGACAGAGAACCTGTTTCAGCAAGAATAAGAGACTCGGCCCAGAACATACCCAGATAGAAGTTGGTCGCAGGTTTCTCGCGCATCATTATTCCGTTTACACCTGCTACAAAGGCGAACTGGCTCTGGGTGAGGAAGAAAACGCTGTCCTTGTCGAAAGCGTCAGGCCGGCCGGCCTCCATGTAACCCTGCTTCACAGTTTCCTCCGCAATGGTGTACACAATAGGGTCGCGGTTGGGCACAAGGAGAGGAGTTCCATACTCTGCCACCTTCTTTGCCACACGGCCGAGAATTGTGATGCTGGCTATTGTGGCAACATCACTGATGGTTGAAAGACCCGGTACATAAAGAATAGGCTTTCCCATCTCTGTAGCACGACCAATGGCCTCATCAATAGCTTCGATACCGGCAATAGGCCTGAGGTACATTTCAACACCACGCTGGGCGGCATAGAAGTAGAACAGGATCAGACCGAGGAAGATAATACAGCCAAGAAGAACTCTGGTTTTGCCGGAATGGTAGAGTTGGCCGCTGGCAACTTCCTGGGCAACTGTAACCTCGCTGGATACTTCAGCGCCACTGAGGTAAGTGGCAGCAACCATGTATTCATACTGAACACCTGGCTCTACAACAAAGTCGGGATCGTATCCGTCGACAAAGCTTGTTCCTTCGTTGAGCTCTGTAAGACCCACCTTCTGGAATTCTTCAGTTCCCTGAATCCTTCTGTAGATGGTGTATCCAATGAAGCTGTCGTTTTCTGTTTCACTGCCGGGGTCAAATGTCACAAGAAGCGCATCACCGGCATCGTTGGGCCAGTCGGAAACAACGATGTTACTCGGAGCGATCATACCATCGCCCGGAAATACCGCTGCATCAATCGCGATTTCCGACTCTTCGGCAGACAGAGTTTCCTCTGAATCTGCTGCTGGAGGTGGATCCTCTGCCTGTGCCCAGGCGAAGCCGGTGGCCAGCAGCAGTGCAAAAAGCATCGCTGGTACCCTTTTGAGCATGTTTCTACCTTTCGGTTTGAGACAGGTTTTTACTTGAAAAAGTCTATTATTATGTTTGCGACCTCAGAGCCCACTCTGCCTGAAGCACCCTTGCTGCCTGCACCAATATGAGGTGTGGCAACAACTCCGGAGTGAGCAACAAGAGCACTGTTTTCAGAGGTTGATGGCTCTTTTTCGTAAACATCAACACCTGCTGCGAACACTTTTCCCGAGTCAAGAGCTTCAACAAGTGCCGCCTCGTTGACGGTGCCACCTCTGGCGCAGTTTACGACTATAACATTGTCTTTCATCATGTCGAACTGAGGTTTGTCGAGAATGTAGTGGGTGGCATCGTTGTGAGGTATATGAAGACTGATGACGGTTGATTCTTTGCAGAGTGTATCAAGATCAACTTTTTTTGCACCGTCGAGAACCGGGTCCTCAATAAACGGGTCAAAGAATACCACATTCATATCAAACGCTTTTACGCGTTTGGCCACTTCTCTGGCAATGCGGCCAAAACCGATAAGACCAAGGGTTCCATGCCACAGTTCAAGACCCTTACCGTACTGCTTCTTGTTCCACTCTCCCTGCTTCATTGTTCTGTCTGCAACAGGAATGTACCTGCAACATGCAAGCATGTGACCTATAGCCAGCTCGGCAACGGCAACAGAGCTTGCACTTGGGGTGTTTCTGACGGAGATTCCACGTGCTTCAGCGTCTTTAACATCAATGTTGTCAAGACCAACCCCACCGCGAACGATGAGCTTCAGAGTATCTTTGCAGTGCTCAAGTACAGGCACTCTGACTTTTGTAGCACTTCGCACAACCATAGCATCATAAGCAGGTACAGTTTCAAGAAGAGCGTCCTGATCCATACCGGTTTTTACCGTTACTTCGTGCCCTGCATTTCTGAGCATATCAAGAGCCGAATCGGCAACTGCATCACAAATAAGAACTTTGGCCACTTTACCCCTCCGCTTTGCGGTTAATTTGTTAATTGACAATAAGGT
Organism: Candidatus Fermentibacterota bacterium; assembly: GCA_003646025.1. Classification (GTDB taxonomy): domain Bacteria; phylum Fermentibacterota; class Fermentibacteria; order Fermentibacterales; family JCC-6; genus Sabulitectum. The sequence goes on from QNDR01000037.1 coordinate 4,844, forward strand.
AACACCGACTGCAAAAGCTATTGAACAAGCTGGCTCAAGTCAATGGATTCAGCCTTCCTCAAGTGCTCTTTTCACTTTTTCAACGATCCTGTCCGAGGTAAGCCCGCAGTACGCCATAACCTCCTCAGGAGTACCGCTGCAGCCGAAACTGTCGGCGACACCAACGGGAATAACCCTGCAGGGACGATTTTCCGATGTATACTCTGATACTGCTCCGAAAAGACCGCCTGCAATCTGGTGGTCTTCCGCCGTTACAATTATCCCGGAAATATCCTGAAGGTACTTTATCAGTTGAACATCCAGAGGTTTTACACTTACCATGTCTGCCACGGAAACCTCAATTCCCTCACCTGAAAGAATCTCTGCCGCCTGAAGAGCAGCTGAAACCATTGTTCCCACAGCCATTACAGAAGCGTGCTTCCCCTGACGCAGTACGCGGCCTCTGCCAGGCACAACTGTGTCTTCCCGGTGGTAGATTTCCGCAACAGGGTTTCTACCGTATCTGATGTAAACAGGGCCGTCTATGTTCAGTGAGGCAAGAACAGCCTGTCTGGTCTGGTTCGAGTCAGCCGGAACAAGTACAGTCATACCGGGAAGAACTCTCATAATCGCAATGTCCTCAAGTGCCTGGTGTGTTGCTCCATCCGGACCGACACTTGTCCCACCGTGGGCTCCTCCGATCCTTACATTCAGACCCATGTTACAGATAGAAGTTCGTATCTGCTCCCACGCTCTTCCAGCAGCAAACACCGCATATGTACTGTAAAATGGGATAAAACCTTCAAGGGCAAGACCGGCAGAGTATTCCGCCATGTTCTGTTCGGCAATTCCAAGATTAAAGAACCTGTCCGGAAACTTCTCTTTGAATGCAATTGTTCCCGTTGACCTGCTCACATCTCCGTCAACCACAACCACCCGTTCGTCTGTTTCTCCGGCTTCAAGAAGACCCTCAACATATCCCTGGCGGGTTGGTTTCATTTCAGTTCCTCCAGAGCTTTCTGAAGTTCAGTATCGTCTGGGGCTCTCCCGTGCCACAAAGCACTGTTTTCCATAAAGGAAACACCTTTACCCTTGACTGTTTCAGCAATGATTGCAAGCGGCTTGCCTGTTTTCGTTGAAAAAGCCCTTGCCAGATCCACAGGATCATGTCCGTTGCAGACAGCTACTTCCCAGCCAAAGGCTTTCCACTTCTCTGCCAGCGGCTCAACAGGCATAACTCTGTCAACGGCATCATCAAGTTGAACATGATTTCTGTCTACGACAACTGTGAGGTTCGTCTGCTTCAGAGCAGGAACAGACATGGCGGATTCCCATACACTGCCTTCCTGCAGCTCTCCGTCTCCCAGTATACAGAACACCCTTCCTGGATTGTTCCTCATTGAAAGCCCCAGAGCCATGCCCGCGGCAATGCCCAGGCCATGGCCGAGACTTCCTGTAGAACAGTCCAGCCCCGGCAGACTCTGCATATGCGGATGCCCCTGAAGACCGGATCCGAATTCTCTGAGACTTCTCAGTTGTTCTACCGGGAAAAACCCCCGTCTGGCAAGAACAGAGTACAGTGCAGGCGCGCCGTGGCCTTTAGACAGCACAAGCCGATCCCGGTTAATCATACGGGGATTATCCGGGTCAATCCGCATTTCTTTCCAGTAAAGGTGTATCAGAATCTCGACCAGAGACAGACTTCCACCGGGGTGGCCGCTGCCTGCACTGTGAATCATTCTGAGAATGTCTTCTCTGATGACTCCTGCGGATATCATGCCTTCTGCGCTGCTTCCCAGTCTCTTTTAAAGGAGACAAGCCCCTTGTCTGTAAGAGGATGAAGAATCGCCTTTTTAATCACGGAACAGGGAACTGTGGCAATATGAGCTCCTGCCAGAGCAGCGGCTGTGATGTGGTTGGGATTTCTTATTGAAGCTGCGATAATTCTTGTGTTGAAACCGTGAAGTTCGAAGATCTCAGCAAGATCTTCCACCACCTGCATTCCGTCTGTTCCGGAGTCATCAAGCCTGCCCACAAAAGGGCTGACGAATGTGGCGCCTGCGCTGGCAGCAAGAAATCCCTGAGCAGCACTGAACACAAGGGTTACATTGCAGTGTATCCCCTCTGCTTCAAGAACGGAACACGCTCCTATTCCAGCAGGCGTGCAAGGCAGTTTGATTACAACATTTTCGTGCCAGTTTTTCTTTTCCCTGCCCTCTCTTATCATACCAGGCATGTCTTCGCTGATAACCTCCGCACTTACAGGACCGTCAACTATCTCACATATCTCTTTGATCACCTCAAGAAAGTCGCGTCCTTCCCGAGCCACCAGCGTGGGATTGGTGGTAACGCCTGCAAGAACTCCCCAGCCGGCAATTTCCCGGATCTCATCAACATTTGCAGTATCAATGTACAGTTCCACAGTTACCTCTCCTCTAGTCTATATCTGACATCTGAGCTTTCATTTTCAGTACCGGTATAGGAACATAACCTGTGAGCAGAGTTTTAGGAGCGTCAAAGCCGAAGTTGATCTTCAGCTCCCATTCGGTCCCCCTGCGCTTCGCCGAAACAACAATACCTTTTCCGTATCTGGGATGCTTGACCAGATTTCCCCTGCTGTAACTTGAAGCAGACCTTGCGGGAGCTTCCGTATCCTGCTTTGGTGTTAAAGGTTTTGCCGCCGCCCGCCGGGGAAGGTGTGTATCGTGACCGTCATCGTCGGCAACCTCAGTAATAAAGCGGCTGGGACCTGTAGAAAAACTGCCCGGACGCATTCTGTTGCTGCACCATGTGAGAAACAACCTCTTTCTGGCACGGGTTATTCCTACATACAACAGCCTTCTCTCTTCCTCCAGATCACGTGGTGAGTATTCCTGAGGTTTTATATAGGGCAGCATTCCTTCCTCAAGGCCGGAAACAAATACACAGTCAAACTCAAGTCCCTTTGCACTGTGAAGGGTCATGAGTACCAGTTTGTCATCACCGGTATAAGAGTCGGAGCTGGAAAGAAGGCTCTGCTCCGCGAGAAACCCGGGCAGACCTCCTTCGGGATTCCTTGCATCGTACTCTGCAGCATAGCTTCTGAGTTCTCTGATGTTCTCAAGCCTTGTTTCGTCCGCAACTTCTCCTGTACCGTACAGATCCTGCAAACCGGTAAAATCGAGGACGCGGTCAACAATTTCGCTGGCACTGTCTCCAGCATTCACACCATCCATGCAGGAACGAAGATTTCTGCCAAGAGTTTCAAGAACAACCTGCGCTCTCTTCATAATTCCTGAAATGGAGCTTCCCTTTTCCAGAGCGGTAACAACATCAGTTCCATTGTGTTCCAGCCAGTTGAAAAAGCTCAACTGTCCCTTTGCCCCTATACCCCGGGCGGGTTTGTTAAGAACTCTTCTGAAACTTCCTGCGTCAGTTGGGTTGACAATCACCCTGAGATATGAAACAACATCCTTTATCTCTGTTCTCTCAAAGAACCTCACGGTTCCTACAACTTCGTAGGGAATTCTCATCCGACGGCACATTGATTCCAGAGGACGGGACTGGGCATTTGTTCTGAACAACACCGCAATCTCTTTCCAGGGAGTACCGTCACTGTTCAGATCTCTCGCTGCTGAAAGTATGTAGTGCGCCTCATCGTCAGGGGAAACAGCCTGATTGATCTGAACCCTTTCGCCGGATCCCAGCACCGGCCTGAGAGTTTTTCCGTGCCTGCTGCGGTTGTGTTTGACCAGAGCAGAAGCTGCTTTGAGGATATTCCCTGTAGATCGATAGTTGGTTTCAAGCCGTATGGTTTTAACATCCGGATACTCTTCAGGAAACTGAAGAATGTTCTCTACTCTGGCTCCACGCCAGCCGTAAATAGACTGATCATCATCACCGACAACGGTTACAACGGTGTTCTCTCCAGTGAGCTCTTTGAGAATCTCATTCTGCACTTTGTTTGTATCCTGAAACTCATCAACAAGAATTCTGGTGAACATGTTTTTGTAATAATTCCCGATGTCATTATTTTGACGTAACGCCAATAGAACTTGTGTCAGTAAATCGTCAAAATCGAAAGCTCCGCACTTTTCAAGCTCACTGTTGTATTTCTGATAGACAATTGCCATGGATTCAGCGTACGGTGTTGACGAACTGGAAAGAGCCTCTTCAACTGATACAAGGTCATTCTTGGAGTTTGATATATATCCCCGAACTGCACCTGGTGTAACTTTCATGGGAACATCAACAGTTTTCAGAATTCTTCTTATCAGCGTTTTCTGGTCATCTCCATCATAGATCGAAAAGTTCTCCGGAAAACCGAGGTTTCGTGCTTCTCTTCTAAGTATCCATGCACAAATGCTGTGAAAAGTACCCATACGAAGCCGTATACTGCGATCGTTCAACTGCTGGTAAACTCTTTCCCGCATTTCGCCCGCCGCTTTGTTGGTAAATGTCATTGCCAGTATCTGCCATGGGCTGGCAAGGCCGGTGTCAATAATCAGAGAAATCTTGGCGGTAAGCACTCTGGTTTTTCCACTTCCGGCCCCTGCAAGAACAAGCAAATGCCCACTATTATATTGTACTGCTTGCTGTTGAGACTTATTCAAAGTGGTAGGATGTTTTTCTGGCACGGTTATTGCTTTCTATAATGAGTGTTGGAAACACGGTTCAAAGAAACGAGGATACAAGATGTACAAACCCGGAATCAGGAGCTGGTTGATGCTGACGGTGGCGATCGCGGCACTCCCTGTTTTTATCCTTATTGTATGGCCGGTCTGAACCCCCTCCCGGATCAGCCTGAGAGGATTGAAACCTAACCAGTCGCACCGGGTTCTCTGGCGGGCAATCGGCCGACCCCTCCGATTGCCCGCTTTCTTTGTATTGAATTCTTTATTTACTGCCATTAACTATTGTTATTCCACTGCTGGTTCCTATTCTTGTCGCACCGGCTTCCAGCATTGAAATCGCCGTATCGTAATTTCTGACTCCTCCGGAAGCTTTTATACCCATGAACTGACCCACAGATTTGCTCATAAGACGGACATCATGCAAAGTTGCCCCGCTTTTTGAGAAGCCGGTACTGGTTTTTACAAAAGCCGCACCAGCATCCATTGAAATAGAACAGGCCGTTACCTTCTCTTCATCGGTGAGGAGACAGGTTTCAAGAATAACTTTAACTGGTGTATCCGGGACGACATTAACGACCTTACTGATCACCTGGAGAACTCCTGCATTATCGCCCTGTTTCAGAAGTCCCACAGGGAGAACCATGTCTATTTCTCCAGCCCCGTTTGCCACGGCCCACTCTGCTTCCTTTTCAACCAGCGGTGAAGCCCCAAGCGGAAAACCTGCCACGGAACACACCAGCGGGGATTCTTCAGTCAGTAGTTCGCTGGCAAAAGGTACCCACAGAGGATTTATGCAAACCGAGTAAAACTGGTATTCTACAGCCTCACCACAGAGCTTTTCTATCATTTCACCGGTGGCATCGGGTCTGAGAAGCGTGTGGTCGATAATAGAAGCAATGTTCAAGCTAAAAATCCTCTCTGAGAAAGATAAGGGAGACTTCCCCCGGCCTGACAGTTACAGGGGCGTGACTATACTGCCTTCCATTGACGGTTATGGTTACCGGCCATGAACCGGGAGGAACCTGCAGACGGCACATCTGAATCTGTGCCGGAAGGGTCAGCCAGGCTCGGAGATCAGCCTGCTCTGTGGCAGCACCGATTATGCTCAGAACCAGTCCCACACCGGAACTTACATTTTCATTATCGGTAAGCTGTTCTGTGATGTTCTCTCCAAGGCTGGACAGTCCGGCCTTCACTGCCAGTCTGGCAGCGGCTCTGGCTATGTTTCTTCCAGCTTCGTCTTCAAGGTTCTCCCTGGCAATTCCATTCAGATCTTCCACAAGAAAAAGAGGTGCAGTTTCGTTTCCTGCAGTAATTGCACCGGTCACTCTTCTCCTTGCAAATTCAGGTATTACTGGAAGAGCCAGGCTGTATACCCTGTCATCAACATACACAGTGAAATCCGAGGCTCTTCTGGACGAAATACTGCCAAGCTCAACCACTGCTACTATTTCACCCATGGTTGACGATGGTCCTGTTCCCTCCCAGTTCAACTTCGGCCATCTGGTTTCAAAGGTTGAAACAAGGCTTTCAAAACCGTTGTATTCTGCCAGACGCATGACGTCAAGTTTGAGCTGAGTGGGAGCGGGAAGCCGGTAGTCTTCCACGTAAACGGAATCGTAGGTTGCCAGGGCCAGACGGTAACTGATCAGTGCATCGTCGTAGTCACCATCCATCTCGTAAAGAACGCCCATAAAATACCTGACGAAAGCATCATCGGTATACCGGTTCGGGTTTCTCTGGTACGCGGTGTTGATTTCCTTGAGCTTTTCATTCACCCGTCTCGCCTCTACAACTGCATCTTCGATGTTGCCTGATTCTGCATAGCTTGAAGCAAGACAGTAGTTGATAAAGACCTTCTCGTAATCTGCACCGCGAAAATCCAGTGCAAGATCACTGGTGACCATCGACTGAGCCTGCTGTTCCAGATCTGTTCCTCGAAGATTGTCACTCAACCTGTCTGCCTGAAGAAGAACGGACTGAGCTATGCTCTGCATTCCGGCATATCTGGCCAGATTCCCAAGCTCCATAAGGTACAACAGGCGATCTCTGCCTGTGGTGTCGGGAAAAACATCTTTCAGCGTTGATATGGCCTGCTGGCTGTTCCCGTTTCCAAGATCTCGTATTACAGGAACCATGGTGTTTGTGTACGCCACCGCACACGACATTACAAGCAGAAACCCCGCAGCAGCAAGGAGACTCTTCATGCTACCACTCTATGATCTTTTTTATCTCTGTTGAACCCATCCACACCTTAAGAGCAGTCTCAACATCGATAAGCTCGATGTTAACCTGATAGAAAATAGCTCTTGTGTCGTCTTCCTGATCTTCAATTGAGTTCACTGTTCCAGTCATTACGTAGTCTGCCCCAACTTCACGACCGAATTCAGCAGCAGTTTCCGGAGAAGCAAAAACAGACTGATCCGCTCTCTCATCCCGAACTTCGTCTCGCTCGCGGCCGCCTGCAGCAATCTGGAAACGTCCTGAATTAAGCAGAGATCTTTCGATTTCAGACATGAACACATCAACATTGATGTGCTCTGTACTCTGGTTGCGCACACCTCCGACAACAATTACGGGGAGGTCCGAGACTCTACTGTCACGTGTTTCCTGTACATCAAACCATCGGCCGTTGAGACACTGGTCAACAATGGAATCGGCAACGATGCGGGCATCAGTATCGTTCCAGTATCCGCTGAGATCTGTAACTGTGTCCGTTTCAGTTCTTGTAACTTCCCTGCCTCCGCAGGCACTAAGAGCAACAAGAGCAAGAATAGCTGATACAAGCAGTACTTTCATTATCTGACTCCTTTCAGAAATCACCCGGGACCTCAATGGCCCCTCTGAATATCACATTGAAATAGCCCAGTTCTCTTTCAGTTGAAGAAAGGACCGGCTCACTGAGAGCTTTGAAAAGGGTTACAAAGTGCACATCGACAGATGCAGCAGTGGCAAGCGGGTCTCCACCGAATGCGGTGCCAGTGAGTTCCCACATAATCCGTTCATTCGCGGTACTGTATCCTGCAAACATGGCCTGCCGGTTGAGTGTTCCAAGTAGTTCTCCCATGGAATCCTGCATCTGTCCGGCAAACATCTGCATTACCTCGTAAGAGTCCCAGACATCTATCAGACCCAGGGAAGAAGCAGCCTCCATTTCCGCAAGGGTCGGGAGTCTCTTCCCGGAATCAGAGAGGAAAGACTGGGCTCCACTCCAGGTTATTGAAGCAACAGGATTTTCAAGACACTGGGAAGGAACGGTAATTCCCCCTTCCTGTGCGCCCATAAACGGTGTAAAAGCCAGAAACTGCATGGACTCATCACCGCCACCGGTAATAATTATGCCCAGTTCTTCAACACCAAAACCTGATTCGTTGAGCCAGGGAAGGAATTCTCTGTAGGTCACCGGAAGACTGTCTATGAAAAAGGCGGGAACATCAACCGGGCTTCCATTGATCTGGACTGTTGTTGCCGGAACAAAAGCCATACCGGAAGGAGGTTCCGGCAGGTGACACTGCACACAGAATGAACCCTCGTTCTCCGTACCGCAGGAAGGACACTGCCAGGCAAAAACACCGGCGGAAAAAAGCACAAGTGCTGCAAGAACCAGTCTCATAAACTATCTCCCCTTAAAACTCTGTAGATACTGTGAAGTAGTACTTCGGCTTCTGACTTACACCGGCCAGATCCGTTCGCCATGCAATATCAGTTCTCAACACAAAAAAGCCAACATTCAGTCGGAATCCCGTTCCAAAAGACATCTTGATATCTTCCAGCCTGTATCCATCTGCTCCACTGGCTCCTTTGAATGTACTCAGGTCATCAGAGACAAACCCGAGGTCTGTAAATATGACTCCTCTGCCTCTGGTAAATGTAACTGGAATCGGAGCTGCAAGGCTGAGATAATTAAGAACAGGAAAACGGAATTCAACGGATGCCACGCCATATCTCGTTCCATTCAGGGAAACGTAATCCCAGCCGCGAAGCAGATCCGCATAACTGGCATAAAACTGAAACACATCCCCTACACCCTCAACATCACCGGTGCTTCTTCTGTGGGGCAGTGCTCCGCCGAGAAAAAATCTCTGGCGATTTTCTCCAAAACTTATACCGCCTGCCAGTCTGGCGGCCAGAGTAACCTCCGACGATATCCATGTGTATTCACGAAGATCCAGCATTGCTGTAAAATACTCGGCGTTATCCCAGAATCCCGGTGCATAATCAAAGCTGACGCTCATCCGGCTGCCTACTCTCGGACCTACCGCACCCCACAGGGCATTGTCGTAGACAAGGTTGGTTCTAACAGAAAAAATGTTCTCCCTGAAAAGCACATCGTTGGACCAGAGCCCTTCTCTTGAAACCCTTCTGTAATTCGCGGCAAGTCCTGCATGCAGTGCTTTTGTAAATGGATAATTCAGCCCCAGGGTTCCCCCAAGATTTATATCACGCACATAGTCTCTGTAACCCTGAGAGTCCTCAAAAATATATCTCGACACAAAACGGTAAACCCCACCATGATACTGGTTTCTGTGCTGCAGGTTTCTGTAGTCCACAGCAAGATCCATATCGCTGACCTGTCCGCTGAAATTAGCCAGAATACCCATCTGGTGCAGGGCAAGTATATCACTGAAAAGAAACAATGAATTCCCTGTTAAACCTGAATAAGAATCGAATCCGGCATTGGCAGACACCTGATCAAGTGAAAACTCCGGCTGGTATTGAGAAATCCGCCAGTTTTCCGGGGTGTAGTGACCGATATCTTCCGGTACAGGACGGTCCCCACATTCGTGAACTGAAAAATGTTGGTCAATTCTCCTGGTATCCAGATCACTGACGACAAACAACCCGGAGCCTGTCCAGTCCGCCGCCTGAAAAAGAGCAATACCACATGAGTCAGCCCAGGATGTAAAGCGCGGAGTTATGTAAAGATCTGTGAGTCTGACAATTGGAAGAGAATCTGCCTGGAGAAGAAAAAAGTTGGGCTCTCCCTGTTCAGATGAAATAAAAACTACTCCTTCTGGGGTTTCCACAGGGGAGGAAATATTTTCGTTGCATACATGCAGCACTTCAACATCTCCATCAACATTCCAGCGTTCCAGCGTTCTGGTTCCCTGGGACGGCTCCTCGGATACACAAAGAATTCCTTTACTACCCCACCACAGATCGTATTCTCCCTGCTCGTTGTCGCTGATTCGTGAAAGCTGCTGTGAATCAATATCGTAAAGCCAGATGTCAAGCGAGCCATCCTGAAGGGCACTGAAAGCGATCTGCCCGCCTTCAGGATTCCATGCAGGATCCCGGATCATCTCGAATTCCACTGGAACAGTGCGGGGCTCTCCATCTATGGCTGAGATCTTTAAGCCATCATTTTCCACCAGGTGAAAGGCTACTGCAATCGAATCTGATCCCGGGGAAAAAGCCATTGTCCGGTACATAGGCGAGACAGCTTCTTCGAACACTCCCCCTCCGTCTACAGGCCGGAAAATCACTTCTCCGTCTACAGCAGAGCGAACAACACCTGAAAACCTTGCGTGAAAGTATTCGCACCCGGCAATTTTTGAACCATCAGGGGAAATCACCGGTCCGGCAATGTTCAGTCTTGACGCCCTTCTACCTTCACCCTGCATCACCGGTGTACCTATATCCGAAGGACTCCCGCCATCAGATACATCCGCCCAGTAAGTTTCTCTGGCCCACTCTATAAATCTCTCACTGAACTGGTCTACAGTCATGTTAAAAGCTTCAGAAATAGCACCCTCAATACCATTTTTGTCTTTCATATGCTGGACGAATTCCAGATATCTCTGCTCACCGTAGCGTTCATTCATGAAGTGATAGATCGCCTGCCCTTCGCGGTAGACAAGGTAATCTGTTCTTCTGCTGAGCTCTCCTACACTGACAATCATGTTGTTGATAACCATATCTCTGAACTCAATTTCGCTTGCTGTATCCCACCCCAGAGATGTGTACTCTGCAAGACCCTCCATCACCCACAGAGGTGCCCTGCTCTTGATAATATCAGTCAGTTCCCTTCTGAACATCATATCGAACACATAGGCATGGCTTAACTCGTGAGCCAGAACATGCCTGTACTCACTCCATATTCCCGTGTATGGAACAGCGATTCTGCCCTTGTAAAACTCTGTGAACCCTCCTACGCCCTCTCCCATGTCACCGGCACTGAGGGTGGTCTGACGGAATCTTGCAGGTGAACGGTATACAATTACGGGTATAGGGTTTGAAGGAAGGTAGTTAAATGTATCTCCAAGCAGCTGAATCTCTCTCTCGGCAATAACAACTGTGCTTTCCGCTACACTCTCACTTCCCTCTTCAAAGTACACATCGAAGTGGGTTGATTGAATAACCCACCAGCCTTCATCAGTTCCGGTTATCTTGGTACGGCCATACTCTGTGGCATACAGCGTAACTGAAAAAAGCAAAGGCAGCAGAACAAAGAACCTCAAGTTTCCCCCTTCAGGTAAGAAAACCATTCACAATCTATGCATGTATTATAGTAATGTGGAACGGGAATGTGCCCGTCTCATTACACAGGGCATGGTAACACCATGAGTAAAACAGTTTTTGTTCTGACACTGTTTCTTGCAGCAGCCTCCTGCAGTGATAAATCTGCCTCAGAGCTCACTGTGGAACAAATGAATGTCATAACAACCGGAGCAGGAATGCTGGCACGGAATCTTTCCTATATGCCGGACAGCACCGGATGGTCCGAACCGCCGGGTCAGGAACTCCTTGATGAACTTGAAAATCTGGCACAGTCCCACACTGAAGTATGGCCGGTGTTTTTCAGAGCTGCAGCAGACACAGCATCAAAACTTGATCAGCTGGAACAGCAGTCCCGGCTGGAAGCTGCACAGGCCGACCTTCTGTAGCAACTTGTGAATAGCGTTAGAGCAGCACTTTAACAACAGCAGAGGCATGTTCTGTCTGAAAACAGAACTGAAACTTCTTATGAAATATTACCTTATCCTTGTTACAACCCTTGATATATCCTTGAAAATCACCGCGGCAAAAAGCAGGAGCAGAAGCATAATTCCAATGTGCTGTGCCACCTGAACCACCTTTGCCGATGCAGGCTTCCGTCTTATCCCCTCGTAGAGGATGAACAGGAACTGTCCTCCATCAAGAATGGGTAGAGGAAGCAGGTTAAAACCCATTATAGCAAGTGAAAAATAGGCAATGGTTTCAAGGAACCTTGAAAGACCGAACCCGGCCTGCTGCCCAAGTGTTTCCGCGACAAAGACAGGTCCTCCAGACATTCTGATCAGTTCTGCAGGTTTAACAGCCATCTGAATAAGACTGGTAAAGAAAGTTCCGGCACCCCCCAGGGCAGCTCTGATACTTACGGTAAAAGCCCGGGCAGGCGGCAGTTTCATGGTTTCTGTCTCGCCAAGAGCTGTTACACCGATTATGTTTCTTCCATCGTAATCCATTGGTTCTATCCACGCAGTATCCACCACCGCGTTTCTTGCAAAGACTACTTCGAGGAATGAGCCATCAAACTGAGATACCTCGTGCTGCAACTCGGAAAAATCAATAACCGGTGCTGAATTAACAGAGATTATGCTGTCCCCGGATCTGATACCCGCCTCGTAGGCAGGCATCCCGATGGTTGATTCAACGATGGTTGGCAGCAGGGGAGTAAACCCTGGAACACTGTCGGGAGACAGATCGAAGGGAACAGAAAGAGTTTCGTCACCACGCTGAACCAGAAATTCTCCACTGCCCTGCTGTTCCACAAGTTCGTAAAGAGCCGTCCAGTTCTCCACCGGTGTTCCTGAAACTTTCAGGATTTTGTCACCTGTTTCAAGCCCTGCCATGTGGACAGTTCCCACTGTGGTGGCAACCACGGGAACCTCCGTACCGACAACACCCAGAACAACAAACATCAGAACCGCGGCAAGAACAAGGTTCATCGCCGGACCTGCAAGAACAACAAGCGCCCGTTTCCACCACGCCACCGAAGACACTGTCTCTGTACCAACACCCAGGTTAACCTTCACATAACCGCCAAGCGGTATGGAGCCAATACAGTATTCTGTTTCACCTGCCTGCTTCCGGAAAACAAACGGGGGAAATCCAATGCTGAATCTCTCCACAGGAAGCCCCACAGCCTTCGATACCCAGAAGTGACCCAGCTCGTGAAAAAAAACAATCATTCCCAGACCAACAACAACCGCTACAACAGAGAGCATAGACGATCTACCGCCTTTCGGGCACTTTTCCGTGCTGTGGAATCCACCTGCATAATGTGATCAAAATCTATTACAGGCTCCGGCTTCGTAAGACTTGTTACCTGCTCAATAATCTCCGCAATCGCTCCAAATGGTATTTCCCTCTTCAGAAATGCCTCAACTGCAATCTCATCGGCCGCGTTTGCTGCAACTGTAACTGTTCCTCCGGAATCGGCTGCTTCAAGAACAGCATAGAACGCCGGATACCGGTGTTTATCCATTGGGACAAAAGAAATGCTACCCCAGTCGACAGGATTCTCCGAAGCAACGGCATAAGCAGGGAGTTCAGGATAAAGCAGTGCCCAGGCAATGGGGATTTTCATATCCGGAAGACCGAGAAGAGCTTTCCATGCCCCGTCTGCAGATTCAACCAGAGAGTGAACAATGCTGCTTCTGTGGATAACAGCGTCCACAGGTATACCCGGGAACAGAGCTCTGGCTTCAATAACCTCAAAAGCTTTGTTTACCATGCTCGCAGAATCCACAGTGATCCTCCCTCCCATTTCCCATGTGGGGTGAGCAAGAACTGTTTCAGGGGAAGCATTGTATATGCCATTGAGGGGTGTGTCCCGAAGCGATCCGCCAGAAGCGGTAAGCACTATTCTTCTGACGGGTCTTGATTCTCCCTGAAGACACCTGAAAACAGTGCTGTGTTCGCTGTCCACAGGAATAACAAGACCATCTGACAGATGCTGCCGGAGCAGATCACTTCCCACAACGAGACTCTCTTTGTTGGCAAGCGCGAGAGGAATCTTTCTCTCCTGGGCCATAAGACTTGCCTTCAACCCCGCACTTCCGACAATAGCGTTCAAAACCATGTCGGCACCATCCATCGCGCGTGAAAGGACATCAGTCTCCATGCCTGACCCGGTGGCTGCAGAATAAGAAGGAGAATACCTGTCGGTCTGCTGCAGAAGCTTGCCAACAGAAGAACCGCACACTATAGAGTGAAGTACCAGCTCTCCGCTTCGCTCTATAACTTCAAGTGCCTGGCTGCCTATAGATCCCGTTGAGCCAAGAACGGCCACCCGCCTGCTCATTTTGAAATCAGTCCAAACAGATGCAGCACAACCATAGCAACAGGCGCTACAACAACAGCGCTGTCGAATCTGTCAAGTATTCCTCCGTGACCCAGCAGAATACTGCTGGAATCCTTAACTCCGGCATCTCTTTTCAGCGCGGATTCAAACAGATCTCCGTACACGCCGGCAACACCTCCGGCAAATCCGAGAACAAGCAGCGAAACAAAGGGTATTTCTGTGAAATATCCAGCTCCCAGAGCACCGACAATTGACCCGGCAAGACCACCGAAAAGACCCTCCCATGATTTCTTCGGACTGACTTTGGGCATAAGTTTGTTTTTCCCCATGGAAACCCCGACAAAGTAAGCTGCACTGTCCCCCACCCAGCAGATCGCTAGAACCACCAGAATTACCCATGGCCCCATACTCAGGAACAATCGGCCCATAAGCCCGAAACCCATGGCGTATAGAGAGGCAAGCCCCGCAGTACCGGCTATGCGCCTTCTCGAGTGTACAGGGCCTGAACTGTGAAGAATACTTACAGCAACTGCCGCACCGGGCAGGATGAGAGCTGGTATCTGCAGAACATGCTCCACTGCTATAAAGTATGTGCTTACACCGGCAAAGAATGCCACAAGTACTCTGGAAAATTCGTTCAGCCCGTGGGGAACGCACAATGCAGTGGATTCGTACCCTGCCAGCAGGGCAAGGGTGGAAAACAGAAACACTCCCCACAAAACCGGAAGTTTGAAGAGAACAACAAGAAACAGAGCAATGCCTGGAATAGCTATTAGCAGACGACCGGAGAGTTTAGGGAATACCATATTCTACTCCAGCCCCCCGAATCTTCTCTTTCTCGCTCTGAATTCACTCAAAGAATCCCTTAGTTCTTCTGCATGAAAATCCGGCCACAGAACCGGTGTAAAAACAAACTCACTGTAGGCAGACTGCCAGAGAAGAAAGTTTGAAAGCCTCTGCTCACCGCTGGTTCTGATGATAACATCGGGATCAGGTATATCCGGGTTGTACAAGCTGTTTGAAATTGTTTCCTCTGAGATATCGGAGGGGAGCAGATCACCAGACGCTGCCTTTTCTGCAATAATGGCTACCGCATCGCGAATCTCCGCGCGACCACCGTAACTGAGCGCCAGAACAAGATTGAGCCCTGTATTGGCCGAAGTGCGCTGTATTGCCCTCTCCAGATCACTGCGTGGACCGTCAGGAATATCGTACAGGCGACCTGAGGTTCGAAGCCTGACATTCTTGCGATGAAGCTCATCTATGTTTCCCTTTATAAACCTGCTGAGCAGTTTCATAATAAAGTTTACTTCAGCCCTGGGTCGTGACCAGTTTTCTGTTGAAAATGCGTAAAGAGTAAGGTACTTTATACCTTCCTCGCCACAGACCTCAACAGCGTCATGAATGGATTTTTCTGCAGCAGTATGCCCTTTGATACGGGCGAGTCCCCGCTTACGTGCCCACCTGCCGTTGCCATCCATAATGATGGCTATGTGTCTTAAACCTGGTTCAGTCTCAGACCTCAAGAATGTCTTCTTCTTTTAGCTTGAGAAGCCTGTCTATCTCCCTTACTGCTCTATCCACCACAGCCTGAACCTCAGTTAATGCTTTCTTTTCCTGGTCTTCTGTAATTTCGCCGCTCTTCTTCGCTTTCTTCAGGGAATCATTTGCATCGCGGCGGATGTTCCTGATAGCGGTTTTCCCCACCTCAGCCAGCTTTTTTACGTGTTTTATCAGATCTTTGCGGCGCTGATCACTGAGCTTTGGTATTGGAATTCTTATGACGGGACCGTCTATGTTCGCCCGAAGACCCAGATCACTTGCTTCTATTGCTTTTGCAATGGCAGGTGCTGTGGAAGCATCCCAGGGCTGAATAACCAGAAGCCTTGGTTCAGGAGCACTTATACCGGCAACCTGCTTAAGGGGAAGTTTGTCTCCCCAGACTTCAACACGGATATTATCCAGAAGGGCAGGACTGGCTTTGCCTGTTCTTACAACAGACATTTCTCGGGAGGTGTTGTGCGTAGTTTTTTCTGCGCGTTCCTCCAGATCTAGTAGTATTTCATCAAACATGATTATTCCCCCTTCACAACCGTACCCAGGCTGTGATCCCTGAGGACCTTCACAAAATTGTACGGATCTGTAATGTCGAATACAACTATTGGAAGAGAATTGTCTCTGGCCACTGCAACTGCTGCTGCATCCATAACCTGAAGATCTCTGTTCAGAACCTCTCTGTAGCTTAACTGGCTGAACCTCCGGGCATCAGGGTTCTTTTCAGGATCAGAATCGTAAACCCCGTCTACCCTGGTTCCCTTGTACAAAACCGAGCAGTCGGTTTGTGCCGCTCTTAAAGCGGCAGCTGTGTCTGTTGATAAAAGCGGATTCCCAGTTCCGCCTGCGAAAAAAACAATGTTCCCTTCAGCATAAAGAGCTTTTGCTCTAACTGGAGAAAACAGCTCAACTCCAGCCTCCGGTACGGGAATAGCAGAAAGCACAGCAGCCCTGCCGCCGTGCTTTTCCACTGAATCTGATACTGCCAGACAGTTCATCACCGTGGCAAGCATACCTATGTAATCCGCCCGGGTTCTGGTGAAAGCGGAAAGCTCTCTGCCCCGTGCAAAATTCCCTCCGCCGGTGACAACACCAAGCTGATACCCGGCAGAGGCAACTTCAACCAGAACCTCGGCAATTCTGAAGACGGTATCACGGTGAAATCCACTTCCGACAGAACCTGCCAGAACCTCTCCACTGAGCTTTAAGAGAACCCGGGGTGCTTTACCGGATCCGTCATTCATACTAACCGCCTATCTGAAAACGCGCAAATCTGTTGATAACTGTGTTCTCTCCGATTTTGGCAACAATGGCTGACAGTGCATCCGCCACTTTACCAGTTTCAGAGTCGTGTATCCATTCCTGATCAAGGAGGCAGATCTCGCTGTAGAATTTTTCCATTCTGCCTTCAACAATCTTTGCTTTAATATTCTCAGGCTTGTTGGATTCCGCAAGCTGCTTCAGAAGGAACTGTTTTTCATCTTCAACCTTGTCAGCAGGTACTTCCTCACGCGATACATACTCCGGCGCTGCTGCTGCAATGTGCATTGCCACAAGCTTGCAGAAGTTCCTGAAATCGTCAGTACGCGCAACAAAATCTGTCTCGCAGTTAATTTCCACAAGAACACCAAGTTTGCCTGGTCCGTGGATGTAGGAAAACACAAGACCTTCATTGGCCTGTCTGGACGCTCTCTTTGCAGCGACCTTGACGCCCTGTTCCCGCAGATACTTAAGTGCAGCCTCTATGTCGCCATCTGCTTTGTCAAGTGCTTTTTTGCATTCCATCATTCCGGCACCGGATATATTTCTCAGTTCTTTTACTGATTTTGCATCAACAGCCATATCTATGCCTCCTCGCTCTTTGCGGCTTTCACTTCAGTCTTTTCTTCAACTGGAGCTTCTGCTTTCGCAGGAGCTTCCGCTTTC
>QNDR01000038.1 GCA_003646025.1 Candidatus Fermentibacterota bacterium
CGAGCCAGCCAGCGGTTTATGAGAGCATTCCCGAACCTGTCGGGCAGAGAGTCGGAAAGTAACCCAGGTAAGCCGTGGAAAGATTTCTGAGACAGTTCCGGAAATGAGTACAACTGATTTGAAAGCGGCATTTCGAGAGGGGATATCTGAATTCCGCTCCGGGAAAACTTCTGATCGTACTGGAAAGTGGCTGTTCTGGAATCATCACTTAACGCCACTACACCAATCCTGCTGCCCCAGAGTGTTACCTCGGCAAGAGTGGTCACTTTTCGTCACCCCAGCGCCATGGCTCTTTTGCCTGGGATTTTCTGGCGGTGGAGGCTCGTTTCTTCCTGCGTTTCTTCATCTCAAGAAGCTGGATAGGGCTGCTCTGCTCCGGGGGGATTAACTCATCCAGTGCTTCAAGCATATTAAGAGTTTTCAGTAACTTGATAAGACTGGATACCCGGAAATCCTCGCCGGATTCTATTCTTTCAAGAGTTCGTTTTCCCAATCCCGAAGATTCAGCTGCCTCTTCCTGAGTTAAGTTGAGTGCCACCCGGTGGTGGAGCAGTCTTTGTGCCAGCTCTTCAAGAACAGCCTTCTCTGATAACTGATTTGTTATTTTCATTACTTCGCCCTTCTTATTCCGCAATATATGACGAAATATATTGAAAACAAAGTGTATGTCGTAATATTTTACGAGATATGTTTCTTCATGAGAGATTTCTATTAAAGCAAAAGGCTGAAGCATTTTGCTCCAGCCTTCTGTTGTATGATTAAATCTTTCAGTCGAATTCAGGTTTGTGTCGGCCGTCCTGGGAGATTCTGATGCTGCCGGGATTGAATTCCGAGCCTCCGCCGAACTGTACATCGGCGTAACTGTGGCCCGGTCTTACAGGGTCGACCTGTCGCATTGTGTTGTCATCTGAGATGGAATCAGGACCTGGGGCAGGACCTGGTTTGGCTGATCCGCTGCCGGAGATTGAAGGATCATCTTCCGGGTCGTTGTCCGGGTCGTTCTGGGCAATGGCCGGAGAACCGTGTGATTGCGGCTTGCTATCGATGAACGATGGTGTATGGCCACCGCTGTAGTTGGCTCCGTTTTCAGAGCTGCCTGCTATTGCAACGAAGTTGTTTTCTCTTGCTGCTGTCATACCCAGACCAGAATAGGTGTTTGTTGCTCCGGTGTTTGACGCAATGCTGGTGTGCAGCAGGTTGGCTCTGCGAAGCTCGTTGTCGACTTTAGGAGAAGTGTCATATTCCCAGTTTTTGGGTGCTGTGTTTGTCGTTGTTGCCTGTGCAATAACCGGGTCGGTGGTTTCAGTAACGGTGGCGATTCTTGTGATTCTGCCACTGTCCTCATTCGCAGGGGTAGTTGTGTTAACTGCCGGTGTTGTATCAGAAGCAGGAGCAGAGTTGCTGTGTGTAGTTTGAGCAATGGTCATCTGCATAACAGATGGCACTTCGAAGTGTACTGTTGACGAAATGTGCTGGGTGGCACCTATACCGAGAAACAGTGCGAACACCATTCCCAGCACCAGCCCACCGGACAAGGACACTACTTTCTCAGTCATTCTGCCTGCACCTCCACAACCTCAGGAGTATTCTGAACAGAAACCTCCGCACTCTGTTCCCCTCTGACATAGAGGATGAGCGCTATCCCTATAAGAAAACCGATAATGGCGTGCGGCCAATTCAGAAATCTCATAATATTTCCTCCACAACACCGGATTCTAATTACTTTATATGGGTACAACAAGGTCTGTAAAAAGTTCCCCTTCATGAATTCAGGAGTTTTCATGAAAAGCAATGCCCAGTCCGTGTGATTCGGCAATGCTGTTCAGTTCCTGCCTGTGGGCATCCACAAGCTTTTTATCCTTTGTCTGATATTCCAGAGTTATCCCTTCATGTGATACCTGGGCTCTCAGACGGTATTTTGCGTGTGGTCTCAGCGGCTGCTCTATCTCAGCCGTAACAGCCAGCAATTCAGGGGTAATAACAGTGTTCTCAGGAATCCTTGTAGCGAGGCAGGAATCGGAAGGGCGGCTGGTGCTGTTCATTCCCAGGTGTTTTCCCAGGGCTAAAACATCTGTCCCGGTCATTTCAGCTGCCAGGAAAGGATGTTGTATGCCCAGTTCTTCAGCGGCTTTCAGACCGGGGCGGTATTCTGAAATGTCGCTGAGAGTGGTTCCGTCTGCAAGGGTGGTGATCCGCATTTCCTCAGCAACTTGTTTTACCCTGCCGAAGATGGCTTTTTTGCAGTGGTAACACCTCTGACTGGTGTTAAGTCTTACCTCTGTGACACAGAGGGTGTCTACAGGTACGCGGATGAGTTCAACAGCTGTTTCCTTTGTAAACTTTTCCGTAACTGAGAGGTAGTACTCCGCAAGGAAAGGAGTAACAGCAATGAAGGCAACAGTTGCAGTGTTACCCAGCACATCCGCGGCGGCCCTCATCAGAATCTCGCTGTCCATACCTCCGGATACCAGAATGCCTGTTTTCCCGGCTCTTGCAAACCGGTGTGCCAGTGCAGGGTAAAACTGCCGGGTGATGCTGCTCATAGGGTCTTCCTTTACCGTTGCTTTTGCTTATCATATAACTCTCAAAGTTTTATGTAACATACAAAGATAGTTGGGATTTATCACAATGAAGATTGCAGTATTTAACCCGGTAAGCGGCATCTCAGGCAACATGATTCTGGGAGCGCTTGTTGATAATGGTCTTGCGGTAGATGATCTGATTGAAGGTTTGAAGAAGCTGCCTGTTTCAGGCTGGAGTATTGAAGCGAAAAAGGTACAGCGGGGAGGCCTGCAGGGAACCCATGTAGAGGTTACAGTTCCCCATGAGCATGTGCACAGGCATCTTTCTGATATCAGGAACATTATTGAACCCTCCGCTCTTGATCCCTGGGTAAAGGAAAAAGCATTGAAAGCTTTTCAGCGTCTGGCGGAAGCAGAAGCGGAGTCTCACGGCATTGGCATAGAAGAGGTTCACTTTCACGAAGTTGGTGCCATGGATGCTATTATTGACGTGGTGGGAAGCTGCCTGGGTCTGCACCTGCTGGGAGTTGAAGCTGTGTATTCCAGCGCGGTTTCCGTGGGCACAGGTACTGTAGACTGTGCCCACGGTACACTGCCTCTGCCGGCACCGGCAACAGCAAGGCTGCTGAAGGG
This sequence comes from Candidatus Fermentibacterota bacterium, assembly GCA_003646025.1. Classification (GTDB taxonomy): domain Bacteria; phylum Fermentibacterota; class Fermentibacteria; order Fermentibacterales; family JCC-6; genus Sabulitectum. Next base: position 3,156 of record QNDR01000038.1, read on the forward strand.
TGTTCCCGTTGTGCAGACAGATGAGCCTAATGAGCTTACAACACCTACAGGTGCGGCTGTACTGACCGCTCTGGTTGAATCGTGGGGTACTCCTCCGGTTTACAGAGGTCTTACAAATGGAATGGGTGCCGGAACCAGAGATGGAGAGACAAGGGCAAATCTGCTGCGGATAGTGGTGGGAGAGACCTCAGATACTCACTCAAACAGCAGCTGTATAAAAATTGAGGCTGTGATAGACGACCTCGATCCGAGGATCTGGCCGGTGCTGAATGACAGGATACTTCGGGCGGGGGCACTTGACTGTTATGCCAGACAATGTTTCGGTAAAAAGGGAAGACCTGCCGCGGAGCTTGTGGTGCATCTTCCGGAGGATAAAACAGATGCGATTCTTGATGTGGTTTTTTCGCAGTCCACCACCCTGGGAGTTAGGATCTCCGATGAGAAGAGGGTGGTGCTGACGCGGGAGTTCAAGAAGGTTGTTACCGGTTACGGTGAAGTTTCAGTGAAGCTTGGGTACTACAGGAACAGACTGGTCAGCGCAGAGCCTGAGTTTGAAGACTGTGTTGCGCTTGCAGAAGCTGCCGGGGTACCGGTGAAGGTTGTTCTGCAGCAGGCCAGGGGAAAGGCGGCAGATCTATTTGAACGCTGAACAACTGCTTGAGGTGCTGAAGGCCGCGGGTATAGAACCCGGTGAAGCTGTATCTCTGCTCCGTGAAGCGGGGCTGGATGACCTGGGATTCTCTGTGGTTGATTCCCACAGGGGCGGGAGGCAGCCTCTGCCGGAGGTGGTGTTCGGCCAGGGTAAAACCGCAGAGCAGGTTACCGCCATCACGGAATCTCTTTTCAAAAGAACAGGCCTGGCTATTGTATCCAGAGTCCCGGAGGGCTTTGATTCATTTCTTCAGGAAGCTTTTCCCACAGGGAAGATGGATACCCTCTCACGGATGTTTGTTGTGGGAGAATACACCGGCTCATTCAAGACAACAGGCTCGGTTGTGGTTGTTACAGCAGGAACCTCCGATCTGCCGGTTGCAGGGGAAGCGGTAACTGTTCTTGAGACAATGGGCGTTCCTGTGAAGCTGGCAGCTGATGTGGGTGTAGCCGGTATACACAGGCTTGGTGCAGTGCTGCCTGACATTCTTTCAGCATCTGTGTGTATTGCGTGCGCCGGTATGGACGCGGCACTTGTAAGTGTACTGGGCGGACTGTTCCCCGGTCCGGTTATAGCACTGCCTGTAAGCACCGGTTACGGAGTCTCTCTGGATGGCTTCACAGCACTTTTTTCATCCCTCAGCTCATGCAGTCCGGGGGTAAGCGTTGTTAACATAGACAACGGTGTTGGTGCCGCTGCCGTGGCATTGAGGATACTCAAACAGATTGCCTGCGAGTAGAGTTATCAGGTGTTATTATTCCTGCCGGATATTGATTGACACTGTTGTCAGAAGAGGTTAAATTGCTGATATGAAAAGAGTAAAGCCCGTTTTAAGAAGAACTTTGTTCTGGGATGTCAGCTTTGATGGTATCGATTATGAGAGTAATGCACGCTTTGTGATCGGACGGGTACTGGGCAGAGGTAATTTTGAAGACTGGAAGGAACTCTGCAGGTATTACGGGCTGGATAGAATAAGAGATGAGGCTCTTCAGCTTCGTTACATGGATAAGATTACGTTGAGTTTTTGCAAGGCAATATTCGACATCCCGAAAGAGAGATTCAGGTGCTGCAATACAGATCCGTCCATAAAGAAACTCTGGAATTACTGAAACAATTAATGGCGCAGAAAAGCCTGCAGGATTTCTTTCTTGTGGGAGGCACAGCTCTGGCATTACAGGCTGGCCATCGAATTTCACTGGACATTGGCATGTTCACTCTGAAACAATTTGATTCGGAAGAATTGCTTACAGAGTTGCAGAAGCAGTTTGTTATCTCAAATGCAGCAACAGGAAAGAATTCCCTGAGTTTTGATGCTGCGTGCAGTACGGGAAGCAACGACAGTTTTGTGAAAGTTGATCTTATCAGGTATTCATATCCGCTGCTAAATCCGGTTGAACAGATTGACGGAATCAGGATGCTTTCCATTGAAGATATAATACCGATGAAACTATCTGCCATTTCCGGGAGGGGAGCAAAGAAAGACTTCTACGACATATTCTATCTGTTTCATGAATATGGAGTTAAGGAGATGCTCAGTCTTTTCAAAGCCAAGTATCCCGCAGTGAATGAATTCCAGATCATCAAGAGTCTCACATATTTTGATGATGCTGATCTGGGGCAGGACCCGCAGACAATAGAGAAAGTCAGCTGGGAAGAGATAAAAACAGTAATTACCCGAGAAATGAGAAGCTATACAGGCAGCCGGGAGTTATAACTGGTTACTGTTTGTTTATGAAATCCCGCAGCAGCATGTAGTACTGTGTGTAGTCGCTTATGTTGTTGTGTGAGGCCTCGGGTACTGTTGCTGTTTCCAGAATATTCTTGTCCAGTGCCGAGATGAGCCTGTAGGTTGATCTGGCTGGTATTACCTCATCGTTTTCCGCCATGATAATCAGCGTGGGTGCGGTGATCATGGGAGCCATCTGAGCGGAATCGTACTTGTCCTTCATAAGAATCGTCATGGGGAAAATAGGGTAGATGTCCTGGGCTATGTTCGCGAGACAGTCGTAGGGCTCTACAAGAATAAGCCTGTGTATGTCTCTTTTCGTTGCGAGGAAAACGGCAACTCCCGTGCCCAGACTTCTGCCGACAACACTGATGCTGCTGTGGCTTGCCGCCACATGGTCGTAGATGGCAATGGCATCCACGAACAGGTCTTTTTCTGTAGGGGTACCATCACTGTTACCGTAACCCCGGTAGTTGATCATGTAGACGGCCTGTTTGTCCAGAAGGTACTTGAAGTCGTCAAGACTTGCCTCAGGTCTCTCGGCGTTACCGCCAAAGTAGATGACTGCGTCTTCACTGCCTTCATTTACAACCCAGCCTCTGAGGGTAACAGTGCCGGACTGTATTTCAACAGTCTGCTCGGAAGTGGGCAGCACTCCCTCGGTGGGAAAGTACAGGAATTTCCTCTGATTGATATAGAGATATGTCGCGGTGGCTATGTAGCCAACGGCCATTACAACCAGGGCAGAGGTAATGAAGATTCTTATCGGGTCACGTGTTCGTTTGTTGCGGGTGGTGGCCCTTGCTGTTCTTTTCTTTGTCTTGCTCGTTTTCCTGTTTGTTTTCTTCTCAGTTTTCACGGCTGCCTTCCGGTGCAGTACTCACAGTTTTTTGCTCTATAGAATGTTGTAGCTGTCGAGCTTGATGATGCCGGACATTCCATCCATACTGAACAGATTCTGAACCTGACCAACACCACGGTGGTAGTAGTGATCGGTTACGGAAAAGCCTGAACCGATGGGCGCGGTCTCCTGCACTACGATACAGTTTTCAAAGGTACCGGCAGGTACTGTTACCGTTGCAGAGAGGCTGGTAACCTCAAGCTCGATCTGTGAACTGTCAGTTTTCATCCATGTATCGCCAAGGGTGACAGGGAACCTCAGCCAGACATCGTACTGAAGCGTGGTTGTATCGTCGTAGCATCTCAGCTCTTCATCTGTTTTCTGAAAGTAGGCGTACAGAGTGTCTACAGCTGTCCATGATGTGTCCGGTGTGGTGGTTGTGATGGATCTGAAAGCTCTCTGTTTGTAAACGGAGAAACCGCCTGTGTGCTGCACAACATCGGTTATTCTTACATCAAATGTGCCGCTCCAGGTACCGGTTGTGTCTCCTTTGGTTTCTGTAAAGCAACCGGAGGTATTTGTGATCCACCAGTTGTTTACCGTCAGGGGAAGCCAGTCGCCTGCTTCACCTGGTCCGGTTGTGTCGCTGCCGCAGGCAGCCAGTAACAGAAAACTTGAAACCGTTGTAATTGTGAAAAGCCTGCTCAACTGAAATCTCCCCTCATGAGTTTCCGCATCCCCTGACATCTTCGTAAAATAGATAGTTTCAGGCGTCAAAGCAAAGCTGCCTGTCAGTCGAGAGATTCCTTTCCTCGGGTTTCATCTATGGTCAGCATCGTCAGCAGGCGAATGGTCGCGCACAGCCTGAGACACTGTGTTCCCACAGCGGGGATCTCTGTCGGCTTGTATTATCCCTTGCAGAGATGTGCCTGTACTGAGAACTTCACTTGAATGCACTGCCACAGGAGGCGGCGTTTTTTACTGGATCAACTCCGGTATTTTTGAAGCGGCGTAAAGCGGAATACTGAGAACACCGCCTGTTGCTGAGAAATTCCAGCCGCCAAGTTTTATGGACAGCTCCGGACTGTACTTCTCTCTGAAGACTGAAAGAGATTTTGAACGGGGCTTCCTGTACGGATCTGTCTTCCACAGCTGTAATTCCTGTTCTGCTTAGCGTCTCATGACCTGATTATGAAGGAACAAATTGTCCTTTCAATGAAAAGGTGTAAGATTTACGACTTTTTGCAGGGAAAAAGTATGAAGGTTATCAACTTTTTGCAGGTAAACTCTTAAAACAGGCGGCTCAGCAGGGTAGACCGGGAAGAGAAGACACAGAAATACACTGGTATTAAAAGCCGCAGAGTCTCAGCACTACCGACCTGCCGGGCACTGTTGAAACAGCGAAAGAAGTGCAATAGTAGCGGTCATGATGCGGAATTAAATACACGGAGAACTCTTAATTGCAGGGGGAGAAAATGGCTTTGCAACAGGGAAGAGATTTTGTTTTGGCTGATAACATTACCTACGTGGGCACGGCCGGTATGGGAAAGGGCTGCCTTGTTGGAACTCACGACAGAATTCTGGTTGTACCCATTGAAGTTACACGGGTGAAAGGCTACATAAGGTATCGGTCTGAGACAACAACGCTTACACTTAAGGGAAAGAACCCTGCGGAGATGATCAGAAACTTTGCCGCAGAGGACGGAGTCAGGTTGTCTGACCTGAGTGGGCTGATGGATGAAATCGTTGCCCAGGTGGAGGGTGCCGTTCTGCATGAGCTTTCAGCGATAAGAAGGCTGAAGGTAAAGAACAGTTTTTTCAGCAGAGGTATCTACCTGAACAAAAATGACAGCAATGTGGGCTGGACCGGTTATCCGCTGAAAAAACAGGACGCAGTTGCCTTTGAGGAGTTCTACAGAGGTCATCCGGCGGCGCAGCAGTAGTTTAACTACGGACACCAGCGGCAGGCAGGGTATTCTCTTCCGTTCTTGTTTTTAACCCATTCACCTGCCTGCTTCCAAGAATTCTGTTCCGGTTCGGTGAGGTGCGGAGATTCATCGCCGGTGAACGGACACGGGCGCAGAGTGCCCTGTGCGTCAAGGAACAGATAACCGGACAGAGGGCAGCCCTGTGGTGTGTTTTTAAGTGACAGGGTGTTGTTTTCGTCAACTGAATAGGGGCACTCCCTGCTGTTCACCGCTATGTTTTCAAGCCTTCCGAAATGGTAGCCGTCGGGATCAAACCTGCCGAATACAACCTTTGTGTGTTTCCAGCTGTGTGTTTTTTTTAAGGCGTTGAACGGTTTGATGTCGTCCGCGGAAGCCTTCCAGATGGTCAGGACCACTTCCACCATGGCTGTGCTGTTTTCCCGCACGGTGTTAATAGTTTCTATTGCTTCCTGAAGCCGGTTGTTGCCCCTGAGCTGTATCCAGGACTTTTCAGTGGCAGCGGGAATGGAAAAGATCCATCTGTCTACAGCAAGCTGCTCCAGGCCTGGCTTCATACCAAGACCTATTGTGCTTATGGAAAGCATGGAACAGTGCCTGCGTGCCGCAACTGCCAGAGACTCTATGTCCGGGGATGCCAGCGGGTCGGAGTGTTTCCCCGAGAAGTGAATGGTAACAGGCTCCGCAGGGGATACTCCAAGCCATGCCTCCAGTGTTTCAGGTTCCAGAACTGAAGGCTTCTCCGGAAGGCTGCAACCGATACATCCACCTGTACAGCCCTGAGACGGCTCAACAATCAGCCCCCTTGCGGTTTTCTTAACTGAGCAGGCAGTCGCTCTTAACAGCAGGGCAACCGGCCACAGCAGACCTCTGCTCTTCCAGATTGTTATTCCAGTTGTAAGTGTTCTTTTCATCCTGGGAATATTCACAAAAATCGGGGCTGTAAAAATACCAGCATTACGAAACGGGCTCCATCCGGTAATCGGAGCTAATCCGGTGATGCTCTTTCGATTTTCTGCAGGTATTTCTGTCGTAGCAGTATCTTGTTATATTTACAGCATGTGTGCTTGCACATGGGGGAGGGTTCAGCAGACCGTTGAGGAGCCACAAAGTCCATGGTCTGTGTTTTCATTGTGAATCCTGTTTTGTTCAGCCGGTAGATGTCGTGCTGAATTGTTGTGTAACAAGGAGGAAAAATGAGGAAGGTTATTATTGTTCTAGGCCTGCTTGCAGTTGCTGCTTTCGCCAGTGACCCCAGGCTTACAGTGCTCGGCGGCGACGCCAGGCTGCTGGTAAACGACTATCTTGAGATGTGGGCATACCCTGGCGTCATCGGGGACTATGAGTTTGTAACAGGGGGCAGCGAAACTGCCGAAAGCATCAGTGACGGCTGGTTTGGTATTGTAGACGGCCTTGGTGGCAACACCTACGGCGTAACTATTAACCACAACGACTACAGCCACGAAGTTCTTTTCAGCCCCGGCGGCTGGGGAGCCATTGTTTCTCTTGACTTTAACAAATTTGCGCCAACTGACTCAACCACAGAGAAAGATATTAGGTTTGGAGTGGAATGGGGAACAAATGTATCGTTTCTTTCAGACTACTCCGATCTTGCCATTGCTGCGGGAATTGATAACTCTTCAATCGATTTCAATGACGACAACTGGAACAGCCAGGATATCAATTTCGGTGCTTCTCTGCGCGGTCACGGTGATAACTTCTTCAATCTTTTCCCTATTATCAGCGCAGGCATAGACATGCACAATGTAGAGACCTTTGTTGATTCAACCTTTTACGTTACTGACGTTACCTTTGATGTTGGTGCCGGACGCAACAAAAAAGTTGCCGATAACACTAACCTTGTTCTTGGTGTGTTCGCCGGTGTTCAGTCTACAAGCTACAGCGGCGACTACCCGGATGGTGGAACTCCGGATTCCGAGATGTTGATTGAAATACCAAAGGTTTCCGGTGGTATAGAGCAGGAAGTAGGAAAGATTGTTGTTTTCCGTGCAGGTGCAGTAAGCACAACAAACTACTACGCAAGAGGTGACTTCAACCAGTTCACAAACAACTTTGACACCAACTTCGGTGTAGGTCTCCACTGGGACAACTTCATCGTTGATGCTACCATCAACGAGGGCTTCCTTCACAGCGGCCCTTACATGGTTGGCGGAAATGCAAACGGCTTTATGGGAAGCCTTGCAGCTACCTACAACTTCTAGAAGATTCCCTGTCTTCAAGGGCGTCTGCTTGCAGGCGCCCTTTTCAATACCCTGAGGGTTCCTGTCTACCGGAAGCAATTCTGTTTCTGTATGCTTAGTCGGGTGTGTGTGTGCAATGCTGTTGCGACAATGAATTTTGAGAGGAGACGGTGAGTTACTTACTATTCATGGATGAAAGCGGCCATGATCACCGTACCATGCCGTATGAGGTCAGGGGTGGTATTGCTTTGCACATCTCAAAGCTGTGGCCATTTATACAAGCCATACAACGCCTTGAACTTACAACTTTTGGCACATTGCTGCATGAATTCCGAACTGAGCTGAAAGGTAGCAAGCTTCTTGATAAGGACCGGTTCAAGTGGGCACGACAAGGGCCAAAAATGATACCGGAAAATCGTAGAAAACACTGTAGAGGTTTTTTGACCAGGGGATTGGAAAAAAAAGCCCCTTCGCGATCAGAGTTCACAGCTTATGGCCAGGCTTCCCTGGAAATGGCTACTGGAATCTTTGAATTACTTCAGCAGCTTGGAGCCACAATCTTTGCTTCAATGATTCCCCGGGGAGTAAAGAAATCTGATACTTACGAATCAGAGGAATTTCTACGAAAAGATCATGTATTCCTTTTCGAACGCTATTTCTATCTTTTAGAACAAGAGCGTAAACATGGTTTGATAGTAATGGATGAAGTAGAAAAATCAGAAGACCGCAGGTTTGTAAAACGACTGGAAGCATATTTTAGAAACACAGGAACTGGAAGATTCCGATCTACTTATATAGTACCCAGTCCGCTGTTTGTATCCTTTGATATGACTTATCCAGTACAGGCAGCTGATCTTGCTATTTACTGTATTAACTAGGGATTTCGAATTCCGTTCAGAGGCATGAATGCTGAAGTGCGACCGGAAATCGCGGCTGAATACGGCAGGTGGCTTGCGCAGCTCCAGTTCGAAGGAAACATAGAAAACGATGGGAATTAATTTACCTCATACGGAATCGTATATGTTCCGGATCCATTTGGCTCCAGAAGCTGAGAAAAAAGGAGGCAATGCCCTTAGAGCCACCCGAAAGCAACCCCAGGGCCGAGCCTCCGCACAGACTATTACTGGAATGTGATAAAATGTCAAGTAACAAAAGAAGAACAGATTCAGAACTGTATGAACCAGCCATCTTTCCCGGGAGAATGTATAAACGGTGCCGGTTGTACAGCTATTCTGCAGATAACTGTTTTGCACAGGGGGAACAATGAAAGTAACAGTTCTGGGAGCGGGAATGGTGGGAAGTGCCATTGCTGCCGATCTTAAAACATCGTTTTCGGTTGTTTCTGTAGACATAGACAGAAACGCTTTGAAGAAGCTTGAAACAAACCATGGGATTGATTGCGTACATGGAGATCTAAGTGACAGCCTGTTCGTAAAGAGTGTTGTTGCCGATTCAGATGTGGTCGTAAGCGCTGTGCCTGGGTTCATGGGGTACAATACCCTCAAAAGTGTAATAGAAGCAGGGAAGAATGTTGTTGACATCGCCTTTTTCCCTGAAGATTCCGCCCCACTGGACAAGCTTGCAAGAGAAAAAGGAGTGATCGCCGTTACAGACATGGGTGTTGCCCCTGGTATGTGCAATGTGATTCTCGGTTACCACTACAGCAGAATGAAGGTTAACTCCTACCTGTGCCTTGTAGGCGGGCTGCCCAGAAAACGGGTTTGGCCCTGGGAGTACAAAGCGCCATTTTCCCCCTGTGATGTGATAGAAGAGTATGTAAGACCGGCAAGGTACAGAGAGAACGGAAAGGATGTGGTTCGGCCTGCTCTGTCTGATCCGGAGCTGATCAGTTTTGAGGAGTGCGGTACACTTGAAGCGTGGAACAGCGATGGCCTGCGTTCTCTGCTTCGAAACATGCCTGATATTCCGGACATGAAAGAGAAAACAATGAGATGGCCGGGGCACATTGAGAAAGCCAGGATCCTCAGGGAGTCGGGTTTTTTCAGTAATGAGCCTGTGGAGATCAACGGTGTAATGATTTCCCCCCTGCAGATGACCGAGAAGATACTGTTCTCGAAGAGCAACTGGAAGCTGGGTGTGGAGGAAGAGGAGTTCACCGTTATGCGTGTTGTTGTAGGCGGTGAACAGGATGGGAAGCCGGTTGAATACACCTGGGAACTTTATGATGAATACAACCGGGAAACAAAGACATCTTCCATGGCAAGAACCACAGGTTACGCCTGCACCGCTGCGGTGAATGCTGTTCTGTCAGGGCTGTACAGTGAAAAGGGGCTTAGCCCGGCGGAGTATCTTGGCCGTGATGAACAGTGTTTCAAGTTCATGATGGACTACCTTGAAGAGAGAAAAGTATTCTACGCTAAAACAACGGCATCTCTGTGATGCAGGAGGAGATAATTGGCTGAACACCGTGAAGTACAGGCGCTTAGAAGTGCCATAAAAGGGCTGGAAGCCCACAGGGCTATTCTGGGAGACGCTGTGGTGGACACTTCCATCTCAGCTCTTCAGGAAAAACTGGATGCCGTTTCAAACCGTGAGAAGAAGCCGGACAGACAGCTGCGAAAGTATGTAACGGTGGTTTTTGCCGATGTGTCGGGCTTTACATCAATCTGCCGCAACAATGACGCGGAAAATGTTACAACCGCTATCAACACCCTGTGGAGAGCTCTGGACACTGTGATAATTTCACACGGCGGCACGGTGGACAAACACATAGGTGATGCCGTTCTTGCCGTGTGGGGGCTTGAGGGTGTTCGGGAAGACGATTCGTTCCGTGCCGTTGAGGCCGCGCTTGCCATGCAGGATGCCGCAGGCTTTATCAGCAGCGAATCTCACGGGCTTATTCCGCCTTTCAAGATAAGAATAGGGATACACACAGGGCCGGTGTTTGTAAGCCCGGTGGGCCTGGGTGGAGAGTACACTGTGATGGGTGACACAGTGAATGTTGCCAGCAGGCTTCAATCCCACGCTCCTCTTGGCCAGGTGATAGTTTCACGGAACTCGTGGAAGCATATCCAGAATGATTTTACTTTCAGGCAGCTTGCTTCGGTGAAGGTTAAGGGAATTGAAGAGAAGCTTGAACTGTTCCTGGTTACAGGTACCGCTTCCCGGCAGGTGTCCAGGCTTAACACTGCGGTTCTCGGCCAGGAAACTGTGATGGTTGGAAGAGACGCGGAGATGAAAACCCTTATGAGCGTGGTAAGGGAAGTGGACTCTTCAAGGCGCACAGCCATGGTAACTGTCACAGGAGAAGCCGGAATTGGAAAGTCAAGACTTCTTCATGAATTCCGGCTGGCTGTGGAAAAAGACCCGGAAGAAACTGTATTCTTCAACGCAAGGTGTACGCCTGGAATGGTTGATATTCCATGTTCCGTTTTCAGAGATATACTGAGGTTCAGTTTCGGTGTTCATGAAGATGACTCTTCGGTTGTTGCCTTTGAAAAACTGGAAAAGGGCATGGGGTCTGTTCTTGAAGTTGAAGACATTCATCTTGCCTGTAATTACGCTGGGTTTGATATGCAGGCCTCCCCTTACATACAGGGTGCTGAAGGGGATTCTTCCCGGGCAGCGGCAGGGAAAACCGCCCTTGTGAAGTACTTCGGAAGGATTGCCGCGTCAGGAAGAACTCTTGTTTATCTGGAAGACCTTCACTGGGCAGATTCGGTTTCGCTTGAACTGATTGAGCAGATAGTAAGAGAAAATCCCCGGGGGCAGATGCTTGTGCTGTGCCTGACCAGACCCCCGCTTTATGAGCGAATGCCCCAGTGGGGAAGCGGGCTGCCCAGCATATCCATGCAGCTGAAGCCTCTGTCTTCAAGTGAGAGCAGAGAGCTTACCGGAGAGATTCTTAAACAGGTCAGGAATCTGCCTGCGGAACTGTCGGAGCTCATCGTTTCAAATGCGGACGGCAATCCCTTCTACGTTGAGGAACTTGTTAAGATGCTCGTTGAAGACGGGGTTATTTCACAGGAGGACTGGACGGTTAATGTGGATGCCCTTTCACGGGAGAAGGTGCCCTCCACACTCACCGGCGTGCTGCAGGCCCGGCTTGATACACTTCCGGCAGAAGAAAGATCACTTCTTCAGATGGCTTCGGTTGTAGGCAGAATATTCTGGGACAGAACGGTGAAAGAACTCTACGGCGGAGGAGAGTCCGCCGCCATTCTTGAGATGCTTTCTTCTGTTGAACGCCACGATCTGGTGCACAGAATGAGCAGTTCCACTTTCTCTTTTGCCGGAGAGTATCTGTTCAAGCATGCCATCCTCCGGGATGTTACCTATGAAACAGTTCTTCTCCGTTTAAGAAAGAAGTATCACAGGCTTGTGGCTGTGTGGCTTGAACACAACAGCGGAGACCGTATTTCAGAATTCGCGGGCCAGATTGCAGACCACTACGAGAACGGCGAAGACTGGCAGAAAGCAGTGGTATGGCTTAACCGTTCCGGAAAATCCGCCATGTCTACCAGTGCATACAGGGAGGCCCTTTCCCGGTTTGAAAGAGCACTTGCCGCTCCACAGGAGGCGCTGGATAAACCGCTTCAGACAGAACTCATTTTGAACTGCGGTCACTGCCTTGAAAAACTGTGCCGTTACAAAGAAGCTGAAGCCAGGCTGGAAGCTTCGTTTAAAATGGCGGAGGAAGGTGGTCTTCCCGGACTGGCAGCAGACGCTCTGCAGAGCCGCGCCTGGGTAGCTGATGTTACCGGCAGAAGATCCGATGCCGAAAAGTTCTCCCGGATGGCTTTCGACAGGGCTAAGAAATCTGGAAACAGAGCTGCACTTGCCAGGGCATACATGCGTATTGCGGAGTTTGAAGATCAGAGCACATACGAAAGTGTCATCTCATTCTACTGGAAGGCCCATTCGATATACACGGAAATTGCCAGTGACCCCGGCCTGGCCATTACCTGTCTGAACATGGGAAATGTGGCGCTTAAATTCCATCGTTTAAAGGAGGCTGAAAGCTTTTACAGAGACAGCCTTGCTCTGTACACAAAGGCAGGCAGCAGATGGGGAATAGCAAACTGCCTTGGGAACCTGGGTTGCGTAGCCTCGGAAAAGGAAGAGATCACTGAAGCATGTGAGTATTACAGCAAAAGCCTTGACGCTTCATTGAGTATAGGAGACAGGGAAGGTGAGGTGATCTGCAACCTGAACCTTGGGGAGGCAGCACTTGCCATGAACACCCCGGAGCAGGCTCTTGGTTATCAGAAAGTGGCACTTTCAGTCGCGGAATCTGTGGGTTTGATTCCCCTGCAGGAGGCTGTACTGAGCGGAATGTCCCGTGCTTACACCGTTCTTGGAGACAGGGCGAAAGCCGCCATTATTCTTATGGTGCTGGCAAACAACGGGGTCTCTTCCGAGGGAGAAAAGCAGACAGTTGAAGAGAGGCTTTCCAGATTGGCTAAACAGATTGACACTGAAGAATTCCTGCGGTTGAAAGCCAGAGCTGATACACTTGACTATTCTTCTTTGAGTTCAGAGCTTTTGTCAGGTTGACGGGTTTTGCACACAGGGCACTGCACACCGCCGTGCCATGAGGAGGAAACGATGAAACACAGAAAAAGGATACTCTACGGTTTAGTATCTGCCGTGGTGGTTGCGATTATTGCAGTGACAGCATGCGGCTCCAATGAGAGCCGTATAGAGCAGACAGCTCTGGAAATTGTGGAAGTAGAGGCAATTCAGGACGGCGATCTTCAAGACCCGGATCACGGCAACCTGTACTACGATGGTTACCAGTTTGATGCAGCGAGGCTCAACACAGTGCGTATTGAAGTTGAAACGGACTCATTTACTCCTCTTCTGAAGCTCATGGAGGTTTCAACCGGTGCAGTTCTTGCTGAATGGGATTCCCAGTACTCAAACAGTGATGCCCTGACTTACACCATTGCCGCAGACGGAGCCTACGAGGCAAGAGTTTACTCTTTGGATGGAGGCAAAGGGGAATACACCCTTACGGTTACGCAGAACCACAGGAGTAACCGGGTAGAGTAAGGGGTTATCTGTTGATCAGTTGCTGAAGCACTGACTTTAATTCACTGAATATGTACGGTTTGTGAAGAAACCCCGCAGGCGGTTTGCCCTCAAAGCTTCGGTTAATTTCCCGTGCGTTGTAACCACTGCACATCACAACTTTAACATCTTCTTTTATGTGTCTCAATTCCCGCAGCGTCTCTTCACCGTCAAGACGGGGCATTATGAAATCAAGTATTACAAGGGTAATACTGTCTGAAAACTTCTTGTATATATTCACCGCCTGCTCTCCGTCGTATGCTGTGAGTACATCAAAACCCATGTGCTTCAGCATCTGTTCCCCTACAGATAGAATGGTTTCCTCATCGTCAACTAGCAGAATTGTGCCGTACCCCGTCCATGCAGCCTGGCTGATCTCTGTTTTATCACTGCTCTGTACCTGGCTCTCAGTGAGTGCTGGGAACAGAACTTTTATGGAAGTTCCTGTGCCTGGCTCACTGTAAACATTAATTGTACCTCCATGCCCTTTGACAATTCCCAGCACAGCAGAAAGTCCAAGCCCGCGTCCTGTGAATTTGGTGCTAAAAAACGGTTCAAACATTCTACTGATTGTTTCCCTGCTCATCCCACATCCTGTATCTGTTACCTCCAGATATACATACTGCCCCGGGGGAGGGATCTCATCAACATAAGTGCTGCTGAGGTAGGACTCATCGCAGTTCATGGTTCCTGTTGTTATTGAAATGATGCCACCGGTTTTACCCAGAGCATCAGAAGCATTGGTAACGAGATTCATGATTATCTGCCTTACCTGTGTGGCATCGGCTTCGATAAGAGGCAGATCGTCGGAATAATGGAATTCCATTGAGGTCTTCTTTGAAATTGACACTTCCAGCATATGGGTAATCTCGTCAACGGCGTGATTTAAATTGATTGCTTCTACCAGAAACTTTCCTTTGCCTGAATAGGCCAGCATCTGTCTTGCCAGATCCGCAGCCCTTTTTGCTGAAGTCTCTATGGCTTTCATATTGTCGTAGGCAGGGTTCTCCGCAACCATTTTCATCAGCGCAAGGTCAGCGTTTCCAAGAATGGCCATAAGAATATTGTTGAAGTCATGGGCTATCCCTCCTGCAAGTATACCCAGGCTCTCAAGCTTCTGGGCATGCAGTACCTGTTTTTTAAGGCTTAGTCTTTCCTCCTGGGCTTTCCTGTATACGGTTATATCCTGCCCTGATGACAGCAGCCCGGTTACTCTACCGCTGGAATCTGTGATAATGGCGTTGTGCCACGCGATAAGTCTTTCTGTTCCGTCTCCGGCGATTATGGGGTTTTCATAGTACTCAACCAGCTCCAGATTGCCGTTGATAAGTTCTTGAAAAACCTCTCTTACCTGGTCTCTGATCGATTCGGAAACAAAGTTGTTGAACCAGTTTTTCCCTACAATATCCTGTTTATCCCTTCCCAGAATCTCCTGGGATTTTTTGTTTACAAGGGTAACGATACCCTCTGTATCGAGTGCCACAAACATTGCATTGGCAATGTTAAGATAACGTTCCGCCCGTTTCCTGGCCTGGCGCAGAAGGTCTTCAGTTTCTCTCTGGCGGCTGATATCCACAACAGAAGTGGCCTGAACCTTGTACTGTTTTTTGTACAGTATGGATTTGGAGTGCACGATGATTGGAAACCTTGAACCGTCTCTGCGCATGCCCACCGCTTCGTAGGGCTCGTCAAACTGGTTGATGAGGTTCTTTTCCACCATTTTCCAGCTCTCCGGAGCAATTACATCCGAAACCACCTTTCCAATGAATTCAGCAGGACTGTTCCAGCCGAACATGTTTGCAGCCATCTGATTGGCTTCCATGCAGATCATGTTTCTGGTAAAGAAGATGGCTTCCATAGAGGTGTCAGCCAGGTAGCGAAGCTTCTCTTCACTTTCACGAAGGTCCCGGACAAGAAGCATGGTGCTCAGAGAGTCGGAAATACGGTGGCTTATCTCTCTGAACAGGTCAATTTCCTCAGTGGTCCACTGCCTGAAGTATGAACACTGGTGCAGCCCGAAAACCCAGGGACTGCCTGTTCTCGGACGGATAGGAGCCATGATCTGGGACCGGGTGGAGAACTGTTTGTTTATATCATCAGGAGCAATGCTGTTTCTGGAATCGATGGTAACAACATCGTCTTTTTCCAGTATAGTCTGGAATAATTCCTTTACTTCCGCTGTCATGGGGAATATTTGACCGATGGATTCAGCACCTGGACACTCCGGCCTGACGCACTCCATTGGAACACTCCACTGCTCTGCATCCGGATCACACGGGAAAAGCAGCCATGCCCTGTCTGCCTGATACATGTCGAGAACAACCTGCAGAACATCAGACATCATCTGATCGACTGTTACCGACTTTCTGAGTACAGTGTCTATGAGATTGAGATTTTTAAGAAATTTGACATGCAGCTCATTTGTCTTCTGATTCAGCTTCCAGTCATCGATATCTATACCGTAGGCAGAAACAAATTCAGGTACACCGTTTTCGTCATTTAGTATCCTTACACTCATCCGTATGGTAAACTCGCTGCCGTCTCTGCGCGTGTGTACTATCTCGTAGTTGCTGCATTCTCCATTCTCTTCAACGGCTCTGGTGACTTCCGCTGTTTTTATAAAATGTTTGTCTGTATGGAACACAGAGAAATTTCTGGATTCGAGTTCTTCAGGGGTGTAGCCGTGAATTCTGGCGAAGTATTCGTTTGTGTAAATTATCCTGCCGTCCATGTCGAAGATCGCATGCCCGTGGTCGGCATGGTCAACGATGTCTTTGAAGCGGGAGTAATCTGCCAGAAGAGCAGACTGGTCTTCAATCTGTTTCCGGAGCTTTGCCATTTCCAGTGTTTTTGCGTTTTCTTTCATGAAAACCTCCATGCAAAGAAAATGACCAGCAGTGCTTTAAGGAAACCGTATTGCTTCAGTAGAGCATCTGGCTACGGAAATGCATCATAGAGACAGATTCGCAGGATGTCAACAATGGTTGAACCGGAAGGAGCCAGGAAAGCACGGCACCCTTCCGGAAGAATGCCGTGCCGCTTGTTTGTGCTACTTCTTCCCTTTCGCACTGGCAAGAACATCGGCAACAATGGGAAGCAGCAGCATTATGAGCCATCCGAACAGGAATTCCTGGCTGCGGAGGCCAAAGTTTCCATAGGGAACTTTCCTGGCAGCTATCTCCGTGAACAGCATCCAGATTATTCCCATTGGAATCAGCCACCTGATGCAGATGTTCCACCACTGGCCAAGCCGGAAGTTCGAGTTTTCAGAGATGTATTCCCTCTGTTTTTCCGCGCCGATTGTCCATCCTATCATTATTGTTTCGACCAGAACTACTATGGTGAGGCCAAAGCTGTTCATGAAGTGGTCGGCTATGTCCAGGATGTAAAGACCCGCACCGGTAAGCATGGGAAGACCGAACAGGAACCCCAGACCTCCCACAATGAGATTGGCTTTTTTGTGAGAGAGTTTCCACTTGTCTTTTACCGCAGCCGTCGCCGCCTCCAGAAGGCTGAAAGCAGAGTCAACCGCGAGGGTGAGAAGCATCAGGAAAAACAGAACGCCGAAGATTCTTGCTCCTGGAAGGTTGCTGATTATGTGAGGGTATGCCACAAAAGCCAGGCCGGGACCGGACTGTACAACTTCGGTAACCTGAACCCCCATCTTTGTGGCCTGATAGCCCAGCGCGGAGAAAACCGCAAGCCCTCCGAAAAACGCGGTAAGGGCATCCGCAATTCCAATCACAATGGCAAAACCGGCAATGTTGGTCTTCTCAGGAAGAAAACTGCCGTACGCGATCATTATGGCAAAACCCACGCTGAGGCTGAAAAACACCTGCGATATTGCGGCAAGCCAGATGTCCGCACTGAGCAGCTTGCCCCATACAGGAGTGAGGTAGTATGAGATACCTGCTCCGGCTCCCGGAAGGGTAACACCTCTGATAATGAACAGGATAAGGAGACCCCAGGGGATGAACACTGTGTAGAACACAACCTTGCTTACTGTTTTTGTGCCTTTCCACACAGACGCAACAATCCATACCCATGTTATTATGAACCCCACCAGCAGGGGCCACCTGAATGTTCCCATGTCCCATGGTTCACTGGTAAGACCGAGGAAGTCGTTGTAGAAGAAGTCTCCCGGCGATGACATAAACGTATCGGCGTTGCCGAGACTGGACATGGCGTAGAGGCTGCCCTCCCAGGCAACCAGGAATGTGCCGCTGCTCTGCACCGTATATTGATTTCCATCTACAGGGTCGATGTAAGATTTTCCAACAAGACGGTCGGGAACAGGAGTAAGCACTGCCATGTTGTCAAGATCTGTTGCTTCCACAGCGTATTCTACATTGGCATATTCACCGATGTTATCCTGCCAGCCCAGTGTTGCAGCTTCCCATGTGTAGTTAACACTCCACGACATGATAATTGCGTAGTAGGTAACGATCACAAACCCGACACCCACAGCGAACCAGCCGAACCACTGCATTTTGGGTCGGAGTTTTGCAAAGGCGCCAGGTGCCGCCTGTTTTGTCATGTGACCAATGCTGAACTCAAGCATCAGCAGAGGAATCCCGGCTATGAAAAGGCACACAAAGTAGGCCACGAGAAATGCTCCTCCACCGTTCTCAAAAGTTATGTAGGGAAATCGCCAGATGTTACCGAGGCCGATAGCAGAACCAATGGCAGCCAGGATAAAAGCGGTTTTACTGTTCCAGACTTCGCGAGTTGCCAATTTACCCTCCTCGTTGATGGTGTGTCTGTATCAATTAGATTGAACTTGAACTCTTCAGTCAAGGGGTTGTATTGATTAGCTTCAACCTGAAAATTCGGTACAGTCTCCTGACACCATAGTATCACTGTAGTACCATGATGTGATGGCAAAGAAGATAAGAGAGTTGATTGACGATCTGAAAAGGGGCGGGTTTGTAAATCGTGGTGTCCAAGGCAGTCATCGAAACTTCTCTCACCCGGGAGGGACGAAGATAACTCTGAGCGGTAACCCTTCGCATGACGCGAAAAAACACCAGGAGCGCGATGTTGAAAAAGCAATTCGCGAGGTGACAGATTTCTTGAAATTGTGGAATGGTCAGAACAGGATCAGTGCTATGTGGGGATATGCACAGGTTTGATGCTGGGCGGTGTTCATGGAGACGATGAATCTGAAGTTTACCGTGAACTCTGCCAGGTGGTAGAAGAGTGGCTCGATATATACAAGCAGGATGAAGACCCTCTTCCCGCTGAAACAGCCGGGAAGGAGTACTCCAGTAGATTTGTGCTGCGCGTTGGCAAGGATCTTCAGAGGGAACTTGCAATTAATGCTTTCCGCCATGGTGAAAGCCTCAATACCCA
>QNDR01000039.1 GCA_003646025.1 Candidatus Fermentibacterota bacterium
AACAATCACCTGTTCCATATTCTGTTCAGCGACTGGCTCAAAACAGCAAGAAGAGCAGCCTCTGAAGCGTTCCTTCCGGTGGGATGTCCGCAGCCCTCAATAACAACTACCCTGCAACTTTCACTGCGTGTTGCGTCAGCCATCAACTCACCCTCTTCCGGAGGAGAAATTCTATCCCCATCTCCGTATATATACTCAACTCCGCATCGCCTGTCTAAGAACGAAAGCCAGAAAACCGGTCTGAACTCAGCAAGATTTCTTACCGCCCAGCCCGGCATAAGAAGCTTTAGAAGCAGCTCACCTGCCCTTCCCGTTCTGCGAACAGCCGATGCAAAAAAGGAACTGTATGCACCGTGAACAACAATACCGGCTGGAATAAGTTCCCCTGCGAGAGAACAGGATTTAAGGGCAGCGGAACCGCCCATTGAAGAACCGTAAACAGCGATGTTCCCTGTTCTGTAACCTGAATCAACGGCGAACTTCAGTGCTCCCAGAATGTCATGAACCTCGTTTACCCCGCCTGTGGCAAGTTTCACAGGGTGAGCATCGGTTCCGCGCAGAGGAACCAGAAGAAAAGAGGCACCGTTTTTGTCTCTTAGCTTTTCTGCGAGCTCAACCCTCGAAAGCATTGAACCTCCAAGTCCGTGGGCGAAAACAACAAGTTTTTCAGAACCTGGAAGCAGGAAACCATTCACCCTGTATCCGTCCAGAGACAACCAGCTTTCCGCAGTCCATGGTTCTCCAGGATTACCTGTAACCTGGTGCTGGTGAAACCGGAACATATTGGCAAATCCCGTTATACCTGTTCTTCCAAGTTTTTTTCGCAGAACAAGCCACACAGCAAATCCTGAAAGAGCTCCTATCATCCATCCGGCGATCACATCAGATGGATAGTGAACAGCCAGATAAACCCTGCTGAACCCCACAACAAAGCTGAACAGAAGAGCAGGTACGGCAGCAGGCGGATACACCAGAGATGTAAACACCGCCAGACCTGCTGAATTAGCCGCATGGTTCGATGGAAAACTTCTTCTCCCGCCTGTGTGCAGATGACAGTCAAGCTGAGTGGCAACCTCTTCATCCCGGTTGGGCCTGATTCTGTACACATTGTGCTTAAGCAGGGTTCCCGCCTGATCGGTGAGGGCAATACAAAGAATCAGACCGAAAACAAACACTCTTGGGTTTACCCTGGTAAACCAGTTACCCCTGTGGGGAAGTTTTCTGCCTGCGAACAAAAGAAGAACAACCGCCACAACAATAAACGGGTACCAGTTGTGTTTATCGGTAACTGTCAGCATTACTTTTGTGAGCAGCGGGCTGGCCAGCTTCAGGTTAACGTATTTCAGAAGCTGAAGATCATACTGAAACAAAGGGCTCACTGAGACGATATCTCCACTCTGCAGCTGAACTCCGGTGAATTAGCAGGTATGGCATGCCACAGATCGTCTTCGTCAAGGTATTCCGCGTAACAGCTGATCCCGGGAAGACCGTTGAACCAGCTTCTTACAGCCGGCGGCTCCATGCTTCCTGTGGCGGTAAAGCCCCCGGGCAGCGGTGACACTATCATCCAGCCGAACGGCTTGATGTAGCATGCAAGAACAAAACCTGAATATCCTGTACCATCCCAGTATCCGGGAACTGCCATGGCAGGTATCTGCCATCTGCGGAGAAAAGCGGCCCCTGCAGCTGCTCCCGTAAATGAGTTGAACATCTTGTTCTGTATGGCAAGTTCAGACGCGGGATATACAAGGATCTGTTCTGTGACAGGGAAAGTATCTCTGTAGTAGTCGGAGATAAAGTCAATAACCACTTCCACCAGTTCCATGGGGTTCGGTACCCCGGCGGCAAGCATAACTGAGGCCATGTAAACGGCATCACCCCCGGCCCAGAAGACATCTGTGTTGAGACAACTGTCCAGAAACGGGTCTTCGCCGGGAAAGGGAACTAATGCTTCTTCGTAACCGGAAGCATGTGTTCCCGGCCAGGGAGGAGGATCAACAACCACCTGCTGATTGAATACAACCGCGAATGTACCTTCAGATACACCTTCCACCGTAAGCCAGCCGTCTGACACCTCAGAAGAACCGGAGATCCCGGTAAACAATACTGAAGCATCGCCTGATGGAGTCTGCCACGGCAGTTCAGCCGGGACAGGTACAACCACCCTCACCGAGTCTCCGGGAGATAATTCCCCGGAAACTGAAATATTCACCGTGGATGTGTACGGGCTGTAACCGTCTGCAGTCATCACCGGGCACTCAACTCGCCACTCTGTATCACAGAGTTCCCTGATAAGCCCTGCCCGGCTCCACAAGGCTCCGTCGGTCCAGGAATGAAGATCGATCATCTCGGCACACTGCTGGAAATCACCCTGAAAGAACAACCTTTCGGCAGTGGAGAGAACCGTCTGGTCAGTGCTTTCGGAAGCAGATGTACACAGCAGAATCGTAATAAGTATACCCATCATAATGACTGTAAGATATTCACTTTTGTTTTTTTTAGCCATGCTGTGGTACACCATTCGCCCGGGTGTTATCTTCCCCTTTATTCCGAAAGAGGCAGAATGAATCGTAAAGCTGTTATCTCACCGCCGGTAATCACTCCTTCAGAAGTTCCTGCAGGGGCATTCATGCTCTCCGGGGGCCTTGCTGCCAGAGGTATCGAAGCACCGATTCACGATCTGTCTCTGGGCTTTTTCAGGTGGCTGTTCCTTGAACACGCACCTGAGGCTGGCTACACAAACTGCCTGCCCTCCATTGAGTACCTGATCTCTCCTGAAACAGAGTTTTACAACCCGCACAAACACAGAAGTGTGTGCGGTGTTCTGCAGTCTGTTCTTAAATCCTACAGCAGAAAATTTCCCGGCTGGCACCTCTCCCTTATGGACAGTATTCCACCAGGTGTTGCTCATTCCCCGTCAACTCTTATCGCTCTTGCAAGAGGAGGTTCAACCCCCTTCAGTGGGTACCTCAACCGGTGGATAGAACGCACAAGGGGAACTTTTGACCATGCCCTGATTTCACTTGCCTACCTGTCACAGCTTCCTGCAGCAGTGGAAACAGCCTGGCTTCTCGAGCAGGCGGGGATAAGGGTTACAGTTGGAGGCTCTCTGGTTTCAGCTCTCAGAGACACAGGCCGCGGTGTTGAACTTCTAAACGGATGTTTCAGGGAAATCGCGTTCGATGACGGACGGTCACTTACCGGTGTTGATGAACCGTTTCTGTCAAAGGTTGAATGGCCTGTTTTTGCGGAAAAGTGGAACTACTTCAGCTCCAGACCGGTGATCCCCTTTCCCCTCACCACAGGATGTACATGGAACAGGTGCCTTTTCTGCCCGGATCGGAACAAACCGTTCATGAATGTTCCTGTAGATAACCTGAAGAAGGTTCTTGCCGGAGCGCCAGACAATCCTGTTGTTCACCTTATCGATTCAGCTGTTCCCGTGAACACGATCCATGAACTGCTTCCGCTGTTTAAAGAGAAAACTTCGGGATTCTATGGATTCGCCAGACCCCAGGGAGACTGGCTCAGGGGAAACCTTCTGCATGACATGGCAGAATCAGGATGCCTTATGCTTCAGACAGGAGCCGAAAGCGGCAGCAGCGGAATCCTGCAGAGGTACATGAAAGGCTTTTCTCCAGATACTGCACAGAGGGTTATTGCATCTGTATCGCAGGCTGGAATAAGAAACTATGTCTATCTGCTGTTCGGGCTCCCCGGAGAAACTGAAGACGACAGAATGCAGACACTTGAACTGGTAAGAAAGCTGAAGGGAAAAATTGACTATATGAACCTGTCTATCTTCAACCTGCCTGAAAAATGCGAACTGACCGACAGGGCTGAAGAATTTGGGATAGAGCCCGGTGAGTACGACAGCGATGCCCCTGTTCTACGGTTTTACCGCCCGTTCCACAGCCTGGACGGTTCTGAGCCCAGAACAGAATCCAGAGACTTCCTGAAACAGGTATTTAGACCTGACCCGGCTGTGGGTCCGATTCTCAAGGCAACTCCCAGATGGTTCAGAGCGGGACACATGGCACTTATGGAAAAGCAGGGTCTTTACCGCTGACGTCTGGCGGTGAGCCTTCTCACCGTAAACACAAGAGCTCCTGACACCACTATGCAGGCAAGGTTAAGCGCAAACAGAGAAAGACCGCCCTGCCACCCTGAATACCCTCCGCCCCACAGAAGACCAGCAGTAACAAGCGGGGGCATAAGGGCCACGGCAACCATTACACCGATAAGAGTTGATGAGCCTCCTGTGCACAGGGCAATTGCTCCCGCCGCGCCTGATGCCAGAGCGAGAACGATATCGGAGGGTCCGGACTGAATACGGGAAGTAATCTCCGAAAGAGCGGGATCAACTTTGAGCGTCATACCAAGCAGAGCGGAAAAGACAACGGCGATAACACTTCGGATGATCATCTCCCTGAGTGAGATACCAAAAAGTCGCCTCTCCTGATGAACAAGGCTCAGGGACAGCCCCACACTGGGACCAAGAAGTGGAGCAATAACCATTGCCCCTATAAGTATTGTCGCGCTGTTCCTGTAAAGCCCTGCCGCGGCAACAACGGCGGAGAGCAGTGTGAGTATCCAGGTGGATGAAGACGGGCTGGTCATCTCAACAATATCCTGTTTCAGTTCATCATAACTTATCATCCCTCCGGAACTTTTTTCCTCTGGAATCGATGCCTCCACAGGTAGACAGATTATCCTGATGTCTTCAATTGTATCTGCGAGGGCGGAGCTTATCTCTTCCGTAACCTTTTCGCTGCTTGCAGAATCTGTGAGAATGTGGAGCTGCGAGTGAGTTTCAGAAAGCCTTTCAGTCCACATAGAAGTGATCATAAGACCGCTTATTGAAGACCTGGCCAGCTCCAGACGCTCTGTGGGAAGAAACACCTCAATCAGTCTTCCGGCCATAGCATCTCCCTCCTCTCCAGCAGAAAATCTGCCGCTTTCTCTCCCACCAGCCGGGCTCCTGCTTCTGTCATGTGCATACTGTCGTAAAAATACTCTCTGGTATGGGGTACTTCTGAAGCCAGATCGAACACGGCAACACCCTCCTCTGAGCACACCTGCATAAGATCCTGATTCAGCATGGTCAGCATCAGAGAGAACGTTGCGGCCGACATGGGACCTGCAGAGCCTCCCAGCCACCTGGAACCTTCAAGAACACCTCTCCAGTGATCATTGTTTTCGTACAGCAGAGGCTGTGTCATAAACACAGGTGTGATGTTCATGGACCTGCACTCCTGTATCAAAGCGCGAATTCTGCAACGGTAAAAATCCGGATCTTCAAGAATATCGTGCAGATCATCCGGAAGGGGAGTTTCCGGCTCATTCATGGGAATCTCCTGAAAATAAGGATCAACACCCCGGGTAATCACCGGTGCTCCGTCTATGTAAACTACTTTCAGTTTGTAAATCAGCTGAAGCAGCATACTGTGAGAAAACAGCACCTGTCGCAGACCGGAATCAGGAAGCCTTTCTTCCTCAGCCGCAGCTCCCCGAAGAAAGGGACCCATATCATTAACACCGGTCAGGAACAAAGCCATGTCCGGTTTGATCTTCGAGAGAACCTCGCGGACAAACAGCAGGTGAGTGTCTGCGGAATGCCTTGGAATACCGCCGTTCCCAACCCACGTTGCAGGCTGCGTTTTTCTCAGTTCACTTTGAACAATGCTGGACCATGTGAGGTTGTCATCCAGGTAGTAGTTTGCGGTGGTACTTCCTCCAACTGTAACAATTGTAAAGTACTGTTCCCACTGCTGCGGAGGGTCTTCTCCCCTGAGCCCCCACATGTTGGTAGAAAGTGTACCTCCGGGGGAAATTCCTGGTAGATCAACCTCCAGTTCTACATTCTGATACGGTCTTAACCCGAATCTGGGGTTGAAAATACTCTGGGGCATGATATTGTGAAGAACTACCTCTGAAAGAACAGCGGCCAGAACAAAGGAAAACACCATAACCGCTGTACTGCCAAGAGTGCTTTTAAGCTTCGGGGGTTTGTAGAGTGCGGTTACAGTCAGCCCAGGAACCAGCGAGAGAAGAGCAGCACCTGCAACAAAGCTTCTTCTCTGAAGAATTGGAACAGGAAAAAGAAACCAGACTGTAAAAAACAGCAGCGGTAGCAGCACGGTCAAAAGGCCTGCTGCAAATTCAGGAATGCGGGATGCAACAGGAGACAGCCTTTTTCTGACTGTACTCTCTCTGGAAAACAACACAGCGGTGGTTATCCATGCGGTAAGTACAACTAGCAGAACAATACCCATCTGAAACGACCATTTGCCAGCGATAACACCACTTGTGCTGCGAGAATTGAACAAAGCCGCAAACACAAGGGTAAGGCCGGCGGAAGCCAGTATAATCACCGCTCTCAGGAAGCTGATATCCTTCTTCACAGAATATCACTTGCCAGTTCCGCAAGTTTGCTGCGTTCGCCTCTTACAAGGTTTACATGGGCGTATATACTCTGCCCCTTCATTCTGCTAACCAGGTAGGCAAGACCGTTTGAACGGCTGTCCAGGTACGGCGTATCTATCTGAAATATGTCACCTGTAAAAACAAACTTCGTTCCCTCTCCGGCCCTTGTAATAATCGTTTTTACCTCATGGGGAGTAAGGTTCTGAGCCTCATCCACGATGAAGAAAATGTTGTTGAGGCTTCTTCCCCTGATGTATGCAAGAGGTGTGATAATCAATTTTTCCGAATCAATCATTTCCTCTACCATCCGGTACTCTCCGCTGTCTTTCGCGTACTTGTTTTTGATTACCCCGAGATTGTCCCACAGCGGCTGCATGTAGGGGTCCAGTTTTGACTGGATGTCACCTGGGAGAAAACCCATGTCCCTGTTGGACAGGGGAACCACCGGTCTTGCCAGATAGAGCTGTCTGTACTTTTTCCTCTGTTCAAGAGATGAAGCCAGTGCAAGCAGAGTTTTTCCCGTTCCAGCTTTGCCTGTAAGAGTTACCAGTTTTACTTCTGGATCGAGCAGAGCATGAAGAGCAAAAGCCTGTTCTGCATTTCTTGGATCTATGCCGAAAGCTCTGTTCTTCTTTACCCTGTGCAGCTGGTTATCTGAAGGAGAGTGACGCGCAAGCGCACTTCTGCTTCCATTCCTGAGAATGAAAAACTGATTGGCAACCGCGGCATCCTCAACTGGCAGAAGCTTCTGATCAACAGAATATGGCTGTTCGTAAAGAGCCGATATTGTATCCTCCGACACGCCTTCCACCAGTGAACTGCCTGAGTAGAGCTTGTCTGGCCAGTCTACCTTGTCGGTTATGTAATCTTCGGCAGCAAGACCCACGGCCAGAGCCTTTATTCTGAGGTTAATATCTTTGCTTATAAGAACTACGCTTTCGCCATCCAGCTGTTTTTGAAGTTCTACAGCCACTGCCAGTATCCTGTGGTCTGGTGTGTCTTCGGTGAATATTCCGTTCAGCGCGCTGATTCCGTTCTTTATGTAACGCACAAGCAGCCTGCCTCTGCCAACACCCAGAGGAATACCATCCGGTGGCAGCCCGTCTTCAGCAAGGGAATCAAGCTGTCGGATAAAAGATCGGGCAGAATAGTTGATAGAGTCGTTGCCAGTTTTGAAAGAGTCAAGTTCCTCAAGAACGGTAATGGGTACTACAACATCATGCTCCTGGAAATGATCAAGGCACTGATGGTCGTGGAGAACAACATTGGTGTCCAGAACAAAGGTGCTCTTCTCTCTCTTAGTCATACTACCTTCTTTCTTCGGGAACAGCAGTAACTTCACCTGAATTGAACCGTTGTGTACCGCTGTCCGTTAAAAGCACAAGGGATCCGTCTGAGTCAACTCCGGTGACAATGCCGCTGAAACTTTCATTCGCTCCTGAAAGATAAACCTTTTCCCCTTTACGCCAGAGAACACCATTCAGTTCCTCAAGAACATCGTTGATGGGAGACTCTTCTTCTCCTGTCCAGCTTGAATCAAATTTAAATAGAAACTGTTTTAGAAGTTCAGCGGCTTCAGGAGGTTCGCCGAATTCGCTCCACGCACCTGCTGGAAGAAACTTTCTGTCTGGAACAAAGGGAGGTTCAGTAAGGTTAACACCGATTCCCAGGACAAACCAGCTCTCCGGGAAAGACCCTGCTTCAGCAATTAAACCCGCTATTTTCTTACCATCTACGATAACGTCGTTGGGCCACTTTACAAGAGCTTGTATCCCCTGCTTCCTGAGCAGCTGTGTAAGTACCAGTGCCGCAAAAAGAGAAACGCACGATGCGTGAGCTGCAGGAGGTGAGGGTTTCAAAAGAAAGCTGAAATACAAACCGCCGGGAGGAGACTCCCAGTGTTTCCCCATCCTCCCCCGACCGGAGGTTTGAACACGGGCAATAACTACAGCCCGGCTTGAAAGTTTCGTGATTCTCTCCCGCAGCCATATCTGCGTGGAGGGTACTGAATCTTCAGTGTATACAAGCCAGCGGTTCAGTCTGTATGGTTCAGCCATAATCGTAATATAGCCTCTCCTTAACCCCGCTGCACCGGTTGGCCCGTTTAAGTGAAATTAGTATGATACCGCTTGCGGTGGGCCGCTAGCTCAGTTGGCAGAGCATCTGACTTTTAATCAGAGGGTCGGGGGTTCAATTCCCCCGCGGCTCACCATGCGGTTTCCGTTATTTGATATTGACGGGAACAGCTGGAAACATTATCGTACCGCTCGCTTTACAGCGACCCCATCGTCCAATGGTAAGGACACCGGCCTTTCACGCCGGCAATACGGGTTCGATCCCCGTTGGGGTCGCCATTTTTAGCTCTACACCAGGAGCAGGGGCAGTTGCAATCCATCCAGGCCTAAATCCCCTGTTCTGATAATTTCAGTCTCTGTTAAACGCTTGCTCGAATTCTGAGACAACTTGAAGAACTTCATCGAATGAAGGCGCGTAGCCGTAGAACATCTCATTCTGCATGGCACCGTAATCCCTGCGCCACTCCGCTTCCTGATCTACCTCTGGTACTATTCTAAGTTTACCCTTCTTGAGCGTACTGTAATCCATCCAGGTCCATCTGAAGTATACCTGCCTGTGAACTGCTGTACGCTCGAAGATGTCATGGCGTTTAACTGCCCTGTCTCCAATACCTTTGCCAATTAAGCACCACAGGTCATAGTAGTGTCGAGCCATACGTGGCTTCCGCAGTTTATCTGAAGGACGAAAGTTTTCTTCGTGCAAAAGCATTGCCTTCTCCCAGAATGTCCGTTCCGGAGCAAGAGCTCTTACGCGCACATCACCTGGACCGAGAATGTCAGGGAATACATCAAATAAATAAGGATGAATATTCTCTTCCCGTAAAGGCTCATTGTCTGATCTGGCCCCCATCTCGATCTTAACTACTCGACGAATGTAAGATTTGCCTCCATCAAGAGCAGACGGGTACCTGAACAGCAGCGTCTGCCCATCCGGGTCTTCAGTGATGGAAACTGCAGTCAGTTCCCAGTTATCTGAACCCCGGAGGGTTGATTCGATCTTCTCTGCAAGGAGGGGAGCGAGCTCCTCATGAATCCTTTTGTGTGCGATGTGTTTCAAGTTTTTAAGTCGCTTCTTTTTCTGCTTATTACTTGGAGCTTCCTCAGGACTTTCAGTACCTCCAAAACCCAGGAATCCCTTGTCGATTACAATATCGATATCTTCGGAAAACCGGCTTATCAAATCCCAGCATTTTGAGAGAGATGTACCACCTTTGAAAGTAAGATTCTGATTCCACTCCGGTATACTGTAGAGTTTACTCAAGATCCAGCATACCCAGAAATCTTTCTCAAGGGAAACGGCTGGCAGATTCATTTTTGCCTCTGCTTCCTCACAGATTCTGCGTCGAAGCTCTTGTGTTTTTACAAGAAATCCATCCATCAGGTTTTTCCCTATCCTGCTATGTCTCTGATAACCTGTGCAATCCAGACTGGCGCATATTTTATATCCGTTAACAACTGCGCCTTTTCCCTGGAAGTCAGTCTCTCGTTCAGTACTGCAATTACATTATCATCCACATTGTACTTCCCCAGCCAGCGAAGTGCCTGGAAGACCGTTCCGCTGATTCTACCTGCAGTAGCCATGTTTTTGGGCGAGGTATGCTTCAACTGAATTGTTCGTTTGCCCACTTGCAGCTTTCTCATCGGACCATCAGTAAGGAAAACCAGCTTCATTGGCATCTGATTGGAAATACCCAGAAGATTTGCTGCATAAGCCCCTGACGGCTGGAGTCGGACAGCGTCCCGTGTTTCCAGGGCTTTGACTATTCTGCCTAATGAGGGAGCGAGAATACCTAATTCAGGATCCCTTCGAGGGTAGTCATACAAACCGCGAGCTATGTTTCTGATAACACCTTCTTTCTTGAGACGTCGCAAAGCACTTTCTACTGCCGAGCGACTTCCAATATTTGAGAAATTAGCGGGACTGAATACCCAACCCAGTCCGTGACTGCGTATTGTTCTAAGAACCTTATCGGTAACTGATTCCATTTATAATCACCTCCAGACTTCGACGCAAAAAGTAATGTATATTTGCGTCGTAGTCAAGTACTCAAAATATTCAATTACTTTTGATTCCACCAAACCTCATCACCACCACACGTCGTCAAAAAAGCTCCCCAAATAGAGTTTCGCATTCTTCATCTCAAAATGCCGGGTGGGCTGGCAGGACAGCTCTTATACTGAACAGCAAGAGCTACCAGTCATTGTGATATATCACATGATCCCCTTCAGGGAGGCAATTCCTGATAGCCAGAGCGTTAAGGATTTCGAAGATATTCCTGTCGGGGTCGCCAGAAGAGACAAGCCGTCCAAATGGGCGGTTTTTTTATGTCATACCTTTGCACATATTAGTAAGGGAGGTACTTATGGGAATCAGTGACCAAACCATAGAAAAGCTGAGGAAATTCTGCAAATCCTGCGGAATCAATACTATGTACCTCTTCGGTTCCTATGCCCGGAATGAGGCCGATTCCGCAAGCGACCTTGACCTCCTTGTTGTATTCGATGACAATCTTCAACTAAGCTATCTGGATGTACTTAAACTCAAAGAGGAACTGGAAAAACTCACCGGAACCAGGATTGACCTTCTTGAGGAAAAAGCCATCAGGAATCCCCTCAGGAGAAAAAGAATCTTAGAGGAAAGGGTTCTTCTTTATGCTTCCTGAGGAAAGGGACGGGGCTCTTGTTCTGGACATAATCTCCGCAGCAGAAGATATACTCTCTTTCATCAAGGAATGTGACTTCAAAGAATTTTCAGATAACAAGATACTGAGATACGCCGTTGAAAGACAGCTTCTTGTGATTGGAGAAGCTGCTCGCAGATTATCAGACTCCTTTCGTGACAACCTTACGGAAATCCCCTGGAAAGCCGTAATAGGATTAAGGAATATCATTGCACACGATTACGGTGAAATACTCACTGAAAGAATCTGGCTGGTGGCATCCCGAGACCTTAAAGATCTTTTGCAAAAGCTAAGACCTTTTTCAGACATTCCATAATACGGTTCGATCTTTCTGTCGCTGGAGTCGCCACCATTAAAGCTTTTACCAGAATTGATAGCAGTTCCAACCCATCAAGGTAACAGTGCTTTCACACTGCCAGTAGTTTTCAAAGTTCCTGAATCCATGCACTTCAGATTCTTTGAAGGGATACTGTGTTTTTAACTGAGGAGAAAGATTACTTTTCAGCCCAGCTGTCTGCAATTGAAAATTCAGCAACAACCGGAACATCTTTCATGTATCGGGAGCCTGCCTGTTCCATGGTGCTTCTCAGCAGCACAGCAGTTTCCTTTGCATTCGTTTCATCACATTCGAGTACTATCTCATCATGTATCACAGCCACAATGAATGTGTTTGTTTTTTGCAAAGCCACATACAACATACCAAGTGCGTTTTTCAGTATGTCGGCAGCTGAGTCCTGTATAGGAGTGTTGTAACGGCCGGACATTCCCGAATCCATGGCGCAGGTGTGTTTTCTGCCTGCAAGTGTTCTTGAACTGACGGGTTTCAGCTTCTGAATTTCTTTGTGCCAGGCTTCAACTCCCCGGAATGCTATAAAGAACCTTTTCTTAAACACCTCAGCTTCATCCAGAGACATTTCCACACCATAAGTATCACGGGCATAGGCTTTCAACCCTGACGCGCCCATTCCAAAAACCAGCCCGAAATTCACGGCTTTTGCAGCCTGTCTTTCTTTCCTGGTGATCATCTCTATCGGTTTCTGAAGAACCAGTGCTGCTGGGAGAAAAGAAACGTCTCGCCGGAGGCAGAAAAAGAATTGTGGTTTATACAAGGGCTGTTCACAGCAACAAGCTGACAGGGCTCACCGAAATTTCCTGGTCACCCTCACGCCCTTCCATTATCTCTCAGGGATACACCGCAGTGCTGCCGGACTTCAGAGGCAAAGGTATCGGTAAAAGGCTAAAGGCAGAGATGCTTGTTAGAATTCTGCGTGAACTGCCAATGGCCGAGTCAGTACGGTCCGGGAACAACGACTCTAACAACGCCATTCTCAGTATCAACACCCAGCTTGGGTTCGAACAATTCATCGCCACCACTACCTGGCAGACAGCAACAGAGACTGTGAAGAAATACCTTGCACTAAAAACGAATAACTAAGACAGAATCACAAAACCGGGACTGCCCGTGTTCTTTCCTGCTTCAACCATTACAGAGTACAAGCCCCGAGGTGGAAAGGTCACATCCAACTGCTGGTGAAACATCCCTGAACCCTCTATAAAGCCCTCTCTGTTACAAACTCTTCTGCAGTCAATGCTAAAAATGTTAAGAAAGAACTGGCCTGAAATACCTGTTTCAACAGTAAATTCCACCGTACTCACAGCTGGGAAAGTAACTGCTATCCCGACGTGCGCCTGCGGTTGGAATAACTGTGGTTTACACCGGTACAGATGGTATTTTTAAAAAGAAAGGTGCCGCTGCTGGCTCGCTGAGTATCCATACTGTAGTTGTTTCCGGTAAGAAGATTGAAATCGCGGTAACCTTCCCGGCTACAACCTGTGGACTTCCTGCGCAGAGACTCCTCATTGATGAGAATTATTAAACCCTGTGGCAAGGGGGGGTTCCGCCTGAGCCAGGAATAATGTTGTACACAGGAATAAGTATGAAAACACTGCTGTGACCGGTGATACTTTTCAGCAACCAGCAGATGTGCATCGGTAACTTGAGCAGAAATATCGTGCTTTTTATTTACTGATTTCTGAGCATATCTATATAATGTCTGCTCAAGTGAAACAGAACCCAGCCATCAAAGCCAAGGTCTTCGGCCAGTTCCCTCTGTGCTTCTATTTCAGATAAGGAACAGCGATAATCATCACTGTAGTTTATCAGACCGCAGTAAACAGGTACCTCCCCTGCCAGTTCAATCTGGGGTTCGCTCCATGAGATCAGTTCGGAATCGGACATGGTGTAGTTCATGGGAACGACGAAATCGAGCAGGTCCTCGGCTACCCAGGTTTCCCAGTGCTGACCGAAGTAGTCCATTTCCCTCTGCCTGGGGAGTACCGCGGCGGAAAGCATCACAAACCGGTCAAGCTTGCCCAGTGAATCCCTTACAGCCTGAACAGCGCTGGTAATGGTCCGGGAACGCCACCTGTTGTATTCATCGTGCAGAATTCCACCTCTGGCACAATCGTCGGGCCAGGCAAAGCGGTAGTTTCCCGACCATCTGGAAAACCTGCTTCTGCATCCGTCACAGAAACACACTCTGTCGTTTGCGTACCTGATGTAATCCAGGTGTATCCCGGTTACCGGTGCCGACCGGGCAAGATTCGCGCACAGTGAAGCGAATAATTCCACATTTTCAGGGTCTGAAGGGCACAGCCAGTTCGATGCATCTTCCCCTTCCCCAAGCGAAACCTGTAACCTGTTGTGTTCCTCAAAACAATTTTTAAGCGAGTCGGGGGATTTTGAAATTTTCCACATTACAACCCATGCGTGTACATCTATGTCATAATCGCGGCACGCCTCACAGCATTCCCTGAGACCTTCGATGTCGGTCTCCAGACCGTATGCCGCACAGTAGAACACAGTGTCGTAACCGTTTTCGGAAAGCAGAGGAGCAAGCTCGTTCCAGTTGCCGGTGTTGTAACCCCAGGCACTCCAGATACCGTGCATGGCAAGCAGTATCTGTACTACAGGCAGCATGTGCGTCCTTTCATGGAGCGCGGTAAAACAGCTTCTGCTGATTTCACCCTGTTTCTGTCCAGGCAGCTTTCAGACTGTAATCAATTGCCTGTGAAAACCACCCTGCAGGAAGAGAACACCGATGATGTCTGAAAAACCGCGAAATAGACCCCTGGAGCAACCCGTGTTCCGCTGTTGTCTGTGCCTGCCCACACCACCTGATTTATTCCGGAAGTCACTGGGTAGCCATCCTGGAGGCAACTGACCAGTCTTCCACTGGTATCGTAGATATCAAGAGAAACAGGCTGTTCGGTTTCCAGAATGTAGCTGAGAGTTGTGGTTCCTGAAAACGGGTTCGGTATTATCTGGAAAAGAAAATTCTTCAAATCAGTACCCTGTTCAATACCGGTGGGATCGTAGATGTACTGCACATACTCCGGGTGGTCGATAAATGGGTTCCTGTTGTTCTGTATAGCGTAAACAGCCTCATTACGATCGAGTTCCTTGTCGCTTACAGGGTCGTTCTCATGCCATTCCATAAGCATATCCACAGCCCAGTCTTCAAGATCGGCTCCGTCGGTCATTGCGCTTCCAGCCCATCCGGCGTCTTCTCCCTTGTATCTGGTTGCCATGTAGAAGTAGTTGCGGGCAAAGTCTCCCTTGTATTCATCTATGGGCTCGAAAGCCATTCCCGAATACCCGGGGGTGCTTGAATACCCCAGTCGGCTGCCGTTCTGCGATACCCATGTGGTTGAACCCACCTCTGCATAGGGGTAGTTGCTTCTGCGGTTGTTCACATAGATGTCCGAAGGAACGATGTGAAAAAGGTCGGTGTTCATAGGGGCCTGGTCGTTGAACCAGCTTTTGGGCCAGGAATGCTCTCTGTTGTAGCCGTCTCCCTCCTGACTGGCCAAACCTCCCTGATCGTCACCAAGCTTGTATAGATAGTTGGAGTACATATCCCAGACATAGTAGTGGTTACCGTACCTGTCGTCGGTGGTGTAGAATGCCGTCCAGATATAGCTGTAGCTTACCACTGTGTGATTATCAATAATGTTGTGCAGTGCCCACTGAAGAGCTTCTCCTGAAAGCCCCTGTGCGGAATCGTAGTAGCCGGAGGGAATCTGCGCGGCGGAAACAGCGGAAAACAACGCAACAGCGATAAGCGTGTATCTTTTCAAAAACATCGGCTACCTCTCGTCCATGCCAGTACAAAACAAACCATTCTCGGTACAATAATAGCACAGAATACCGAAAATCACAAAGAGGAAATATTGCAGGGAAAAATATCAGGGAAGCAGGTACTCCGTAACGATACCTGTGTCTTCGCCTGTTCTGTTAAGTACAGTACTCAGACAGTTTCTGAACGTTGACAGCAGAAGCGGTTTCCGAAGAAGGGCAGCGAATCCCTGCTTCTGGAATTTCTCAACATCGTTAACACCTATGCTGGAAGAGCAGATAATTATCGGAGCCCGGCAGCCTTCGGCAATACTGCTTCTTACAAGACCGGCTGTTATCATTCCTTCTTCTTCACCGGGATCACCGTTGATAACGATTGCTTTGAAAGGATTACCCCGGTTTCGGTTTTCTCGAAGCTCCCCGAGAGCAGAAGCCCTGTCAGGAACAGCTTTAACAATGCAGCCTGAACTCTGAAGCATCCTGCTGTACATGCTGCGAAGACGTCTGCTGCTTTCAATAACCAGAACATCAATACCCTCAGGTATTTCTTTGTACCCAAAAGTTTTGTTTTCACGCGGTTGCAGAGGCAGTGTGAGCCAGAAGGCTGTGCCGGAACCGGTTTGATCTCTCCAGCCGAAATCACCGCCATTTCTCCTGGCAAACTCTCTGCAGGCAGACACACGGTCGGCAAATGACTGCTGAGACCAGTCAGATGAAACGCTGCTGTTCTCCCCTGGAATAAACCCGTCTCCCGGAAAGCCGACGGAAAACATCACATCCACATTTTTCCCGTCTTTCGAGAGGCTGGTTACGCCTACTTCCACCCTTTTCACAGACTGCCGGGACATGGAGAGGTCAAGCATCACCTGCAGAACACTTTCAATTCCCCTTGCCGGTCCAAGAAAACACTCCGGCAGCAGGGAGTCAACTGATACATGAATATCGATTTCCTTTTCCGCCGACCACAGCTGGAAGGGTGAAACCGCAAGAGACATCAGTTTTTCCATGACAAACCCGATCTTTTCCAGAGGAAGCGGATTTCGTTCCATAGCCATGGTGTTCTGAATCAATCGGACGGAATTGATAAGCTCTCTGTAATCTGTTTGAACAGAAGCCAGAAGGTCTCTTACAGGCAAAGCCTGTTCCTGTTCCAGAAGTATATCCACCACCCCGGTGATTCCGCACAGAGAGGCAATCTTGTCTGCAACAAACCTGCCCATCACCTTTCTTCTTTTTATCTGGTTTTGCTTTGCCTCTGCAGCATCCTTCCTGAGGGTATCTATCTCATGAAGCAGAATGTCATTCTGCCCGCTGAGATCATCTCTCAAAGTTCTTACCTCGGAGATATCGATGAATGCTTCCAGCAGAAGCTCTTCTGAATCGAGCTGGATTGGTATAACAGATTTGATAACCGGAATTGTTTGCCCGTCTCTATGGACAGCAAAATATTCGTCTCTGTCTATCTTCTGATTCAGATCAATGATCGGACAACGGCCTGCCTGCGATGGACACAGTATCGTAGAACAGATCTCACCGATAAGCTCATCCTGTTTCCTCCCGGTAATAACAGATGCTCTGCGGTTGATCTGTCTTATTCGCTTGTTGCGGTCGATCAGCACTACACCCACAGGCAGGTTGTCGAGTATCTGTCTGGTGGTTGCACTGGCCTTTCTCAGCTGCTCGGAAGTTCTTACCTCTCTGGACACATCTCTGTCTCCGCCACGATAGCCTCTGAGTTTCCCGTCTTTGTCGAATACCGGCACACCGCTGGTTGCGACAACAAGCTCACCGCCGTCTTTGGTGACACATGTGTTCAAAAGGTTGTTGAAGTTCTCATTCAGAAAGGCAGTTCTGTTAAAAACTGATGCAACTCTTTTGCCTTCTTCCGGTGTCATGGCATCGAAGGGAGTTTTTCCGAAAAGCTCTTCGGAAGAGAATCCCATAACATCTTTCACAGAAGGAGAAACAAAGGTAAAAGTACCGGAAGAGTCAACTTCCCATAACCAGTCAAAACCGCAGCTGGCTATATCCCTGTACTTTTCCATTTCCTGCTGAAGACGGGTCTGCTCATTCCTGTGTCTGGATATATCTCTGACCACAACTATGTAGCCCTCAACCAGACCCTGGCAGTTTACCCTGGGAGAAAAGGAAAGCTCAACCGGCACACAGTCGGTTCCCCCTGTGGAAAGAAAGACCTCCACAGGTGAAAAAGACTTCAAATCTTCAAGAGAAGCCCGGCTTTCCTGATCAGCTGCCAGTTGAAAGAAATCGGTATCAATGATGTTTTCAGGAGAACCCTTTTTCACAAGAGAAACAAAAGACGGGTTGGCATATTCAACAACAAAACTGTTGCTCAGGAGAACAACTCCGTCACTCATCTGATGAAACAGATTCAACTCCGGGTTATCACGATTTGTATTGTTCACAAAAGGCACTTCCACTGCTGGAGTGTTCTATCCAATGGCATCAAGAGCATCTTCAACTGTTATTTCACCACTGTGAAGCTGCTCAAGAACCTGTATTGATGTATCGTCGGATTTCATTGCTTTCTCAAGGGCGTTGAACATCTCCTCTACCCGGGTTCTGGCTGTGGGGTAGGAAACGCCCAGCATGCGCTGAACCGCTTTCAGGTTTCCCCTGGCCAGAAGAAACAGTTCAAGAAGCTGTCTGTTTTCTGTGTCCAGCGAGCAGAAATGGCACACGGAAAAGTCTCCGGAGACTTCAGTTCCGCAGTTTGAGCAGACATACTTTACCGGATTCAGAACCCCGTTGCATGAGGGACACCTTGAAGGTGCCGGTGTTCTATTCATCTTCTTTTTCCTCGATCACTATTCCTCCGCCCATGGATACAACAGAGAGTTCCGGGCCTCCACTGCCGTACTGAACAGCAATCTTTGATTTCCCGTGGCCGTTCCCGGTATCTGAAAGAACACTGGCATTAGGCCCTGTTGCGGTTATGGAACCTCCAAGTGTGCTTGCCTTGACAAGAACAGGTACAGCTCCGTGAAGATGAACAGAAATTCCTCCACCCATGGTTTTTGCCTTTGAGTTTCCCTTCCAGCTGGAATCCAGGGTTATTTCAAGACCTCCACCCATGGTTTTGATAGAAAAACTGTCTCCCGGCCTGCTGATTCTGACTCCCCCGCCCATGGTCTTCAAGTCCACGGGAATCCTGATACCGTTTGAACTGATTCCGCCACCTCTGGAATACACCTTTACAGAGCCAAGACAGTCCGGCACGTGAACAGTGAGTTCTCCACTGCTCCAGAGCATGATTCTTCTGTTGTCTTTGTTACCCATTCTTACAGGCGTGCCGTTGTCTACAGAAGCCCTGAGGGTGTCGTCTTCACTGCGGACAAGGGCAACTGACAAGCTTGCACCTTTGTGAACACTCCCGTGAATAACCAGTTCACCACCGGGTTCTGCAGCCTCAGCAACAGACTGCACCTCTTCCATGGGAACATTCTCGTATGCTTCGAAAGATTTCCTGCCCTTAAACACATCACCTATTGTTGCCTGAATCATCGGACCTATTGCACTCAGCACTGAAGAACTGGCGGTATACCGTCTCTTCCCGCCGGGTTTACCTGTGTCTGCTCCCCCTGCGGAACCAAGTGCCTCAAGAAGCTTTGCCCCCTCGGCGGCAGTTATTGTGCCGTCGGCCACCATTTCGAGAACTCTCTGTTTTTCCCTGCCCATATCAGCACCTTTCATTGATCTATCTTTTACATAATGATAATGAAGGTTTCTATTTTGTCAATATGATGATACTATTTTATAAGTTCTAGTGTCGTTTCCCATTCAAAGACTTGTCCAGTCTGTCGACGTGATCGTAGATCTCTTCCATCTCTGCAAGAAGCCTTTTTTTCATTTCGTGCAGACTCTGTTCCAGCTCACTGGTAGCCTCACCGAATCGGTTGATGAACTGGGCATTTTCCGCGTCAACAAACAGAGTCAGCAGTCTGTCAGGGGTAAGAGGATCATTTCTGGCATCACCTCTTATCTTGTAAGTACCGCCTGATGTGCTGTAGGGCTTATTCAGCCCTGACGGTATTACAACTCTGAGGAAAGGTCGGGCCCCCTCGCTGTTCTCCAGTATTACAGTAACCTCAACAGGTGGAACGCAACTGCCAGCCTTGCCCAGAATGGATAATTTGGCTCTGTCACCTATATCACAGCCTACTATTTCGGCAGTCTGCCTTCCCTGGGCATCCCTGTTTTCGCGCACTCCAAGAAGAACAGTTCCACCGGTCTCGCTGTTGGCAAAAGCCACCAGGTCATCTGATGAAAGACCACCCACAGACTCCTTGAAATCAAGCTCTCTGTTCTCCTGGCTTCCAAGCAGAACCTCAGCCTCTTCCGAAAGCCCGGCATATTCCGTCACATATTTCGAGCCTGTCAGTGCAGCCTCTTCATCCATGGGTTGGTATCTTCCCATTCCGCCTGGTATTCGTAGTCGCAGAAAAACACTTTCAGGTCTGCCTGATACTCGTAATCTACATAGTGAATTGATACATCAGCCTGGTAATCGTAATCGCAGAAATACCAGATACAGTCTTCGCCATCTGCCTGATAATCGTAGTCACATACCCAGATCGAGGCATCAGCCTGATACTCATAGTCTGTTACATAGACATTGAGATCGGCGTTGTACTCATATTCAGCAATGTAGATGGAGCCAGCAGACGCAACACCGGCCAGAGAAAGAAACAATACAAACACAAAGAACAACTTCAACATACGGCACCTCCACTTTCAAACAAGATAA
This sequence comes from Candidatus Fermentibacterota bacterium, assembly GCA_003646025.1. Lineage (GTDB taxonomy): Bacteria > Fermentibacterota > Fermentibacteria > Fermentibacterales > JCC-6 > Sabulitectum. Next base: position 20,089 of record QNDR01000039.1, read on the forward strand.
TTCCCGCAGCCGCTGCGCACAATACCTTGCTGCCCGTTCAATACATACCAGCTTCTGTGGTGAAATAATCCAGTCTTGTCTGCCGGTACCTTTTGCTTTAGAATCTACACCGGTAAAACAAACAACAGAAAGGAGACTTTATGAAATTTACTGTGCTGCTACTTGCTTTTGCTGCAGTTGCTTGCGCGGAGTGGATTGATTTCGGGGTTGACGGTCTTCCCTCGGCCGAGATCACCGTTCTGGAATCCACACCCTCAGGGCTGGTGATAGAACTTGCAGTTCCAGGCATAGATGTAAACCGGATCGTACGCGATGGGAAAGTTTACCACGAACTCTCCATTCCGGGAACAACTCCTTTTGCCTCTGCAGAAGGGTATCCTTCCATTCCTTCTCTTTCGTTCCTCGCAGCTGTATCTGAATCCGGAGTTGCCAGTGTTACCATAGAAGATGCTTCCTGGACCGATCTGGGTGTTTACACCCCGGCTCCCATGCAGCCCATTCCATGTGACAATTCCTACGATCCTGTTCCATTCACAGTAAACCAGGCTTCATACAGTGGTGTGCATCCTTCAGATCAGGCATCCTGGGTTATGGACGGGGTGCTGCGAGGAGTGGATGTTGGAAGAATCAATGTGTCTCCAGTGAGATGGAACGCTGAAACTGGAATTCTGTCCTGCGCTTCCAGAATGCGCATCAGGATTGAATTCGCCGGTACAGCATCAATCGAGAACCGGCTTTACAGCAGGTTCTGGAGTGATACCTTCCAGCGGACAATTGTGAATGCCGGTGTTCTTGGAACACCTGTTAACACTGTAAACAGCAGTTCTTCAGAGCCGGTAAAAGCCCTTAATAGAAGGGAAGCCGACGATATCACCGCTGCTGATTTTCTGATTGTAGCTGGTGATGACTTTGTAGATACCATGATGGATACATTCATCGCTCAGAAAACAAAACAGGGCTTCCTTACTGCCATTGTGGCAGCTGGCAGCTGGACGCAGACGGAGATAAAGACATACATTCAGAATGCCTACGACACATGGACAATTCCACCGAGTTTCATTCTGTTCGTCGGCGACTCCGGAGATCTTGTCCCCTACACCTACAACGGAATGAGCGGAGACAACCGCTACTGCTGTGTAGACGGATCCGACTACATGGCAGACATATTCAACGGCAGGTTTGTTACAGGCACAAACAACTATCCTGGGGTGGAAGACAAAGTGCTCAAGTGGGAATTCAACCCGCTGATGGACACTTCCTTCTGGAACAACGGACTGTGTGCCGGAATGCTTCAGGCTGACGGCGGAACTGTAGCAAGCAGATGGTTCCTGTTTACATGTGAAACTGTAAGAGACACATACCAGAACATCTACGGCAAAACCTTCAACAGAGAGTATGTAAAAGACACCTCACAGCCTCCACCCTACTACTACCGCAACGATCTTCCCAGCGCAGGCCAGCAGGTACCTTCAGATATAGTCTGGGATGGAGACGCAGCAGGTATT
>QNDR01000040.1 GCA_003646025.1 Candidatus Fermentibacterota bacterium
GCTGAGGGCGTTCAGTAGTTTTACCGTGTTGTCGTAGTAGGAACAGTTCTCTCCTGCATACCTGGCGGTATACACCCCGGGGGCATCGCCCAGCGCCCACACGAACAGGCCTGTATCATCGGCGATTGCGGTTCTTCCAGTAGCCTCAGCCGCGGCCCTTGCCTTCAGGAGAGCATTTTCCTCAAGGGTAAGACCTGTTTCCTCAATGTCCCATTTTGGAATAAGCTCACCGATGGGTACTATCCCGTTACTGCCGATAAGCATTCTTAGCTCTTTCAATTTGTCTTTGTTCGCCGAAGCCAGAACCATGTCTTTCATTGATCTCCAGCAGCTTCTTTCTGAATTGGTATCACAATTTCCTGTATGGCTTCAATGGCACTTGAAGCCAGACTGAACACAGTTTCAGAGGCAACGGGGTTTTCTTCGGCGGAAGCCTGGATCTCTACAAGCATTCCGTCTTCTCCAGCAACAATATTCATGTCCATGTCCGCCCTGCTGTCTTCCGCGTAACACAGGTCCAGAAGGGGAACTCCCTGCACAACCCCGAGACTAAGAGCTCCGATGTACTGTTTCCATGGGTCTATTTCAAGTTTTCCACGGGACAGCAGCCTCAGCACAGCCAGCCTGAGAGCAACAACACTTCCAGTAATACTGGCAACCCTTGTTCCACCGTCTGCAACAAGCACATCACAGTCTACGGTGATGGTTTTGTCCGGCATGTGAGAGGTGTTCACACACTGCCTCAATGACCGTCCGATAAGTCTCTGTATTTCCTGACTGCGACCTTTAATTCCATTTCCAGTGCGATCTCTGCGTATTCTATTGCCACTGCTGCCTGGAAGCATGTCGTACTCTGCAGTAACCCAGCCTTTTCCCTTTCCGCGAAGGAAAATGGGAACCTTGTAGTCCACAGTGGCCGAGCACAGAACCCTGTTCTCTCCCCATGAGACAAGAACGCTGCCCTGGGGACCCGGCTGATAGCCGGTTTCAAAAGATATATCTCTCAGGTGGTTCCACTCTCTGCCATCAATTCTGTTTGCTTCGGTCATTTTTCTACCTGTCCCGTGTTTTGTATTTTTTTACTGATAAGCTGGTATTCCCTGTACTGGAATACCGTCTTCAAATCCTTCAACAAGCTCCCCGGCCACAAATGGGAACAGTACAGTAAAAGAGATGAACCGGCCCTCGACTGTTTTTACAACACCCTGCCAGTCTACCTGGCGGGGCAGGTCTATAAAGCAGGTATCACCGCTGGCAAAAGCCCATACCCTTTCTATCTCCAGAGGTTCAAACCCGCTGCAGTCAGCCCAGAGCTCAATTAGAAGCTGAAGCTCTGTGTTTCTGGATTCCGGTCCCGGTGACTGCGGGAGTGAATCCAGTACAGCATCTGACTCTGAAGTAACAAACAGCGAACACGGCGTGGATTTCCAGTCCGGAGCCCACACAGACAGCCCGGTCTCCATTGCCATGTCCGGGTCAAATTCAGGCATGGCAACAGTTTCCATGTTCTGCTCTGTGAGTACTGTGTCCGCCGGCTCTGTTGTTCCTGCAGACTCAAGACCCATCTTCCTGTTCAGAACTCCCATGGCAAGCTTTGCAGTAACTCCTGCCAGTACGGCCAGGATTACAACAATTACAAGCGAGCGAACTACCCTGGACGAAACCGGTCCGTTGGATTTCCTTTTTACAGCAGACAATCAATTCTCCCTTTCCGCATATTCAACTATAGACTCAACAATAGCCTGTGCAGCCTTGAAACGGAAGTCCAGCGACTTCAGCAACTGCTCCTCCTCGGGATTTGATATGAAACCAACCTCAACCAGTACAGCCGGCATGTAAGCTCCTCTGAGTACATAAAACCCGGCTCTCTTCACACCTCTGCTTCTTCTGCCGGGAAACAGCTGTGTAAAATTACTCTGTATTGCCCCTGCAAGGTAACTCGACTGGTTCTGAAAGATAGACTGCGCCATATCGGCCAGAAGAAAAGACAGAGGGTCTTCAGAAACCGTGGAGACATCATCCAGTTCAAGAACATTGTTCTCCAGCATCTGAACCGCTCTGGCATCGTCGGTTCTGGCTCTGGAGAGAAAGTAGGTTTCAAACCCGCCTGCAGAACGATTTTCTGCTGCATTGCAGTGTATGCTTACAAAAAGGTCAGCTCTGTTCCTGTTGGCCATGCGGGTTCTGGCGCCAAGAGATACGTACTCATCCGAGGTTCTGGTCAGGACAATACGCAGTTCAGGTAGCCTTATTCGAAGCAAGTCCCTTACCATCAGAGAAATCTCCAGAGTCCGGTCCTTCTCCTGACTGCCGTTTGCTCCAACCGCCCCGGGGTCTCTCCCCCCATGACCCGGGTCAACAACGATACAGTCAAAATCCGCCAGCCAGGGAGATCCCTCACCTCGCTCAAGAGCGGCAAACACCAGCGAATCCGACCACAGGGTAGTATCAGGTGCAGGCGGTGGAGCCTGCCACGAAACAGGCGGCAGAAGAATCTCCTCCCCTGCTCTGGCAAACACTATCATGGCCGTAGAGTCACCGTTCAGTGCCCAGTCCGCTGAGGTAACCAGCGAACTGAATTCAGCAGTAAAACCTGAAGAGTCCACAGATAGACCGTCCAGCCAGATTGGAAGTGACCTGGTCTCCTCCCGATACACAGGCTGGTTGAAAGCCACCCTCAGTGTGTTACCGGAAGCATGAACAACAGGATCGAGAGTCTGCTCTCCGAGCAGCTCAATCACAATACCATCGTACCGTGGAAACAGGTTCAACCCAATGGCCGCTACAACCGATACCAGCAGGGTTCCGATCATTGTTCCCGCAACGAGTGTTTCATTGCCGCATCAAGTCTTCGCTTGCTGTCGCGATCGGCAATGTCTGCTCTTTTGTCATATTTTGTTTTACCCCGGCACAGCCCTATCTGAATCTTTGCCCTGCCTGTCTCCGCCAGATGAACATCGAGAGCAACAAGGGTAACACCCTTCTCTTCCACCTTCCGCCTTATTTTTCGGAGTTCACGGGTATGGGCAAGAAGCTTTCTTCTGCGGTCGGGGTCATGGTTGTCTCTGGCTTCCGGATATTCAGCGATATGCATACCGTACACCCAGAGTTCCATGTTGTCATCAAATTGTGCATATGCACCTGCAAGACTTACTTTACCTGCTCTGATGGATTTAATCTCGCTTCCGACCAGAACAAGCCCCATCTCTATGGATTCGAGAATATGGTAATCGTGCCTGGCTCTCCGGTTCCTTGCAACCGTTCTTGCTTTTTCAGTCATTTCCGCCCTTTCAAAGGTGGAATATATCAGAGGGGATTGACTTTTGCACGGGTTTTAGCATAATTGCGCCTGTGTGAACGGGGCCGTGGTGGCGGAATTGGCAGACGCGCCAGGTTCAGGACCTGGTGAGGGCAACCTTGTGGGGGTTCAAGTCCCCCCCACGGTACCAGAGGGCTGTAGCGAAAGCTACGGCCCTTTTTCTATGTTAGCTGTAAGCTCAAATAGACAGAAGGGGTATTACCATGCGTGGCATTCTTTATGACAAGGAAAAACATCTTGAGAAATGCATTTCCATCTGGATGGACGCAGGATGGCTTATGAATGGGCAGGAAAAACTTGCAAATCTCTGGTTTGATTCTGCTGATGCTCTTGTGGGTAAACATGTTAATGATGTGGTTGCACTGGGTCTTGCCCACTCTGGAACCTTCCACCATGCCGCTCATTCACAAAACATCTCCTTCTGCGCAATATCAGCGATAACGGTTGCTTTTCAAGGAAGAAAACTGGGGTTTGCCGGCACTCTTACAGCAGAACTTCTCGCTCGCGGCGCGGAAAGAGGTGAAGCCTTCGCCGGGCTTGGAATGTTTGAGCAGGGGTTCTACGACAGACTTGGTTTTGCGAATTTTCCCTATACAAGAATTGCTGAATTCAGACCATCTGAACTGATGCTGTCCGGCTCCTTTTCATCAGATCCGGTCAGGCTGGGAAAGGAGAACTGGCAGGATATTCACCAGAACAGAATCAATCGACTTCGCTACCATGGCTCAGTAAATCTTCCACCAGTTATAACCCGGGCTGATATGGAAATAAACAAAAAGACATTCGCAATCGGTTTCAGAAACAAAAATGGAGAAATGACTCATCATTATGTGGTAAGATCCGTCAAGGGTGAGCATGGCCCAATGAGAGTCATCTGGATGGCCTTCCAGACACCGGACCAATTCAAAGACATCCTTCTTTCAATTAAATCCTTCGGAGACCAGATCGATATTGTCAGTTTGCAGGAACCTCCTGGGATTCAGTTCCAGTCACTGCTCAGGAAACCCATTTCATCCAGTCGTCAGAGTACCGGATCTGTTGAACGCAAAGTCGGAACAAGAACAGGATGCTGGTCACAGGGAAGAATCCTCGATGTGGAAAAATGCGTTAACGGCATGAAGTGTACCGGAGAAGAATGCAGTTTCAATCTGATTCTTACGGATCCGGTTGAAAAGTACCTGGACTCTTCATTTGAATGGAGAGGGTGCGGCGGAGAGTACACCATCAGATTATCGAATCGATCAAATGCTGAACTCGGTATTACTGAGGGACTTCCAGTAATGCAGTGTTCAGTGAACACCTTCTCAAAACTATGGACTGGAACAGCAAAAGCTTCAATGCTTCCTTACACAGACAAGATTACAGCACCATCTTCTCTGCTGGAAAAGCTGGACAAAACACTGAATCTTCCAGAACCTTCTTTTGACTGGGATCTATAGTATTCTGCTGTCCCTGAATTCAGGGAGCAATCCACCAATCTGAAGATCCTTTACTGATGGGTTGTTCATATCTCTATCGGAGAGCACTGGATCGGAAATATCCCACTGAATGTTCAAGTCGGGATCATTCCACGCCACACCCTGCTCATCTTCACCATCGTAGTATCTGTTCACAGCATAGATCAGACTGATATCATCCAGTGCAAGAAAGCCGTGAGCAACTCCCGGAGGAATAAGAAGACAGATTGATTCACTGCTGCTGAGTTTTACCGCAACAGTATTCATAAAAGTCGGTGAATCGGTTCTAAGATCGGCAAGAGCGATCTGAAGAATGCCTGAGACTGGTACCCACCAGTCACTCTGTCTTTTGTGAAAATGAAGCCCCCTCATGGCTCCCTTTACAGAACGGGACAGATTCAGCTGAATCTGGTCTCCATAATGAACACCCCCGGGCCATTCTGAACGAAAGACTTCGGTGAAACTTCCCCTTTTATCCGGGAATGTTCTGCATTGCCTGAATTCAACGCCATGGATTTTTCCGGCAGATTGAGCAATATTGAGTGACATGGATTCCTTTCCAGAGTTCGACTACCGTGCGATTATACAAAAGGGATTACAGATGAAAAAGGAAGAAAGAGCAGGCATTATCATCAGAGAGCTGAAAAAGCTCTACACCAATGCGGAATGTATGTTGAAGTATTCAGGGATACCGGAAAGACTTGTGGTAGCTACTATCCTCTCAGCACAAACAACCGATGCAGCAGTAAACAAAGTGACACCCCTGCTGTGGAAAAGGTATTCCACCATGGAGAAACTGTCTTCAGCAGACCTGTCTGATGTGGAGGAAATACTGAAAACAATCGGCCTGTTCAGAAACAAAGCGAAATTCATAGTAAAGGCTGCGGGATACATGTCAGAATCTGGACTGCGGGATTCCATCGACGAGCTTATAAAAATACCCGGTGTAGGAAGAAAAACCGCCAATGTCATTATGGGAGAAATATTCGGAAAACCAGCAATCACTGTTGATACACATGTCAAACGTCTTTCTGGAAGACTGGGTCTAACAGAAGAAACAAATCCTGCCAAAATAGAGTTCGCTTTAAAAAAAATAATTCCCGAGACAGAGCAGATCAAATTCTGTCACAGGCTGATAACCCACGGCAGGCAGATATGCAAGGCCAGAAAACCTCTCTGCTCAGCCTGTACACTTCGTGAGATCTGCCCTTCTTCAGAAAAAGGGAGCCGGTGAACCCGACCCCCTTTAAAAACATTCAAAAAGAATTAGTCCATATCGGAGAGGTCTACACTCCAGTAGAAACCGTCGGAGTCTACCCAGACTTCCCAGATGGTGTAAGTATCCCCGTCTTCGTCTTCGCATTTGAAGTCGTAGTAATCACCTGCAGGTACGTAGAATGTAAGGCTCTCACCTGGGTCAAGAAGCTCTGAACCCAGCCTGTCTTCACCCCATGGCTGATCACTGGGATCACCATAGATGTACCATATTGTCCAGCTGCCGAGGTCATTCTCTATGGTTACAGGTGCGGTTCCACCCACGGAAGCGCTGCTGGAACCGGCTCCTCCCCAGTTCTGTTCGCCGAGGTTATCAAGGCTTACCCACATATCAACGGTTCCACTTACTTCCACATTCCAGAAAACGTATGTATCGCCATCTTCGTCTTCAATCTGCACATCGTACTCTCCATTGTTGAGACGGAATGTACGGGTATTTCCGGGGCTTATTGTTTCACTTGACCCCAGCCAGTCATCACCCCATGAATCTGAAGATGATGGTGAAATGTAGACATAGTAAAACTCATAGTTTCCCGTGTCATTGGTGATGTTGAGACGACCGGCAAATGAAACCGTAACAAATGCCAGCATAAGAACAAAAAGCGTTTTTTTCAAAACATCCCTCCTGTTTTTCCGACGGTCTCCCGCCGACCCCCGATCGAATGAAATACCCGACCTTCTGTAAAGACAATTATTCAACCGTGCGCTGATGTCAATGCCCGGCAGCAGTTCTACACCAGACAGCCTGTGTGTATTCCATAGTATATTAGGCGCCGGACAGGTTCTGAAAGAGGAATATTATGAAAGTGATGTATACTTCAACACAGTCAGGCGTAGATTCCGCAGTGGGGCGACTCATGGACACCATCTCCTGGCGGGAAATGATTGGCCGCGGTGAGAACGTTCTTGTTAAGGTAAACCTCACCTGGGACTATTTAAGACCCGGTGTAAACACTTCTCCATGGGTGGTTGAAGCTGTTTGCAGGCGTCTGAAAGAACATGCAGGAAAAGTATACATTGGTGAATCCAGCCAGATACTGGTTGATGCGTCCAGGGCGCTCCGCGTTCAGCGTATGGATGCCGTTGTTGAAAGACAGGGGTTGATATGGCACAATTTCAGCGAACACCCCTGGAAGAAAGTCACCGTAAACGGCCTCACATTCGGTATTCCTGAAATTTGTACAGAAATGCCTGTTGTGTCGATTCCCGTGGTAAAAACTCACTACAGATCTGTGATCTCCGTGGCAATGAAACACCTTTACGGCTGCCTCAACGACGGCAGACACAACTATCACTACAGACTGCCAGACTACACAGTTGCAGTTAACAAAGCTATCCCCGTAAAATTCATTCTTGCCGACGGCACTGTGAGTCTGGAGGGAAACGGCCCCAAACCTGGAATTCCAAAAAGAACAGACTTTGTCGCCCTTTCCACCGACCCTGTTGCCATGGACTACTCTATCTCAAGAATGATGGGTATCAACCCTGAATCTGTGGAAACTGTTCGCATGGGAAATGGTCAGGTCGGATCGTATGACAACATTGAGGATGTGTGTATTCCACCGCTTGAGAGCGTGCCGTCGTTCCACTACAAACCTGCAGAACCCAACTTTGTGGCAAAGGTGGAAAAAAAGATAAGAGGAAAGAGAAAACAGGGTGCGGTACAAAAAGACGGCCCATTTATCGGAATAATGAAAACCGGCGCAAAGCACTGGTATAATCTGTCTTATTCTCTTTTTGGTCAAAAAAAAGAAGCTGAAAAATGGAAGAAAAGCCTTCCCTACGGCCCTCAGTGGCTTGGTGAACCGGAGGAAAAATGAACTTTGCCGGACAGGTGAAAATGGGAATCGGTGCCCTGAGATGCAAACTGGGCGCAAAGATACCACTGAATGTCATGGTTTCAGTTACAGATCACTGCCCCAGCAGATGTACATACTGCCAGATACCCCTCAGGTGTCGACCTGACCTGACAACTGCGCAGTGGAAAGATATCTTCAAACAGATGGCCGACGCAGGCACCATGCGAATTGGCGTCTGGGGTGGAGAACCCCTGGCAAGAACAGATATTGTTGAGCTCTGCGCGTATGCCAGAGAACTGGGGATGTATGTCAGCCTCGATTCAAACGGCTACTTTATTCCGTCCAGACCGGAAATTCTTGATAATATCGATCATCTGGTTCTCTCCTACGACGGACCCGAGGAAGCCCACGACAAAAACAGGGAGGAAGGAAGCTGGGAGAAGGTCATGGCTGCGTTCGAAACAGCTTCCGGCAGGGTGAGGCTGTGGTCGATAACTGTTCTCACAAAAAACAACATCCATCATCTCGATGAAATAATGGTTACAGCAGAGAAATACGGCTTTATGACAACATTCCAGGCACTGCACCACAACGCCACACTCGGTGGAGACACAGCCGATATGATGCCAACAACTGAAGAGTATTCACAGACTTTCCAGAAGCTTCTCAAAATGAAGAAAGCTGGTGCACCTGTTCTCCTCAGCAGCAGCTACCTCAGTGCTGCTTCAAGGTGGCCAGACTACTCACTGACCAGAACGGTTGAGCCCTTTTACGGCCCGTCATGCAAGGCAGGAAGAGCATACTGCAACATCGATGTAGACGGAACTGTTTACCCCTGCTCCCTTCTTATAGGAGAATACGACAGAGCGATGAACGCTCTGGACTCCGGGTTCAAAAATGCGTTTCTGAACCTCAGCAAAACTGATCTTCCATGCAACGGCTGCACTGCCTCGTGTTACCCTGAATACAACTATCTCTATTCACTTAATGTCCCCGTGGCCCTTGACTGGGCTCGCGGCGTAAAAAGAACCGACAAACTTCTTATGAAAATGAAAAAGACTGGAGGGTAAAATGCCGGCTCTACCCGAGTACAAAACCAGGATTCTGCTTGAAAGCAACGGAGTTCCCATGGTTCCAGCCGTGTTTCTTGATCATGTACCGGAAATTCTTCCGAAACCTGTTGTGTATCTCAAAGCCCAGATTCCCGGAGCAACCAGCCGTGCAGGCAGAGGCCTCGTAAGACGAGCTTCTTCGCAGAATGAGATATCCACAGGATTAACTGAACTGCTTGCAGAGCAGAACTGCCTGGGAGTACTTGCAGCTGAAGCTGCAGACATCAGACGGGAGTATTACGCAGCGTGTCTTCTGAACTTCGGCGGCTCCGGCAGCCTGCCTGGAGGCGTGCTTGTTTTCAGCCCGGAAGGCGGTACCGGTATAGAGAAAAGAACCGGTTCTCTCGTAAAAATCCCGTTCAGCCTCCTAAATCCGCCGTCTGCTGACGAGATCGAGGAAAAACTGCCAGGCGTTCCAAATTCAGGCAGCCTGGCAGAATTTTTGAATAAGATGATAAATACCTTCATAAGGTACAAGCTTACAGTGCTTGAAACAAATCCCATCGCCGTTGTTGAAGACGGTTCTCATATTGTGATAGACTGCCGTGCGGAATTCGAGAAGCATGGTGTTTCAAAGAAAGACGCTCATCTGTTCGAACTTCCAGGCAACACTGTATCAGATACCACTCCACTTGAGAAAGCAGTGGAATCAATAAACACCGATGATCCTGCTGGCACCGGGTTTTTCAGAGCCACCCGTGACTCAGTTCCGGAAGGTGCCGTGGCCGTGGCAACAAACCTGTGCGGTGGCGGCGGTAAAATGTTGTGGGAGATGGCTACCGGAGGCAGAACTGACATCTTTACTCTTAATGAGAGCGACACATCCGGCGGATTAAGTGCTTTCAAAAGCTACAGGATCCTCAGGGTTATCCTGAGCCAGCCTGAAGCGGATGTTCTTGTTCTTACCGGAAGCGGAATGGCATTTCAGAATCAGTACCACCTTGCCAGCGCGGTATGGAAAGCCCTGAGAGAGTCCCCCTCACCTCTGCCCTCTCTTCTTCGATTCGGCGGCACTGACCAGGAAAAGGCCATACAACTGATGGATGAGGTCTCACAGAACCTTCCCGTTGAGGTAAGAGTATTCAGACCGGAGATATTTCCCAATGCAATGATTGAGCAGATCAGCAGTATCCTGTCTGAGAACAGGGTTCATCAGGAATTCAAGGCTCCTGAAGGTGAGCTGCTGTTTGAAACCGCTACACCTCCTGCACGGTTTATCTACCACCCGGAGAAAAACCCAGGAGGCACCGAACCTGCGTGTGTAGGAGAATGCCCCACCGGCTTCCTCATGTGGAAAGACGGCATAATAGCCACCAACCCCGAAGCAAAGTGTATAGGATGTCTCGCCTGTGAAACAGCCTCTCTTCTCAGAGACAACGGTGTACTGACAATTGAACTTGACCTTCCCGAGGAGGTTGAATAATGGCTGGAATACTGAAATATCTGTGCAACATCGATACACCTCAGGTGCTGGTATTCGGGATAACCGGCAGGCAGGGAAAAAGCAGATCCCGACTTATGAAGGGTTTTGGAACCCGGATTGCTGCTGGATGCACCCCTGGTAAAGGCGGTCAGGAAGTCGATGGTGTACCGGTTTACAACACACCGGCTGAGGCCGTTCAAAACCATCCCGAAATAAACAGTGCCGTATTCTTTGTTCCTGCAGGCGCAATTGCTCGGGCTGCTTTTGACGCCATGGATGCCGGAATCAAATTCCTGGTTCTAACTGCAGACGGTGTAGCTACTCAGGATTCAATCAAAATAAAAGAAAAAGCCGCTGAAACAGGATCAATGTGCCTGGGACCCAACACTGTAGGTATGCTGGACACAGATGGTTATCTTTTCGGACTTATAGGGGGAAAGGCCTCCTGGGCAAAAAAGAACTACCTCCCCGGCAGGGTTGGCGTTATCAGCCGTTCAGGCGGACTCAGCCAGCTTCTCGCGTCTTTTCACTGCAGACCCTTTCTGCCAGGTCCAAGGCCTGACGGTTCATTCGGCCCTCTGTGGGAAGAAAACTACCCGGGACTTTCAGCAGTTCTGTGCGTCGGCGGAGACCCGGTGCCGGGAATAACCATTCTGGACGCCGCAAGGGCCTTTGAAGCCGACCCTAGAACCGAAGTGGTAGTTGTATACGCAGAGACAGGAACCACCCAGGAGAACGATCTGGCAAAGGCAATCGAAGACGGAGAAATAACAAAACCGGTGGTTGTGTTCCTGGGAGGAAAGTTTACACAGGCAGGTGTTGCCCAGAGCCACGCCGGAGCAATGATCCGAAACGAAAGCGAAACTTACACAGTAAAAAAGCGGGTACTTGAAAAAGCCGGTGCTCTGGTGGTAGACCGACCCGATTCAGTCTTTGCAGCCACCTCAGGTTTTTTAACCCGATAGGTACGCAGGGCACGAAACTCCGTGCCCTGCTTTACTCACCTGGCTACAGATCCAGCAGAACCAGCCTTGCCGTCTGCCGCATATTCCCCGGTGCCACGGCATCGACAAAATAGGTTCCGGCAGACAGTCCGGTGAGATCCAGTGTTCTGCTGGAAGGCTGCAGAACACTACTCTGCACCACCCTTCCTGAGATATCGTATACCCTGACATCAAGAACCATGTTCCCTGTACCCTGCCAGTTGATTACAGTTGTACCTGAAGCAGGGTTGGGCCCGAGATACATCGTTCCAACACCGCCTGACGGAGGAGTTGTCTGCTCGTCAATTCCAAGTACGGCACTGCTGAGTATTTTTGTATAGGGATCAAACTCAACTGAAGTCGGTTCAAAGGGAATGGTAAAGGTTTCCTCCTGGTTCTGCACGTCGTTCGTGAAAGTAATAAGTGTGTCAGGTCCGGAACCCTCCACTAGAAAGTCAACGGGCATTGTGAAGAATGTGCTGACAGACTGAATCTGATCGATACCTATTGTAAGCTCCCAGTCTGAACCCTGCTGTACCCAGCTTGTTGAAATGTCGTATATAGGATACCCCTCTCCGTAAACCCACTGGTCAAAGAACCAGTCCAGCTCGCCGTACTCGGCTTCCATGTAACCGATCAGGTCTGCCGTTGTCGCAGTGGAGTAACTGTGGTTGGCAAAGTAGTTGTTAAGACCTGCGAAAAAGGCAGTGTCGCCCATGATGATTCTCAGCATGTACAGAACAGAAGCTCCCTTCTCGTAGGTTGTATTGCTCCACAGCTCAGCCGGGGTTTCGGCACCTACAATGGAAAAAAGTTCCCCGCTGTTGAGGTAGGGCTTCATAATGTGGTCTATGATGTAATCCAGATACTCAGCTTCACCGTAGCTCTCCATCCACACAGCCTCACTGAAGGTTGCAAAGCTTTCAGAGAGCCATACTTCCGTCCAGTACCGTTCTGTAACGCAGTCTCCCCACCACTGATGGCTCATTTCGTGGGCAAGAAGCCAGTCGTAGTTAGTGCTACCGTTAACGGCTGAAGCGATATGAAATACCTGGGAGAGGTGTTCCATATCGCCAAGTGGAGTCTGCACGTAGCTGAATCTGCAGTCCCAGGGATACGCGCCGTACAAACTCTCATACCGGGAAAGCATCTGATCCACATGAACAAACGATGCCAGCGCATCATCAACATCCCAGGAATACACGTAGTAGAAGATCCGTGAATCAGTAGAATCGTGGAGCACTGCGTAATCAGCCACACTGATTGCCGCAAGGTAAGTGGACATAGGCTGATCAAGTGTCCAGTTGTATGTAAGAGTTCCATCCATGTTGTCTGTCACCCCTGCGGAATCTCCGTTGGCTACTGCGTACAGAGTATCAGGTACAGTTATATGAAAATCGTATGAGGCTTTGTCCGCAGGTCGGTCGTGACAGGGGAACATGTATTTTCCCATAGACGGATCGCTTACGAAACCGACTCCCATCTGGTAAGTCACATAGGGATGAAAGTGAAACCCTCCCCATGACTCGTGGTCAGGGCTTCCTGCGTAGTCTATAACAAGATCAATGGTGTCTGAAGTTGACGCAGGGCCGGGAAGTGTGATGAACAGGGAATCACCGTCCTGACTGAACGATGAAGCTCCGGTAACCTGAGAGACGGTAAGCTCCCTGAGGAAGAGTCTGAAGTTTGTAAGATTCTCTTCTGTCGGTACAAGAGTTACCTCGGCGGTTGCGTCTATGGTTTCAGCCTCTCTGTCGATGGTTATGGACAGATCGTAGTGCTGCACGTCAATGGGCTCCAGGTCAAACTCCTGATACAGAGGCTGCAGCCCCGGAGACAGTGGCCTGGTAAGAATCATAGGATTGAATCTGGGATTGTACATGGCGAACAGTATCATCAAAATGTGCATTATTCGCTCCAATCAAGCAGAAGACCATTGATAAACTCCCTGAGAATACTCAATCTGGGTACTACTGCTTCGTTTATAGGCTCCACACAATCGAGCAGGCGAAGAAGTCTGTCGGCGTCTCTGAATGCATCTGATCCCTCTTCCACATCTTCCAGCAGAGGCACAAGATAAGGCTTCAAGACTGGAAGCTCATACGGAAGAGCAGAGTTGAACATCATGTCCGCATGTTCCTGGAACGGGAAGATGTTTTTTCTTTCTCCACGCCTGACACTTGGCCAGCCCATGATAGTTTCAGTTGCAGAATAACCCCTTCTTGTACTATCTCTCACTATCCTTCTCAAGAGCCTGCCGTCTGAAGTAGACATTCTTGTGAGCCTGTCTATGTTCAGCGTGGTCAGAGCACTGATGTATATCTTGAATTTTGAGGCAACATCCACACCTGGTGTCAAACTGTCATTCAACCCGTGTATCCCCTCTACAAGGAGAAACTCGTTTCTGCCCAGAGTCATGGGGGTAACATCGTCTTCCCTTTCACCTGTGTGGAAATTGAAAACAGGCAGTTTGACCGTTTCTCCCTCAACAAGTTTTTTAACATGTTCGCCAAACAGCTCTGTGTTAAGTGCCCCAAGACATTCAAAATCGTAGCTTCCGTCTTTGTTCTTCGGGGTTTCAGAGCGGTTTCTGAAGTAGTTATCCACGCTTATCATCCGTGTTCCAAAACCCTCTGCGCGGAGATAGGTTGCAAGCATTCTTGTAAAAGTTGTCTTACCGCTGCAGGAAGGACCTGCGATCATCACTATTCTCTTTGCGGGAAACTCATCGCCGAGTCTGCTTACTATCTGTACAATTCGCCTGTTCTGGTAGAAATGACTCATCATTACTACCTGTCTTCCACCGTCCTCCCGGATTCGCCGGTTGAGCAGATCAACAGTGTGAACCTTCATTCGGGATATATGCTTTTCCTCCAGGTCCAGTTCTTTTGACAGTGAGGGGTTAGCAACCCACGGAACTATTTCCGGCCATGTTTTACTGCCGGGAAATCTAAGGAGAAAGCTTCCACGGGACGGCCTCAACTCCCACGATGTAAGCCAGGAAGTATCAGGAACCGTGGGACCCATGGCAAAAGCCCATGAATCTTCAAGAACATTTGTCCAGTATGGTTCCTTCCCGATGTGCCATCTTGGAAGCAGGGAGTGCTCGCCCACAAGACCTAACGCCTCTCCGGAAGTAAGTTTACGGTGCTGAATGGGGAGGGCTTCAGCGGAAATCTTCTCAAGCTCTTCCTCAAGTCTGGCACAGATCTCTGCTTCCGAGCCTGGCTCCATACCTTCTATCCTGCACCTGTAACCCAGAGAAATTGAATGCTCAACCCACAGTTTCCAGTCGGGGTAAACCCTTTTTACAGCGAGATCCAGGGCCAGAATTAACCCTCTGCGATAAACTTCCCTGCCTTCCGATACCCACGGAGGTATAGGCTCTCCGTGTATGGATCCAAGTGGAAATACCAGCCCTGATGCATCTCTAACGGCAATTGAAGTTCTTTTGCCCAGGTTGTCTTCTGCCATATAACCGTTCCTTTCTTGTGTTCGACAGCTGATAATACTCCAATCCCATGATGATAGGAACCCCCACGAGATGCTTTTCAAACACATCTTAATACAGCTATCTTCTCTTCTTGTGGTGAGTTTATCTACATCCCACAAACACACGATAACCAGTGTAGAGTATGGTTTTTTTCTGCACCTGTGTTGCCAGTACAGGCTCTTACAGAGCTGCAATGGCAACCAGCATGTCTTAACCTCGATTTTAATTACACAGTAAACCGCCATTCTGTGGTGCACTGAAAAACAGCCACTGTTTTTGGGACGTGAAACCACAGCCTGGAATATATCAGCTTATTGGTGCTTCTTGTGGGCATTTAGACTGCATGGGAACCAGGATACCGTTGGATGTTTGAAATCACAGTTGACCTCGGAACCATTGTTCACCATTTTTCCGTATAAGGGAATGGAGAAAATATGATTTCTGTTTATGCGATTCTGGCGGTGCTCACAGCCACCTCTCCCCTGCTGGATGTTACCGATACCATGGACCGTGGAGCAACTGTTGTTTACACAGTTTCTCTCGATCACGAAACTGTTTACTGGATCACTCTTGAATCTGTCGGCGGTCAAACCAATTTTGATATTGTTACTGCCTCGAGTGAAATGAACTTTGAGCATTTTATGAATCTCCCCTACGGTGAAGATTTCGTTTACGCCCAGGGATTTACCATAGTCAGCGGTATGGAACCGGGAAATGAATCTCTGACCCTTCCGGCTTCGGAATCCGGCCTTGTCTATATAGTGGTTCACGATACCGGTGGAAACGGTGGACAGTTCACACTGAAGATCCAGTAATGCATTCAGACCTTACAGTTCTTGAACTCAACCGATCTGTAAAAACCGTTCTCCAGGCCGGGTTTCCCGATCCGGTGTGGATAAGAGGTATTGTTACCGGCTTAAGAAGAGTTTCCGGTCGAGGTCATTCCTATTTTCAGCTTGCCGATCCTTCTGGTCCCGGAGAGCAGCCTGATGCCGTTGTGGATTGCGCCCTTTTTGCCGGAGACCGTTCCAGAATATCCCTTGAAGCAGGCAGGCACGGCAAACTGTTCCAGCTGGAGAACAACACTGAAGTAAGAATTCTGGCCTCTGTGAGCTTCTATGACCGGTCAGGGCGTTTTCAGCTTATCATGAAGGGGTTTGATGCGGAATTTGCAGGTGATGCCGCTGCTGCAACCCTGCAGAGACTGGTTGCACTGCTCTCCAGAGAAGGAGTACTGGCCGAGAACGGTACACTTCCATTCCCAGGGGTTCCCCTTTGTGTAGGCCTGGTTACTTCGAAGGGTTCCGCCGCTGAAACAGACTTTTTGAAAACACTGGATGAATCAGGTTACCCATTCAGGGTATTAGCTGCCTACGCAGCCATGCAGGGGGATTCTACATCAGAATCTGTGTGTGCTGCCTTCAACAGACTTGTTACAAATCCCATCTCTCCGGATGCTGTGGTATTAACAAGAGGAGGAGGCTCCGCGACAGACCTTGCCTGGTTCAACGATGAGAAAGTGGCAAGAACAATTGCACAGCTTCCATGGCCTGTAATTTCTGCCATCGGCCATGAAATTGATACTACACTGCCTGATTACGCAGCACACACCAGAGCGAAAACACCGACGCACGCCGCTTCTGTTCTTGTTGATGCAGTAGCCGCATTTGACGACGCCGTTTCGGTGTTGAAACACTCACTGGTTTCCAGCGTTTCCCCAAAACTCCAGATGGAGTCAATGAGGCTGAAGAACCTCGCTTCCAGGCTCACAGTTCATCTAACCTCCCTCCCGTCCAGAAAAGCCGATGAACTGCACAGACTTGCGTCTAGATTGAGCATTTCGGTTTCTGCAAAACTTCACAGCCTTCTGACACAGGTAACAGAGGCGGAGAAACAGATAGAAATGCGTGATCCCGTAAAAATGTTGAAACTGGGCTGGGCCGTAGTGCGTAACACAGACGGTTTACCGCTGCGCAGCGCCAGGGAAATCACACAAAACCAGACTATCAGAGTATCCATGAACCGCGGTTCACTGACTGCGGTTGTGAAGGAGATAGAAGATGACTGAAGAATTGACCTATTCGCAGATGCTCACCGAGCTTGAAGCCATTGTTGATGCTGTGAGCCGCGACGACTGTCCTGTCGACGAACTGGAACACAAAGTTTACAGAGCCGGACAGCTTATTAAAACTTTGAAGGAACGGCTTAAAAAAACCGGTAAATCGGTCTCAGAGATGCTTACAGAAATTGATAACTGAACCAGGAAGGTCAGCTGATGGGCTTTCCAAAATGCGTGTAACCGTCAGCCTTAACTATTTTTACCAGTACAAGTTCGCCGGGTGAATAGTTCTGGGACTCCAGGATAACAAGTCTGTTCCCCATTGTTCTTGAAGCTGTCTGCCCTGCTCTTCTTGCTGGGCCGGTAACCAGAACTGTCATTTCTCTGCCAATGATTTCCCTTGATTTCTCCAGTGTTATTTCAGTCTGAAGTTCCTGAAGAATTGAAAGCCTTCTCAAGCGTTCTTTCACAGGCACAGAGGGTTCAATGTTCAGTGCTGCTGTGCCGGTTCTTTCACTGTACCTGAACAGAAATGCGTAGTCATATCTGACTTCCTCCAGAAGGGATACTGAATCCTCGAACTCCTCAGTTGTTTCGCCTGGAAACCCGGCTATCATGTCTGTGGAAACAACGATATCCGGCATCATATCTCTCAGCATGGCTACCTTCTCCAGATAACTGCGTCTGGTGTATCCCCTGTTCATAGCCTTCAGAACCCGATCGTTACCTGACTGTGCAGGCAGATGGAATTGATTGCAGATGTTTTCTCTGGAAGCCATTACAGATGCAAGACTTTCAGTAAGATCACGTGGATTGCTGGTAACAAACCTGACCCTGCAACCGTCTCCTGCAGTATCAGACACCCTCTGCAGCAGCTCCGGAAATCTTACGCCATCGGAGGAATAGGAGTTAACATTCTGCCCCAGAAGAGTAACCTCTCTGTAACCTTCTTCGACAAGCCTCTTTACTTCCATCAAAATCAGTTCTGCCTGCCGGCTTCGCTCGCGTCCTCTGACCCTTGGAACAATACAGTAGGTACAGTAGTTGTTGCACCCGCGCATAACCGTTACAAACGATCTCGGGAACTGCTCTCTTACAGCTGACACCTGCTCGTAGTCTTCAGAACCCTGGTCGGTAACTGCAATTCTTTTTCCTTCCTGAAGCAGTTCCGGAAGGCGATGATACGCATCGGGCCCCACAACCAGATCCAGCAGTTTTATATTTTTCAGCAGCTTCTCACCGTGCTCCTGGGCAACACAGCCGCACAGCACCATCACAGGTCTTTTTTCCGGTATTCCGGCCAGGTGGGTTATTCTTCCAAGTGCTCTTGTTTCAGCGTGCTCACGCACTGCGCAGGTAACTACAAAAACAGCTTCAGCGATAAGTACATCTTTTACAACTGTATGGCCGGCTGACTGCAGTATACCGGACAGAATTTCACCGTCGTGAACATTCATCTGACAGCCGTAGATCTCTATGTAGCAGATCATCCGGGAATAACCAGTTCCATGACCATACCTGCCAGCACCGGTATCCTGAGATTGTCATCCAGGGGAATTTCAAAAAGTTCCGCAAGTGTTGCAGCTACAGCACCTGCCGCAAGCCCTGCAGGCGAAAGAGACCACCCTCTTGCAGCGGAGATCTGGAGCAGCGGCATGGAAAACAGCAGACAGCTGAGCAGGGCTGCAAGGCTTCCCTCCAGAGTTCTGCCGGAGACAAGAGGAGTTCTGCCGAATTTCTTACCCACAAGAGCTGCGAAAGAGTCTCCCACAGAGAGAAATACAAGAGCGGAAACTGCAATTTCAGTTCGGAACAGATAAACAGTCAGGGCTGCACTGGCCACAAGCACCGTTGAAGCAGTCATCCCCCCTTCCTGTTCTTTTCCCCTCAAAACTTTGCCGAAAAGTCCCAGAAAGAATTTACGGAAAACCCTGTTGCGGGATTTGATGATGTCCACCACAAGCATTCCCAGTGCAAGGGCAGCTAGAATAAATACCATCTCTTTTTTCGGTAAAAAAATAGCAGAGGCAGGAATAATCAGAGACCCGAAATGAACCCCTTTACGAAGAATTTCTTTTGCATAACCCATGGATGAATTTAGAGACCTACTCCCACAGAAATCCGGTGTGTACTGTCCAGCTCATCGTGGGTGACCCAGGCGTAGTCAAGGGAAACCGGGTGCCCGCTGAAACTTACGGTGAATCCCAGACCGGCAGTCATGTTGCCCTGGCAGGAACCTATCCTCAAACCTACAGTATCCTTAACGAGAAGCTCAGCACCTATGTGTGTATCGAGACTGACACCGGCCTCGGGAATGCTGTACTGGGAGGCAAACTCCCGCCCCTCAAACCGGAAGTCTCCGTCTGCTGAAAAGGTAAAAACCGAATGGAACCTTGCTACAGGCCATGTGAATGATGCACCGAGCTTCGCAGTTGGCGAGACACTTTCACTGGTACCGGTATTCCAGAACATGTAGGTTCCAAAAACATCCTGCATGTTCAAACCAACAGCAAAAGCATCTGTTGCATTCCATCTCGCAGCCACATCAAATCCCACACCCCAGGCACTGTAATCCATGAGTTTTCTGTAGATTATCTTTGAAGTGGCACCAACGGATAAATTCCCACTGAGAGCTCTTCCCCATGACAGGTAAAGGGCATTGTCCGCAGCACTGTTCCAGGTGATTCTTCCCTCATCGTAAATAAGCTCCTCACCCGGATCCCACTGGCCGTTGCCCTCTGTACCGGAAGGGTTTCCTGAGGGATCGTAATCATCGTTACCGCTGTCACCGGGAGCCCCGGTGCCGTCTTCCCCAAAAACCCCGTCGCTGCCGGTATCGTACCACTGCAGATCGCTTGTATCAGCGATTCTTCCCGCATCTGTTCTGAACAGACTGGCTGCATACACATCTCCGCCATACTCCTGTGAATAAGCCATATAGTCATATGAAATAAGGCCGCCGAATCTCTCGGAATGCATGAAGGCAAGGGATTTACTTCTGCTGTGAACAAGACCTGCAGGGTTCCAGTAACCTGCTGTTATATCATCTGCCACTGCAGAATAGGCGCTACCCAGGGCCAGAGCGCGGGCCCCTGCACCGACATACATGAACTCACCTGCATACTTGCTTGCGCTGGCGGACCCAGTCAGCAACCCTGTCAGGATGATGAAAACAATGGCATTTTTCAAAAGATCACTCCTCGTTTACATACCTTGCAAAAAACTGTCTGTCTTCGAACCTTATTCTTGTGAAGAATAAACCTATACCCCACTTACTGTCAGGAAGTTCCTCTTCTCTGATAACAACAGCCCTTGCCATCACCTGATTGTCGCCCATGTTTACGGAGACATCGACCCGGGTCAAGTCTCCAAGTGGTTCATCACAAATACAGTAAAGCCCTGAAGCACTTATATTAAGAGCGGTAACCGGATGGCCCGGCATCCCGTGGGTACCGATAACCACCTCCATTTTTCCGCCGTGACGCTTCTCGCTTCGTTTTTCTGAAACAGTATTCGTGCTCAACTATCTACTCCTTCCCTACCCCTCGAATTCTTTTACAGTTTCCGCTTTTGTCAACAAGACTAAACCGAAAATGCCAACGATAGTTCCAAAGGGTACCATTAAACACAGAATAGAGTCAATCACCATACAGAAGGTACGTCTTCTCCTTCTCCTGATATTAATACCCGTCCTGATTGTTAGAAAACCAACGGTGATAAAAACAAGAACAAAGACAACACCAACCCCGCCGAATATCCAGCCAAGCTCAGGTGGAGGCGGGTTTCCCTTTGTTGATTCCATAGCACCGGAAGCCATCATCGCTCCGATGGCCACGTAAACAAGACCAACCAGAGAAAAAAGCATCTGAAAGCCACCCAGCACAAAATGGAATATCGAGACCAGAGAAATCATATCCCCGTCCTGTTTTGTCACTGTATCGTTCACTTGTCACCTCCCGCATACATGGAATATAATGCAGACTGCCGGGCAGTACTGCAAGTGGGGAGCTTGACATGAGATTCTCATTAAAGAATGTTGCCCTGTGTTTGCAGGTACCTGTTTGTTAGTGTTACATATACGGAGGGAGTTATTGATGACTAACGAGTTTAACATTACGCAAGCTGAGATCGA
>QNDR01000041.1 GCA_003646025.1 Candidatus Fermentibacterota bacterium
AGCAGTAAAAGCAATGTTCCACCTAAGCCCGGAGCTGCCTTTCCGCCAGGCGGGACAGCAGTAAAAGCAATGTTCCACCTAAGCTCGGAGCTGCTTTTCCGCCAGGCGGGACAGCAGTAAAAGTAATGTTTCATCTAAGCCCGGAGCTGCTTTTCCGCAGGGCGGGACAGCAGTAAAAGCAATATTTCCACCCCTGGCTATTGCAATTTTCACCCCATATTCGGTATGGTTCCGGTAGTCGTTGCTCATATCGACCTATGAGCATGTTTGTCCAGTCTTTATACCAATGGAGGCAGTAATGGCTCGCAGAGTGCATAACTTCTTTGCCGGACCCGCAGCACTTCCCTGGGAAGTGGTAAAAAAAGCAGCAGAAACGGGGGTTCTCGAGTTTGACGGACAGGGAATGTCAGTCATGGAGATTTCCCACAGATCCAAGCCATTCGACAAGATGTTTAAGAATACTCAGAACAACATGCTCAAAATAATGGGACTGAGCTCAGATGAATACTCTGTACTGTTCGTAGGCGGTGGAGCAAGCTCTCAGTTCTTCCACATTCCCTTCAACTTCCTGAAGGAAGGAATGACTGCAGACTATGTCAACACAGGTGTCTGGTCAAAGAAGGCTATCAAGGAAGCACAGTACTTCGGCAATGTGAATGTAGCTGCCTCCAGTGAAGACAAACTCTTCTCCTACATACCCAAACAGTTCAACCTTACGCCAGGTGCTGCATACGTTCATACCACGAGCAACAACACAATTTACGGTACTGAAATGTGGAGCTTCCCGGATACGGGAGATGTACCTCTTATCTGCGATATGTCCAGTGATTTTCTGTCTCATCCAGTTGATTTCAGCAAATTCAGCCTGATCTATGCCGGTGCTCAGAAAAACATAGGCCCATCAGGAACTGTTGCAGTAGTTATCAAAAAGAGTTTTGCAGACCAGGCAAGGGAAGACATTCCCACAATGGTCAACTACAGAACCCACATCGCGAAAGACAGTCTCTTCAACACACCCCCCAGCCTTCCTGTATACGTAGTCGGTCTTGTGATGGAATGGATTCTGGAAAATGGCGGCCTTGAAGGCATCGCTGCAGTGAACAAGAAAAAAGCGGATCTTCTTTACGGTACAATGGATGACAGCAACGGTTTCTACATACCTCATGTGAAGGATGTTGCCAGCCGCAGTTTCATGAATGTAACATTCCGTCTTCCCTCTGAAGAACTTGAGAAGAAATTCGTTGCTGAAGGCGCAGAGCTCAATCTTCTCGGTCTGAAAGGCCACCGCTCTGTCGGCGGCTGCCGCGCTTCCATCTACAACGCAGTTTCCTACGAATCGGTTTCAACTCTTGTTGACTTCATGAAAGACTTCAGAACCAGGAACTAGAAACACGGTTATATCACAGGCGCCGTATCGAAAGATGCGGCGCTTTCCGTCTTCAATGATGCGACTTTGCAATACCCGCTTCAAATACAAAAAACATTACCGAAAACATGCTTTCAACTGTAATTGGCAACCGTTGTGACCGGTATGATCAGGTTGTCTGTCGTATAGCACTGTCACTGACCAACATCTTGACCCGTCAATGAGAAATGTACATACTGGAACCGTAGACTGGGGGCTTAGCTGATGGCTGCATTATTGGTCGTCTTTACTGTTTGTTCTTTCTCGTTCTCTAGCCCGTCTCTAGAGTGGTCAATTGAATATTTTCCTTACCTGTATTCCCATTTCACGGAGTTGATTCAAGCATCTACAGGTGACATATACATCTCCGGCTGGGCTTCAGATCAGTGTCTGTTCAAAGTTGATCCTCAAGGTGAATTGTTGTGGAGTTATGGCATGGAAGGCTACGGTAACCAAAAAGCCTGTGACCTGCTGGAGCTGTCCGATGGAACCATTGCTGTAACAGGTACATGTAGAAACAACAACCACTATTCCTTTTTTGTAGCAAAAGTAACCCCTGATGGTCAATCGGTCTGGGAAAGAATTTATGACATCAATCCGGAGCAAAGTGAGTACGCACACAGCATTGATGCATTTCCCGATGGTAATATGATGGTCTGCGGATCGTCAGGTTCCCTGAATCTGCGATATGAAACAAACTGCCAGGCATATGTAATGTACATTAACCCCAACGGGGATCTCATATGGGACGGAAACTGGGGTAATGACAGCTTCACTAACTTTGCGCTGAGAGCTACCTGGAGCGGCAGACGTTTCAATATTCTTGCACACGGTACTGATGGTGGTACAGGCGCACCACATGTTCTTTGGTTCAGCCCTGATGGAACATATCTTGGAAGAGAAAGAATCAATGCGCTGGCATCTTACTATACCGGCAACGGCTTGGCCAACTCAGACGAAGGTTTCACTTTCACCTCGAACAGTGGATATGTAAAATCACCACAATATGCAATCCTGAGCTATGTAGACTCCGGTGGAAGGATTTCCTGGTCAACTCATGTGGAAGATTACCTGACAAGGGGAATGTGTGTTACGCAAACAGCTGCAGGGAACTACCTGTATGGAGGGGGAGAAATATACTATATCAACCCCGGCCAACCCTGGTGGACTGGAGACTGGAGGGGTGTTCTTTATCTTTTCAATGAACTGGGTGAAAAACTGTGGTATTTTCCGATTACTCTGGATGAATGTGAACGCCTGGATGGAGTCATTGAAACATCTTCTGGTAGTATCCTTGCGTGTGGAGGCAGCTCTACAGATTCATATCTTTACTGTTTTGAGGACGACACCGGTATAGAAGAGTCCCCTTCTTCCACAGTCTCATTTTCACTTTATCCGAATCCTTTCTCCGATTCTGTATCCATGGATATTAAAACAGAGAACAACCCCGAAAACATACACATCATGGTTATGGATATCGCCGGAAGAACTGTTTACCAGACCACAATACACGGTCAGGAAGCTGACTCTTATTCAGCCAGCTGGACCCCAGGATCAGGAACTCCCCGCGGATACTACATAATCACAGTTGCCACAGCTACCGCCATAACTTCAAAAGCCTGCCTGCTGCTGTAGAGCTTCTCTGCCTCTGTTTCTTTCCCGGCAGTGAAGTAAGCCCGGTAAAAAGTTAATACAGCCAGTTTTTATCAAGATCAAGCCGTGCAACACTGTTGTATATCAGCCTCTCGCCTGCCTTACTCAGACACTTTGTTTGGCGAACTGTGTAGAACCTGACTTTTATAAAATGAAAACCCCTCCTGTTAAAGTCAGGAGGGGCTCTTAGATATCAATGAAGTAAATATAACTACTTCAGAACAGCCACCAGCTCTGTTGCACTAAAATCTCCAGCGTGCATTGTGCAGAAGTAAACTCCCTCTGCAAGATTGTTGAAACAGACAGAATGTGTTCCGACTGGTAATTCCTGCAAGTAGCTGGCAACAACACGACCGGTAATATCGTGCAGTACCAGGCTGACCATTCCAGGCTGCGGTACAGATACCTGAACTGCACAGTTACCGAATGACGGGTTTGCACCAGGTGCAAGACTCCAGGATGAAGTATTATTATCAGCAATGCCCATATATGTGGTGTAAACAAACGAAACATCATTAAGTAATGGCGTATTCTGTGGATCTGTGGTCTGCAGTATCACCCTGTACTGTAAAAAGTCTGTGGAATCTGCAAGAATACCAGAGAGACTGGTACCTGAAGAAAAAACAGTATCAGACCATGCACCCATACTGGAAAATTCCTGTGAGCTCCTGAACTGAAATCCCAGTGATGTTCCAGCAGGTTCATCACCGTTGAAAGCAAAAGTATCCCAGTACTCAACTGTACCTGCATCAAGAACAGATGATTCAAGAGTTCCTACAGGAGAATAGCCCATCACATCCCACCAGGTGATCTCATCGCCATTGTTAGCAGCCCCCAATACATCGGTGTTGCCGTCTCCGTCCACATCAGCAGCGTAAACTGAACGTACACCGCTAAAGTTATCGTCTACCGTATGCTCCGTCCACACGGTACCTGTGCCATTGGTGTTCTCACACCAGGTAATGTCATTAGTATTGTGAGCAGCTCCCAGCACATCGGTGTCTCCGTCTCCGTCTACGTCGGTAGCGTAGACTGATATTGCGCCGTCAAAGTTAGTGCTCACCGTATGCTTCGTCCACACGGTGCCGATGCCATCGGTGTTTTCCCACCAGGTGATGTTATTGCCATAATTAGCAGCTCCCAACACATCGTTGTCTCCGTCTCCGTCCACATCAGTAGCGTAGACTGACAATGCGCCGTCAAAGTTTTCGTCTACAGAATGCTCTGTCCACACGGTACCGGTACCATCGGTGTTCTCCCACCAGGTGATGTCATCGTCATTGTAAGCAGCCCCCAGCACATCGGTGTCTCCGTCTCCGTTCACATCAGTGGCATACACTGAAGATGCTCCGATAAAGTTACCGTCTACAGTATGCTCAGTCCACACGGTGCCGATGCCATCGGTGTTCTCCCACCAGGTGATGTTATTGCCATAATTAGCAGCTCCCAGCACATCTGTGTCTCCGTCTCCGTCTACATCGGTAGCGTAGACTGACAATGCGCCGTCAAAGTTATCGTCTACAGAATGCTCCGTCCACACGGTACCGGTACCATCGGTGTTTTCCCACCAGGTAATGTCATCGTCATTGTAAGCAGCCCCCAGCACATCTGTGTCTCCGTCTCCATCTACATCGGTAGCGTAGACTGATATTGCGCCATCAAAGTTAGTGCTCACCGTATGCTCAGTCCACACTGTGCCAGTGCCGTCGGTGTTTTCCCACCAGGTAATGACATTGTCATAGTAAGCAGCCCCCAGCACACCGGTGTCTCCGTCTCCATCTACGTCAGTGGCATAGACAGAATATGCACCGTCAAAGTTACCACCCACTGTATGCTCCAACGTGGTGGCAAGAGGATATGTTAACAAACACAGTGAGCTTCCACTATCATTGATCTGATCGCCAATATCATAACTGTTACCCCAGTCTGTTACAGGACCCGGAACTCCACCGCCACCAGACCAGTCAGTCTGGGTTGCCGTTGCAGCGAATGAAGCAGCGGAAAGAACGAAGACCGCTAATAAATGCTTTCTCACAGAATCCTCCTTTGTCCTAAGCAGCTGAAGATAAATGCAGCAGAAGAGCGTAAGAAGAAGTGAATTAACGCACAGCATGTTTAACCAGTCGCGCATAATCACCACGAAACTACCTCAAGTTAGAATAAGAGAGGGATGTATATAAGTCAATGGCTTGAAGATACCACCTAATGTGGTAGGAATAATATTTTCACGATATAATTCAAATAATGGTATCCCCGCCGGGATTCGAACCCAGGCTTCCGGCTCCGGAGGCCGGCGCTCTATCCAACTGAGCTACGGGGACACCGCGATGATGTGAGCACAAAGATAGTCAATTAACCGGGGTTATTCAAGTCAGAATGAGATCTTCTCATATGCAGGCTGTTTACCGGCTTCGAGGGTAAGGATAACTATTGACCGGCTTCCTGTGGGATTTGCAACTGCACCTGGGCACAGAAACACTGTGTTGTGGTCTTTACTCAGATGGTAGATGTGGGTGTGACCGTGAATGATGATGTCCGGCTTCTGCTGCTGAAACTTGAGCTTCAGCCTCTCCCTCACATTGTGATAGGGTCCAGAACCGTGAGCAACACAGATCTTGAAGCCCTGCAATTCAAGGGTAAGTGTTTCCGGGAGCCGGAGAAGATCCATGTTACCTTTGACTGCTTTAACTGGAGCCAACCGGAGAAGATCGTTGATAACTTCTCTCTCTTCAATGTCTCCTGCGTGAATAATCAGGTCGGCGTCGGCACATACCTCATACACTAATCCCGGCAGAGCTGAAAGCCTTGCCGGGATATGTGTATCTGAAACAACAACTATTTTCAAAACCTAGCGGATCTTCTTCTTATGTCTGTTGGCGCGTCTTCTTTTTTTCCGTTTGTGTGTAGCAATTTTTTTCCGCTTGCGTTTTCTTCCGTTTGGCATCTACTTCTCCGCCTTTGCGACATTGTTCTTCACTGTCTTTGAAAATTTGAAGAAGGGCACGTGTCTGCGGGGAACTGCAACGGGCTCTTTAGTATGAGGGTTGCGAGCCATTCTGGGGTTTCTTTCAACCACTTTGAATGTACCAAAACCGCGTATTTCAATATGCTCGTGATCATAGAGAGCGTCTCTGACTTCAACAAAGAACTGGTTGACAACAGAGGCAACTTCCTTCTTGGTGAGACCAGTCTCGTCTGAAATGTTGGCAACGATATCTGCCTTGGTCATTTCTTCCTCCTGTTTCTTTGCGTTACTACTTGCAACACTTACATCTATAACTGAGTAGTTGTCTAAATGCCCGTCACTTGGAGCAGGTAAGATAGACAATAGCACTACGGTGTGCAACCCCTTGCTGCGCTATGGGAAAAAGAACCGCCGCTGCACTCAGCGGCGGTTCCTGTGGTGGAGCTGGCGGGAGTCGAACCCGCGGCCCCTTGACTGCCAGTCAAGTGCTCATACCAACTGAGCTACAGCCCCACTGCAAAGCGACCGTATCATAATATGAACCTGTTCCGCGTCAAGTGCTCAAATGTCCATCTGCCAGAAAGTACCGCCCATTGGTTTCCTCACAAGACCAGGTGACATCGGAGCTACAACAAGCTCTATTGTCATGGAAACTGTACCGTTAAACAGGTGTCCCCCTGTTGCGCTGAAATTGTGATCAGCAAACGATATATGCAGATGCACAAAAGGAGAGCCCTCTTTCATTGAAACATTACCCTGCAGAGAGAGAATTTCGCATGACTCACTCTCCTTTTTAATGGTGTAATCCGTTCCATTGTAGCGGCCGATTTCCATATCACGAAGCATTCCGATGCCGCAGAGTATAGCTGCTGATTGAACATCTTTCTCTACACACCATGCGGAGAGACTTTCCATGAAGTCTTCCCCTTTATCAAACCTGAGTACAACTATACCATTCTCTCGTTTCAACTCTTTCACTGTATTTGCCTTTCTTTCCTTTACCCGTTTCAGTGGACGACAACAAGGCGGGTTTTAAGAACATCACCTGCCGCTGTGGTCAGTCTTACAAAATAGATTCCTGCAGGATTTTGTTCTGCCTGCCAGCTGAACACACCCTGGGTGCTTTCTAGAAACTGGTGTGAAACGGTTCTGCCTGCGAGATCAACTATGGATATTTCTCCGGTTGTTGACTGGGGTATAGACCAGCTGACAGAAAGGTTACCGACAACCGGGTTAGCTGAGCGGAGAGAAAGAGAAGGATATGTTACCTGGCTTCCCTCACCAATACCCATTGTGTATACCGTATGCATTCCCGTAAGAAGTACCTTGTCTCTGGCCCACACTGTAAGCCTTACCTCAGTTGGAACTGCAGGCAGCGGGTCTGCCCAGGAAAGTACCGCGTTGCCCGACGCGTCTGTGATGCCTACAGCATAGGTCACCGGGTCGTCCCAGTCTCCCTGAAGCAGACAGACCCTGGCGTTTTCCAGGGGCGATCCACCTGATGAGACTGAAACTGTAAGATCCTGATCCCCTTCACACAATTCAATGCTCTGTATTTCCATTTCCCCGGGAACAGTGGTGTACATAGGCAGTTCAGGGTCGCCGAACAGCGTATTGCTCTTTGCTATCCAGTCGTAGTGTGTATCCGAGGGAATAAGTGAAATAAAATCGTCTTTGGCCATCATGTAGGCCACTCCAAGAAGATACATATCGTCGACAAAGAAGTTTGCAAAAAACTCCTGATCAACCAGTTCACTCCACTGATCACCTGGCTCTGCCGGCTCTCCCCAGCCGTATCTGGTGTTCATAATGCAGAAGCCGCCTCCTCCAGGTGATCTAATCCACGCTTCAGCAAGACATGTTCCCGTGTCAAACGAACCGGAAAGACAGGCGATGGTGTTCCAGATTGTGGGACGGCCATTCTGTGAAATGTTTGTCAACCCCATGAACTCCGTTGTGTACAGCGTTCCGGAACCGATTGAAACGAGAGATTCACTTCCGTGACCGGCATGATTGACAAAATGCATTCCGGTATTGAGCATGGCCATTGTAGCATCATAGCTCTGGGTGCCGGTATCCTGATACAGTTTTGTTATTGTCCAGGATGAAGGTGTGTAGAGCGTATCAACTTTTTCCTTGCCTGCAGAACCGGGACAGTATGGACTGCTCCAGAGAACCTCCGTTGTAAATCCCATGGAGTTGTACCAGTCTGCAGTATCAGGAGCATTCTCCCAGGCAAGAACTTTGTTTACAAAGATCTCCGCTTCAGCTACGGTTTCAACAGAAGCCCTTCCCAGAATGTAGTCCGGATGGTAGTCCATGTTGTCCTCACCGTTGAGCTCTCCCCATGTTCCATCACCGTCAAGGTCCCATGCATCCACCCCTGGTGCCGTGTCGTTCATGTCCTGATAGTAAAGATCCGAAGCTGGATCACCTGTGTATCCCTCGGCAGTGGCATAACAGTTTCTGTGGGGAACCCCCGGTGTATCACCGGCGAGAAGAATGTAGGTTGGCGGAGAGTCCTGATAGATATCTTCCAGGAAAAATCTGAGCTTCTGGGCATCGTCCACTCCAGAATACATGTCTGTGATGTAAGACATGTTAACTATCTTTGCGGGAATGCCCTTCTGTGTTTTCCACTCTGCCAGAGGCTCGAAAGCACCGGACAGTGCATCGTCGGCAATTATCAGATACTCTCCCCATGGATACTCGGAAGACAGAGAAACTGGGGGAATGTCCTCCGGGTTGATAACAGATGAGGCAACTATCCCGGCAGCAACGGCAGAACCGGAAACACCTCTTGAAGGTACGGTACCGCCGTTATAGTGATAGAACAACTGCATCTGTACATTCTCTACCCAGAAAAGATCGTTCGTTTCAGGATTCCAGGATACAGGTGTCAGAACAAGGTCGGCAACTGGAAAACCCATCAGTGTCCCCTGTTGCCCCAGTCTTACCGACACAGTTACCGGCCTGGAAAAAGCTGCCGGATCTGCAGGTGTAATTCGGAATTCACCTGGAGCTGAAATCGGAACTCCGGCCTGTGCAGGCATAGGTATGCAGTTGTATGAAAGAGGCAGGGCATCAGCCTGAATTATTCTCACACTGTCTGCCACAGCACCCTCCGGGAGAGCAACGGTAAGAGGAACTCTGGGAAAAAGAGGGGCGCCGGGAACTCCGGTAGACGGTGCTCCGACAAGCACTACCCTTTCCCCAAGTGATGTTTCCATTATTCCAGGAGTACTCTCAGCTGACCAGCTCAGGTTGAGAATACCTCCGGTTAGAACAAATGCAAGAACAGCCTGAAGCATGTTAAACCTCCATAAGAACTACCAGTGAATTTCTTCCAATCAAATGTTCCAGAAGAACTTTCGTAATTATCGTAAGGGGAACCGCAAGAAAGATACCAAGCAGACCCCAGATATAACCCCAGATTATCACACACAGCAGGATAGTTACTTTTCCGATAGGAAGCACATCGCCGAAGTAATTAGGCTCTATTACATTTGAAACAATGTTGTTGATGATCAGAACCACAGCGGCGGCAATCACCCCCTGCTGTATCCCATGAACCGACATGACGTACAGAGCTATCATTACTCCGGCGGCAAGCGAGCCAAAAAACGGTATAAAGTTGAAAACCATCGCTGTCGTTCCCCATATAATGGCTTCATCTGGCTGGAAACCCATTACTATCAGGGCCACTCCGATCAACAGCCCTGTAAGAGCACTTGTAACCAGTTTTGCAAGAAGGTACTTTCTGGGAACCCTTTCAACACCGCCTATGAGTTCCTGGTATCTCTGAAAGGTAGCTGTATCCATCTTTTTGATTTTCTTTGAGAATATCCTTCTGCCGTTTACCATAAAGACTGTCAGCATCACGATTATTACGGTGTTAAACAGTGCGCTGGATACAGACCCTACCAGCCCTGCAGCAGTTGGGGCGATGGAGCTCAGGGAAAACGAAGAATCCTCCACAACCGACCGTGGCACCTTCCCGCTGGTCACTGTGCTGTCTGTCTGAAACGGTACCTGCTCCAGGTCGTTCATACCCAGACGACTGTAGATATCAGGTATCCATTCCGTCTGTGCTGTTTCCACAAAATCAAACACCGGAGTTACAACATTGCTTACCATGTCATCCTTGCGCCCTAACATCATGCTCATTGTTCCGTAGATCAGAAAGAAGAATACCGATGCTATGGTGAGTGCCATAACCAGAACAAGGGCGGTACCTATCACATCAGCAAGACCTGACTGACTCTTATCGCTTCTTCTGCGGTATTTTCTGAACACCCTTCTGAGAAGGTCATCCACCCATCGCGTTGTTTTTTTCACCGTGGGAGAAATAAGAAGAGCGAAGAAACCGGCAATTGCGATTTTAACAAATATGGGAGCACCCAGTTTCATAATCACAGCAATGATGAGAACGGCAACAGTGCCGAGAGAGACTTTAAACAGGTCAACCTTCTTTTGTGTCATAATTCAACTCCATACACTTCCGGCCTCCTGTCATCAAGACATGAAATCCGGGATCTGACTCTGTCTACTTCACCCATCTGAACATCAAAATCTCTTACAAATTCATCCACATCGGTCCACTCCAGCATTTTACCCGAGGGCGAAGCAATCCCGCCGCCGCCTCTGAACCTTACTCCCAGATGATCTCCACCGATGTTGCATCCGACAAAGAAGATCTGAGCCTCCCCTGCCCTGGCTCTGATAAAACTTCTGAACAGCTCCAGTCTGGGCTGGGGCCACTGTGCCGGAAGAAAGACGATTCTGGCACCACCCAGCGCATGCAGACGAAACAACTCCGGAAACCTCAGGTCGTAACACACGGAAGCTCCGGCAGTTACTCCGTTTATCTTAAATGTTCCAGAGGGGATTCCCGCAGCAAATACTGTATCTTCTCCCATATTCTTAAAAAGATGAACCTTCTGGGTGGTGTGAATCAATTTGCCAGCACCGTCCCATACAGGAAGCATATTCACCGTTCCCCTGTCTGTTCTTACCGGAAATGTTCCTCCCACTACAGATACACCGGTTTCTGAAGCTGCCTGTGCAAGCGGACTGCTTTTCAGGTCTTCAACAGAGATTGCGGCATCTGTAATTCTGTCAAGCACGTAGCCAATGGAAAACAGTTCCGGCAGCACAAGAATATCCGGCTTAGGAGAAAGACCCATTACGCGGACGGCAGTGTTAACACAGTGATCCCAGTCTCCTGCAACAGGCAGCTCCGCAAGTCTTACAATCATTCCACTGTCTCCATTCTTTCAGCAGACAAATATAGGTATTGTCACGACTTTTCGCATTAAGCTCTCTGCATTGTATAATTCCCGTGTGCGAACAAATAATTTTTGTATACAGGAATTTCGAAAGGTAGAAGAATGAGTGCTATAAGCAAGAGGTGTACAGACATGCAGGCTTCCCCCATAAGAAAGCTTGTTCCGTACGCGAACGCAGCAAAGGCAGCTGGAACTTCTGTTTATCACCTGAATATCGGACAGCCTGACATTCCCACCCCTGAGGGCTACTGGAATGCACTTAAGAAAAGCATGCCTGAAGTGCTGGCCTACGGCCCCAGCCAGGGGATCCCGGAACTCCGCAGAGCCATTGCAACCTACTACTCCAGGTCTGGTATCAGCATTGATGAAGATGATGTAATCATTACCACTGGAGGATCGGAGGCAGTGTACTTCGCATTCATGGCCACCTGTGACCACGGTGATGAGGTTATCTGTTTCGAACCATTCTACACCAACTACAACGGATTCGCTTCCATGGCCGGAGTAAATCTGGTTCCCGTCACCAGCAGCGTTGAAAATGGATTCCATCTCCCGGACACAGAGGAGATTGAATCAAAGATAACTGAGAAGACAAAAGCTATTCTTATCTGCAACCCCAACAACCCTACAGGAACAGTCCTTTCACCTGAAGAGCTTCAGACTCTTTCCAGAATAATTCAGAAGCACGATCTGTATCTTCTTTCCGACGAGGTCTATCGTGATTTTGTTTTCGACGGAGGGTCTCACCTCTCCATTCTGGAACTTCCCGGCATTGAAGACCGCGTAATAGTTATGGATTCCATAAGCAAGAGGTTCAGCTCTTGCGGTGCAAGACTTGGCAACCTGATCAGCAGGAACAAAACTGTTCTCGATGCCGTATTGAAACTGGGTCAGGCCAGGCTGTGTCCGCCAACACTGGCTCAGTACGGAGCTGCCTGGATCTACCATCACCTTTCAGAAGACTACTACGACAACATGCTGAAAACCTATCAGAACAGAAGAAATGTTCTTATGGAAGAACTGGCGGATGTAGAAGGCATCTTCTTCCTGAAACCCGAAGGAGCGTTCTACGCAACCATCAAGCTTCCAGTGAAAGATGCAGAAAAATTCGCTCTGTGGATGCTCACCGACTTTCAGTACAATGGAGAGACAACAATGGTTTCACCTGCAGCCGGATTTTACGCAACTCCCGGCCTTGGTGTTGACCAGATAAGAATTGCCTATGTGCTGTCAGACGAAAAGATGAGAAAAGCTCTAAAAATTCTAAAAGAAGGACTGAAAGTGTACCGGGATACAGTTGAATAAACCGATGGTTTTCACACCGAATGGAAGGAAACTGTGATAGTAAGAAAGATGTCTGAACAGCCCCGGGCGGACAATCCCCATGGTGTTGATGTAAGAAGGGTTTACGAAAATGAGTATGCCCTGTCAAGCGTTATTACCATGAAACCCGGAGAGAAACTCATCCGTCACATAACCCCTGTTGATGTGTTCTTCTATGTGCTCGAAGGTTCCGGTATTGTTGAAGTGGGGGAAGAAAAGAAACCCGTTACCACCGATACAGTTATCGAAAGCCCCAGTGGGATTCCGCACTGCTGGTACAACGAAGGCACTTCAGACCTGCGTGTTCTCGTGGTGAAAGCTCCAAGACCTACGGCGAAGACTCAGTTACTGTAGATGCAGAAATCTTTTCCCTGCGATGGTGATCCAGCATCACATACAGAACAGGGAGAACCACAAGTGTCAGAGGAGTGGCCACAAGCATTCCTCCGATAACGGTTCGTGCCATGGGAGCCCACAATGCAGCGCTGCTGGAGCCGCCCAGAGACAGCGGAACAAGTGCCAGGATTGTGGTACTGGCTGTCATGAGAATGGGTTTCAGCCTTACCCTTCCAGCCTGAACGATGGCTTCAGCAGCTGTGATTCCGGTTTTCCTTCTGAGGCCGTTGGCAAAGTCTACCAGCACAATACCGTTGTTTACCACTATGCCTATGAGCATGAGAATACCAACAAGCGAAGTCAAACCCATTGTGGTTCCAGTTATTAAAAGCATCCAGACCACACCTATCAAGGCAAGGGGTATTTCAAAAATCAGCAGGAAAGGTTCGAGCAGCGATTCGAACTGGGCAGCCATAACCATGTAAACAAGAACAATGGCCACAACAATAGCCAGGCCCATACTGCCGAAAGACTTCTTCTGATCGGTAACATCACCTGTAATTTCCCACCTTGCACCGCCTGTTTCCAGTGTATCCATCATGGCTTCCACATCAGCCGCAACTGCGCCAAGAGGTCTTCCGTCAAGCTGGCAGAACACGCTTACGACACGACTTCTGTCCAGTCGACCGATCTTGTTCGGCGCGAGTGCGGTTGTGAAAGTTCCCCAGTAATCAAGAGGAGCCCCGTTTACGGTAATACCGGCAACTGCTTCACGGGAAGAACGATACCTTTCTGCATATCTAAGATTTACATCCACATCAATACCATTGTCGTTCATTGTTGTAACATTCGCTCCCAGCATCCCAAGGGTTACCTCCGACGCCAGTTGCGCTCTGGAGTATCCCCTTACAGAAAGAACCCCGTCATCCGGAATGTAATCTATCTGAGTGAACCAGTCCTCCAGAGAAGAAACTTCTCCCACAGTTCCCGGAATCCTGTCCAGATTGTCTCTCACCATATCACCGATAACTCTCAGTGAATCAAGATTGGAGCCGAACACATTGATCTGGATGGGAAACTCGTTACCGATGGGAGTTCCTGTTTTCACAGCATACCTGATTCCAGGTGTACCGGAAAGAATATTTCTCATGGATGACGCGTAACTGTCAACACCTGTGTTTCTGTCTTCCTCAGGCGCAAGATAGAAAGACATAACGATTCTGCATGTGGCATCAGAACCGAACATCGCACCCAGACCTTCCGCCTTTCCCACATCAACAACAAGATGACTGAGGTCACCTGGCTGAAACACCGCACAGAGGGAATCTTCCATGGCTCTTGCAAAACTGTCTGTTCTGGCCAGATTCGTTCCTGTGGGCAGACTGATGTTTACATCAATTATTCCTTCCTGTATGTCCGGCAGAAAAGATGTTGGAACAAGACGGAACAGGAACATGGAAACGAAGAACAGAACAACAACGGGAACCAGTGATTTCGCCTTGTGGGCAGTGCAGTAGGTAAGCAGTTTCTCATACTTCAGATCAAGTTTCGCAAGAGCTTTCTCTATCTTCGAGGAAAACGATCTGGAGCCGTGCCTCTTTATGAGATTTTTAGACTTTGAGGCCAGAAGTGGTATCAGTGTCATTGCAAGAAACAGGGATATAAAAAGGGCAGCTGCAATGGTAATACTGAGATCTCTGAAGATCTGCCCTGTCATTCCTTTTACAAACAGCATGGGAATAAACACCGCAACGGTGGTCATGGTTGAAGCAGCAACAGCCATTCCGACCTGTGCGGCACCCTGTACTGCACCGACTGTTCTGGATTCTCCATCCCGTCTTCTGCGGTGGATATTTTCCAGCACAACCACAGAGTTGTCTACGATCATACCAATGGAAATACTCAGACCGGCGAGGCTCATGATGTTCAAGTTAACACCAAGCAGATACATGGCGGCAAAAGTGGAGATAAAAGAAAGGGGCATGGATATGCTCACAATACCGGCGTTAACAACCGAACCCAGGAAAAACATAAGAACTGCCGCAGCAAGAAGAATTGCCTGCACCCCGGTTAAAAGCAGACTTCTGGTGGAGTCCAGCACGAAATCACTCTGGGAATACACCACTTCCATGTTCAGTATCCCGGAGTAGTTCAGAGCGGTCCGTGCGATCTGTGTCTCAAGAAGCCTGCATGTGTTTACCGTGTTGGCGTCTCCACTCTTGCGAAAAATCAGAAGAACAGAGTTTTCACCATCTATTCTGCTGGTACTGCTCTGGTCTCTGCTGCCGTCGGTAATCTCAGACACATCCCTGAGGTGAACGGGGATTCCGCCGTGACTGCCTACAACAACTTCACCAAGCTGCTCGAGGGTTGTGAACCCGGACTTTACACTTATGAAAATCTCAGTACCGTGTGAGTCTATGTCTCCGCCGGGCTGATTCCCCTGAACCGACTTCAACGCTCCGAACACCTGAACCATGGAGATGTTTCTCTCTCCCAGAAGTATGGGATTAACAGAAATGTTGATCTGACGAACCTCTCCACCTGAAATTGTGCTGGAAGCAACTCCGGATACCCTCCTGAGAACCGGCTCTATCTCATCTGTAACAACCTGGCGCAGCTCACCGCTGTTCAGGTTATCACTGCTGATTCCAAGAATAACCAGCGGCTTCATGCTGGATTCCATAGCTCTTATCACAGGGTCAGTAGCCAGTTCGGGAAGATCGTCCTTTATCAGATCCACAGCTTCTTTGATATCGCTCTCCACCTCGCTGATGTCCGCAGAGGAAGAAACAATCACGGTAATACCGCTTGTTGAATTACCGGAGGAGGACTCAACAGAAGTTACACCCTCTACTCCGGAAACCGCGTCTTCAATCACCCTGGTGACAAGGTTCTCTACCTCAGACGGCGCTCCTCCTGGAAGTATGGTAACAATGAGAATCTGCCCCACATCAACCTTGGGGAAATAATCAAGACCAAGCTGAGTCAGCGCAAATATTCCCGCCCCGCCCATGAGAATGAATACCATAAGAAAAGAGATTCTTCTTCTAACCACAAGTTCCGGAAGATTCATTACCGCACCACCCTTACCGGCGACCCGTCAGAAACAAGGGTGTGTCCCATGTCTATAAGGGTGTCTCCCAGGGCAAGGCCTGTGACAATCTCGTAAAAAACACCGTTTCTTATTCCAGTTTCAACCTGCCTGATAACGGCCTGCCCATCCTTTACCAGAGCAACTTCCATTTTGCTGTCTTCAATAAATGTCATCATTCCCGCCGGTACAACAACCGCGTTTTCCCTTGTTTCAAGCATTACCGCCGCCGTTCCCGTAAGGCCTGGAACAAGATTTCCGGAAGAATCCGGAAACTGCGCTGTCATGGCCACCATACCGGACACTGGGTCAGCCATCTCAGACACAGATACAATTGAACCAGGGAAAAACAATCCCGGGAAATGGTCTGTTGTAAAAACAACAGGCAGACCAACTCTGAGTTTGTGTATATGACGCGGTGCTGCAAGCAGTTCAGCCTGGACGGCTCCTGATCCCGAAACAGTCATAAGAGGACCTGATGCCACATTACCGTCTGAGGCATAAACCCGTCCCACAACGCCGTCAAAAGGTGCAGTTACGTAACCACTTCTTGCAGAGTTTGCAGACGCTGTGTAGCCTGCAGAAGCCCTTTGAAAAGAGGCCTCCGCAGTAGCAGCCTCGGTTTCAATTCTCTGAAACTCACCGGCACTTATAGCCCCGTTCTCCGCAAGTTGCTGTGCTCTGTAGAGATTTTCCTCCGCGTACTCTTTTGAAGCTCTGGAAACAGAGAGAACGGCGGCGGCATCTGAAACCATTGCCCTGTAGCCGTCATCACTGCGGAGAGACACAAGCCGTTCACCGAGCTTCACCGAATCGCCAGTAGAAACAAGCACCTCTTCTATGATTCCAGGAAATGAGAGGGAAACCACCGCTTCTGAGGTGGACTCAAGTCTGCAATAAATGTTAACGGTCTCCGATACAGTGGATGCTTCAACAACGTAAACTGTAACCGGTATCTCGGTGTTTTCAACAACACCTTCTTCTGCACAACCGCTGATTATTGCAACTGTGAAGAGCAAAGATTTCAGTAATAATTCTTTCATTCTGTGGAATCCTCATCTTCCCTGGACTTGAAGAATGCTTTCATTACAGAAGAAACCATCTTATGTATTTTCTCTCTTGTCTCCGGCACGGAGTAATCCAGTTTCATCATCGGGTTGTTGTTCCGTCCCCGGAGAACAAGGTATTCAAGCCCGCACAAAACAACTACAGAGAGGGTAACAACATCTTCATCCAGAACAATCCCCCTCTCGGCCAGAGCTGTCAGTTCATGCTTCTCCATCTCCCGCCCGAACATAATTGTAAGCGGATTCTGCTCTGTAAGCTCCCAGCATACAAGCTCCTGGGCAAGCGGACTGCTTTGAAACACTCTTATGTGCTCCAGAATCATTCTGGTAGCTATTTCGTGCAGGGGAGTTCCCTCTGGAATACCATCAAACACATCGGCCATTCTGGGAAAGAAATCTTTGTTGTCGGCAAATGCCTGCAGCAACCCCTCCATTGATCCGAAATACCTGTATATGAGAACCTTGTCTACTCCGGCTTCTCTGGCTACAGCATTAACACCGACACCTGTAAATCCTTTGCTGGTTATCAGCCTCTCCAGACCGGCAAGTATTTTCTGTTTTGTCTTTTCGGAATCTCTATGCACTGTACAATACTCCAGAGGGTTTTGTCACCGGTCGGTGATATACAATGAACATTTCGATCTGTCAAATCTGTTTGTTGCGTTTGTAAAATCGGGGAATAATGATAAGGGGTGCCCAGCTGTATCGGTATTATTTATCTGACGAAACAACTGAAAGACGGTCTGCCATGAGCGAGGAACTTGGGAAACGTCTAAAAAAAGCTTTTCTCAACAGGAAATCCGGAGGCACAGCTGCCGAGACATCCTGTAACACCGAACTTCTGCCTGGAGAAAGACGGGATGTTGCCGTACTTTTTCTTGATCTCTCCGGGTTCACCGCCTTTTCGGAGACTCTCGACCATGAAACTGTGCATGAAATTACCAGGAGTCTGATGGATGAGCTTGTATACACCGCCGAGCAGTACTCCGGTTACGTGGACAAGATAGAGGGTGACAGAATAATGATTCTCTTCGGTGCAATCCGCTCCAGAGAGAACAACAGCAGAAGTGCCATTCTGTGTGGTTTCAAAATGCTTCGTGTCATTGAAGTCGCCGGCTCTATTCTTTCGGAAGCAGGAGTTCATCTCTCCGCCAGAATAGGAATCAACAGCGGACCTGTTACAGTTGCTCCCGATGCAATCGGGCACCTTACCGCAATGGGAAGAACAGTTAACATCGCCTCCAGAATGGAGGAGAACTCCGAAGAAAACTGTATTCTTGTTACAGACAGTGTTTACAACGACTGTTCTGAAAGCATCCTGTGGGGTAAGCCGGTAGAACTCAGTATCCGAGGGGTGGGAATTCCCCTGGTAAGCTGGAAGCCGCTTTCTGTTAACTACGGCAGCAGTCTGATCTCCTGCCATGAATCTGTAAACACGGTGTTTGTTGCCAGAGAAAAACAGTATGCCCAGCTTAATAAACTGAGAGCCATTCAGCACGGCAGGTCTTCCGGAGTAAACAGAAGAGGCGGTGCAAAACACCTTATCGCTGAGCTCGCAGGAGAGGCGGGCACCGGTAAGACCAGACTTGTTTCAGAGTTCCTGAAGAACAACACTGCAGACTGCATCGTTCTCCGCGGTAATTCAATCCCGGATGCCCAGCCTGCCCACTGGCTGTGGTCGGCAGTGCTTCAGAACCTGTTAAACATCCACGAAGACAGCGGTACCACCTTCGAAGATTTTGTTCGTTCTATTTCAAGATTCTGCCCTGTAAAGAAACTGGAGGGCGGTCTGCCATTCCTTGGGAGACTGGTTTCAGCTGTTTCTAACGACATCAGACTTCAACAGCTGGGAAACAAAGCCATTGCTCTGGAGACAAAAATGGCTCTGAGAGATCTCATTGAAACGCTTTCTGAGAACTCTCCGGTTGTTGTTGTTCTTGAAGATCTTCAATGGATGGATTCCACCGACGCAGAAGCACTGGATTTCATTGTGAAGAACTGCAATTCTGTGAATCCTGTCATCTTTCTGCTTGTAAGGAGGTCAGATCACAGGAATCTTCTTCCTGCAGACATCTGCAACAACAGCGCGTATTCCACCTGCAGTCAAATAGTTCTGGATGAATTTGAAAAGCAGGAATCACATCAGTTTACACAGGCATTTCTTGAGAAACTCAATGAAACAGGCTCTTATCCTGTTTCCTCAAATGCCATGGACTTCATACACAGACATTCCAGCGGGAATCCATTCTTCCTGCAGGAACTCCTTCTGCATCTTGTGGAATCAGGCGGACTTTCTGTTTCAGACGATGAGTGGATACTGACCGACAACTCTGTAGAGCTTTCTACTCCGGAGAGTCTCACGGGGCTGCTTCAGTCCAGACTGGACCGTTTACCTGAAAAGCTGCGG
Organism: Candidatus Fermentibacterota bacterium; assembly: GCA_003646025.1. GTDB lineage: Bacteria > Fermentibacterota > Fermentibacteria > Fermentibacterales > JCC-6 > Sabulitectum. Next base: position 19,539 of record QNDR01000041.1, read on the forward strand.
AAAACGCTGCTTAACTGCTCAGTTTTCGGAATGGAATTCAGTTACGATCTTTACAGAAAGGTTGTAAACAGACTGGGATTGGAACCTTCCGACCGAAAAGTGTTTGACGACCTCGTAGAAAGACAGTTCCTGGAAAAAAGCATCACGGATTCCGGTGTAACCTATATTTTCCACCACTCGTTTATTCAAAACACCGCATACAACAGCATTCTGTCTCACAATCTCAAACTTCTTCACAGAGCAGTTGCCCGATCCATGGAAGAGATTTTCGTCGGAGACTCCGAGAGAGTTTCAGCAAAGCTGGCGGAACACTGGGAGAGGGCCGGGGAAGAATCTTCTGCAGTAAAGTGGGCCATCGTTGCCCAGAAACACGCATCACAGAACTACCAGTACGAAGCGGTTCTGAAGTGGGGGAACAAGCTGGACAGCTGGCTGTCTCCCCTGGAAAACGACGCTGATTCACTTGAAAAACTTCTTGGAGTGCTGAGAAGAACAGGGCTTGTTCTTCAGTACACACACAGGTGGGAAGAGCTGCATTCCCTGCTGAAAAGAGCACTTCAGGTGGCCAGTGATAACAATCTCACAGAATGGACAGCGGAGATAGAACTGGCAACTGGATCATACTTTACCTCCGTAAGAAAAATAGATGAGGCGTCAGCTCACCTGCACACTTCCCTTGAGATCTGCCACAGCAACAACCTCGAGGAAACACAGAGTGATGTGCTGAGCAGTCTTGGCGTTATCGCGGGAATTCGCAGGGACTTCGCCATGGCTGGAGAGTACTTTCAACAGGCAAAGGAGCTGTTCGTCAAACACGGCGACCGCAGAGGTGAGGCAAAGGCTCTGGGTAACCTTGGCATACTTCGCAGAAATATAGGAGAAACCCATACCGCAGCTGCTCTTCTGGAGGAAGTGCTGGTTATTTTCCGGGAGATAGGTGATGTGAGAGGCGAAGCTGTAACTCTTGGAAACCTGGGAAGCATGTACCACGACAGGAAAGACTCAGAAAAAGCTGAAGTCCTTTTCAAAAAAGCAATAAAGATATTCCGCAAGCTTGGTGAGAGAATGCCTGAAGGTATTTTTCTCTGCAACCTTGGCAACGCACTCAGAAACAGAAAACTGTTTGAGAAAGCTGATGAATCGTACTTTGATGCGCTTGATATTATGGAGGAGATAGGTGACAGACGGACAGCTGCCTGGATAACCACCAACCTGGGGCTTCTCCGTCTTGCAGAAGAACGATATGAAGATTCACTGAAGTTTTTCACAGATGCAGTCAGTACCTTCACGGAAATAGGAGATACAGAGAACCAGGCAATTTCACTGGCAGGCAGAGGCTATTTGGAATACCTCTGCAGCAGGACAGAACAGGCCTACGAAGATTACATGAAAGCAACTGAAATTATTACAAAGCTGAAACTGCCGCAAATGGAGTTCAACGACACTTTTATCGAACTGAACAGCAGACTTTCAGAAGACAGCAGCATCAC
>QNDR01000042.1 GCA_003646025.1 Candidatus Fermentibacterota bacterium
AGATCAAGAACAAGATCCCGGTGGTACATTGCCCACTGTGCAACAGTATCGAATCCCAGCATATTGGCGTACGCCCACAGGCCGAAAAGGTGTGACCCTACACGGGCCAGTTCAAGATATATGCTCCTTATGAAATGAGCTCTTTCAGGAACCTCTATGCCAGCCAGTTTTTCCACTCCCATGGAGTATATCATCTCCATTGAGTCTGGTTCAATAACATTTATTCTGCAGACCATTGGAAAATTCTTTATCCAGCTTCGTCTTTCCATGAGTTTTTCAAAACCGCGGTGCAGATAACCGGGATTTGCGGAAGCCTTCAGAATCTTATCTCCCTCTACCTGGAGAGTTAAACTGAAATTTCCCACCATTCCAAGGTGCTGAGGACCGAAATAGAGTTCAAGTTCTCTCATTAACTATCATCCTCACCTTCGACAGAAGGCACTGAGCCGAAAACATTGTCTACGTACTGCTTTGTGTCAAAATCCTTCCTGAACGGAGGGATATCGTAATCCCTCTCGAGCAGAAGAGGTGTAAGCCTGGGATGCCCTTGAAAGTCAACTCCGAACATTTCATGAATTTCTCTTTCGTATGGCTCGGCTGCCGGGAACAAAGCTATAGACGTTATGTATTTCGGATCATCCCTTCCAATTCTTGTTTTGAGAAGGATATTCAGCTGTTCGGTTTCCCCAGGAACGTCTTGTTTCATATAAGCTGAAAGAATGTACACAAGCTCCAGCTGTTTGTCATCGATCCAGTCCACACAGGATATAACATGAAGGTGATCGTAACCTTTGTTCTTAAGAAAGCTCAGAACAGACATGATCCCATCTTTGGTTATTGACAGTTCAAGCTGATTCTTTTTGTCCATTCTGATCGTAATATTGTCGAACATTGTTTCCAGTTCTTGCTTCAGCAACTGCTCATTCCTCTCCGTGTATAGGGAACAGTGGAGGCCATTCGAGCTTTCCGAGTATCTTTTCCTGATTGGCACGGTACGCACTGTAATTGCTCCGATAGCGTTTGTAACCGTCTGCCATGTCCTTGTCAATCAATGTCCACAGATGCGTTACTCCCACAAAAATTGCTTCTGGTCTGGGCATGCACCCCGCGATCATACCGTCAACCGGGATGTATTTTTCAAGGTGTTTGATCGTATTGTATGAATCGTGGTACATTCCCCCGTTAATCGGGCAGGAGCCTAAACTCACGGTGAACTTCGGTTCGGGCATCTGCTCGTAGGTGCGTATGATTGACCGTAATGTTTTAAGCGATACATACCCCGCAATTATGAACAGGCTGGCCTGCCTTGGCGTTGCGACGGGTATGATACCGAAACGTTCCGCGTCCCACCTTGCGGTTATTGACGGAGGTATTTCTATGATTCCGCATCCGGTGCAAAAATAAACTACATGAAGTGAATACTTATGCGCCATCTTTACAGGATTTTGAAACCATTTTTTCAACTGATTACGGTCCATACATTAACTCCCTGTCACGCACACCAGGATTAACCCGGCAAAAGCTATGAGTGAAGGCCATCTCCAGAGGTAACGGATCGCCTGATCAATTCTAAGCCGGGGAAACACCGCATTAACGAATATCCCAAGGAAAAATACCACCAGCATTTTAAGGAAAAAGATCACAGGATTGGCAGCACCTCCCCACATAAGGTTCACGAACAGTGAGATGCCTATGAAAAGCGCAAGTGCATGCTGAAGGGTCGCCAGTGCAAGATAGGGGCCACCGTATTCCACCAGAGGTCCTGAAGATATCTCCTGCGGTGCATTGACTACCTCAAACGGCCTGACACCAAGCATTGCCGGCAATATGAGCAGGTATGCTATTCCTGACAGAACAAGCGGGAAAGTGAACATAGACCATCCAGTATCTCTTTGTAATGATACTATTTCGGTTATGGATGTTGTGTTGTATGCTTTCATAAGCGCAAGAACAACAAGAAGGAATGGTAGTTCGTATCCCATAGCAAGAAGAAGTTTTCTTGATATTCCTATGCTTGCGTTCGGATTTGCGGATTCACCACTGCTGATTGCCATTCCCAGTGGGCCGATGAGCATGAGATAGAGTATAACAAGCATGCCTCCAGAGTTACTCATGGGCGCGATCTTCCCGAAGGGGAGAAACAGAGTTATTACAAGCGATCCTGCCAGGGACATAACAAGCCCTATATTGAAAGCAACCCCGTGACTCGCACTCTTCTGACTGAGAAGACGAATAATATCAATCAGGGGCTGCATAACAGGCGGACCATATCTCCACTGTATCCTTGCCATTACCTTCCTTGCCAGCCCCAGAAAAAATACACCGATTAATAGCGCCAGCAGGGGTGAAAAGATAAATTCTATAATATGCATTACCATGGACTCCATTTCATCTGGACGAAGATCATCAGTGAGATGAATAGAACGATATACATCACGTAATTACCAACATAGCCTGTATAGATCTTCCTTATCCCATTACTCAAATATCCTGTGAGATCAGCTATTTTCATGTAGAAGGTGTCGAAAATATCCCTGAGATACGGAGATATCATTCTTAACAAGGGATCATAAAATTTGACTGTGTAATTATACCTGTCCCTGGGAACGGCGGCTCCGGCAGCGTAGTTGTCATCCTGTTTTACTGGTATGGTTCTGGCTCCGATCCTGAGGAACAGCCAAACTGCTATCAGTCCTGCCAGAATAGCCGCAAACAGGTTGATCATATTAAGCATGCCCGATTCTGAAACGATACCCCACAGCGATATGTTCAAAGAATCAAAACCGAGAGAAACGACAATCTTGTTTATAACCCTGAGAGGTAAACCGGGCAGAATTCCAAACAGAAGAACAGTAAATGATAGAATTATCATGGGAAGTTTCATGCTGAGGGGAGTATTTTCAACATCCTTGAGTTTCTCAGGAAGTTGCCCCAGGAAAATATTATGAATTAATTTGTAACTGTACAACACGGTGCCCCAGGTTCCGAACAGAGCTACAAATGTCAGAAGGGGTGAGCCGAAAATAAGGGATTTGTAAATAAGCCATTTGGAAACAAAACCATTTGTCAGAGGAACTCCGATAAGACCGCACACACCTATCAGAGTACCGGTAAAAGCGAAGGGCATTTTTTTAATAAGCCCTCCCAGGGAATTCAAATCTCGAATACCCCCGGTTCTGAACTCAACAGCACCCACTGTCATGAAAAGCAGGGATTTAAAAACCACATGACTGAGAAAATGCAGAACACCTCCAGCCATGCTGAGACTGGTTCCATAAGCAATCCCCAGCATTATATAACCCGCCTGTGCGATGGTCGACCAGGCAAGAAGTTTTTTTGCGTCATCCTGCAGTAGTGCAACGAATGTTGGCACAAGAATGGTTATTGCTCCCATAACCAGCAATATGGAGCGCACGCTGAAAATAGCACCCCCAAGAGACATGTATGTCCCCAATCCCACAACTACATACATGGTTAAAATAAAACCGAAGACCCCCATTTTGATCAGAACACCAGAAAGTACAGCACTGAAGGGAGATGGTGCCTCTGCATGTGCTTGAGGAAGCCAGGCATGGAATGGCCAGATAGCATTCTTTACTCCGAAGGCTATTCCGAACACTATCACAATGAATATTTTAAAACCTGAAGATGCAGAAGACATTCCAGCAGCAATTTCTGAAATTTGCAGCGTTCCGAAAGCAGTGAATATTGAGATTATTCCTGCAAGCATTGCCATTGATCCAGCAAATGACATTACAATATACTTCATTCCGGCAGCAATTGCCGGACCTCCGTTGTAACTGATAAGCAGGAATGTTGACCAGCTCATTATTTCCCAGAATATGAACAGGGTAAGAAGATCTCCCGCCAGCACTATCCCCATCATGGATGAATTCACTAGTAGAAGCATGGCGTAGAAAAAAGAAGTCCTTTCCTTTACCTTCATATAATCCAGTGAAAATATCACCGAAAGACATCCGATGAATGAAATCGTCATGGCAAAAATCCAGGACAGCGAGTTGATTCTGAGAACCATTGGAATACCAAAAAATCCCCGGTAGAAAATCGTTTCTCCGGTTTTATCGTACATGAGGGCTATAATCACTACAAGAACCAGGGACAATACAACAGCAAAAGTGTTTCTAAGTGAGGAGGAGATCCTGCCCAGTATATAAGTAAGCATTACTCCACCAAAGGCAACCAGCAGAAGAATTTCCATGCCCGTCATTTAAGCACACTCCCAACGTAACTCATTTTATCAAGCAGATCCGATGATGCCGAACTGAGGAAGTCCGCTAAAAACTTCGGATATACACCCAGTGCAACAATAAGAATCATCAATGCAATCATGGCTGTTACCGCCGTTGCTGGAGCTTGTTTCCGTTGTTCCCCATTCCCATCCTTGAAGTAAAGAGCCTGTATAACCCTGAAGAAGTAGGTACCTTCAATTACCGTACTCAGTAGAACAAGTCCCACGAGGATATTGATAACCATCTCTCCTTTGAGCAGTGCTCCGCTTACTATGAGAAATTTACCGGGAAAACCAGCGAAAGGCGGAAGACCCACCAGCGAAAAAGCTCCCACTGTAAAAGCCAGCGATGTAAGTGGCATGCGTTTTCCCATGCCATTCAATGAAGATATCTCCATGGATCCGCTTCGGTAAATCATGTAACCGGCTGAAAGGAACAAAAGTCCTTTGCTGAAAGTGTGGTTAACAAGCTGAAAAAGTCCTCCAGTAACTGTGTTGTTCGTTGCAAGTGCCAGAGCGAAAAGAATCAGTCCTATCTGACCTATACTTGAGTATGCGAGCATTCTCTTGATGTTGCTCTGGGCGAAAGCGCACATCTCCCCGATGAGCAGTGTCAGTATCCCCAGGAAAGCAAAGAAAAGATAAATATCAGAAATGCCGAAAACAGTAAAAACAATTCTTGCAACAGCGTAAAGCCCAACCTCTATTGCTATCCCTGAAAGAATGGCGCTGATAGAGGAGGGAGCAGAAGAGTGGGCATCGGGCAGCCATGCGTTGAGGGGGAAAATCGCTGACTCAACTCCCAGACCTGCTACCATCAGAATCATCGGAACGAACAGCGTACTTTGTTCCACTGTCGCTATCTTCATGGCGATGTCCGCCATGTTAAGTGTTCCGAAAATACCGTAGATGAAACCTATTCCAATAAGAAGAAGACCCGAGCCAACAGTTCCCTGGATGAGGTATTTGATTGAGGATTCTATCCCTGCCCGGTCTCCGTGGTAAGCCACCAGTGCGTAGGAGGAGATGCAGAGTATTTCGAAAAACACAAAAAGGTTGAAAAGATCACCGGTAAGAACAACACCGGTTGCTCCGGTAAGCAGCAACATGTAGAGCATGTGGTATTTAACTACAGGGCCGTTCTTAATGTAGGAAAGCGAATAGATGGAAACTACCAGACCGGCAAGCGAGATCAGTCCCGCGAAAAGCAGTCCGAGAGGTCCTACGAAAAGGTTAATACCGAACGGTGGAGTGAACCCGCCCAGATTGATAACGATCGGATTCTCAAGAACTGCGGGGATCAGTCTGATGCAGAGTATCAGATTGAACAGCAATGCTGCCACAGGAACAAATCGTGTCAGTTTTCTGGAAGCGGAATCTATCAGTGGAACCATAAAGGCAAGACCCAGCGGAACAGCAATAAGCAATACGGGATTTACCATTTCAGCTCCTTTATCTTATGCAGATCCAGCGTGCCGAAATGTTTGTAAAGCCTGATTGCAAGCGAAAGGGCCAGGGCAAGAACTGCCACACCGATTACAATCGCAGTTAACACAAGAGCCTGCGGTACAGGATCAACCATCAGGATCGACTCAACTTCCGGACTTGAGAAGATCGGAGCTGTCCCGTTTCGCAGATACCCGATGGCTATAAGAAACAGGTTAATACCGGTGTCCATAATGCTGAGACCAATAATTACTTTAATCAGGTTGTGCTTCACCAGCACAGTAAGCAGCCCTATCATGATAAGACCGAAAGCTCCTATGTAGTAAATATTATTCTGCAGGAAGCTCATTCGCTCTCCTCAATCAGATCATCTATTACCCCTGTAAGCTCGGACCCTACCTTAAGTCCTATGGCGATATAGATGATGGGAATAATCCCTGCGCTGAACAGGGTGTTCAGTGTACCTTCCGGGAGGAAATTGGAAAGGAAGTAATGCCCTCCAACCGCAAGGCCTGTAAGTCCTGTAACTACAAATACAAGACCGCTGATGGATTCGGTATTCCTGGCCCAGGTTCTGCTGATCCTTTTTTTGCGACAGCCAAGATAAACCATCAGGAAAGCGGATGCGATAACGGCCCCCCCCTGGAAACCTCCCCCTGGAGTAAGATGACCGTGTATGAAAACGTAAGCTCCGAAAAGCAGAATAAGTGGAAAAAGAAAACGACATCCTGTGTAAAGAACCAGACTTGCCGGTTCCCATTCAGCCTTTTTCTTTTCTTCGTTCTCTCGGCCTGCGGCCAGAATAGCGCCAAGACCGATTGCCGCAACGAACAGAACGGTAACCTCGCCCAGCGTATCGAAGGCTCTGTATCCCACAACAACAGATGTAACAATATTTGTTGCTCCCGTATCAGCTCTTCCCGAATCAATGTAATACTCTCCAACATCTGATGAAGTAGAGCCGAAAGGAATGCTGGAAAGAGTGAAAACTACACCCGCTCCCAGGACAACAAGCAGAATCAGGCTGAATACACTTTTCATTCTTCGTACCTCTTGGTCCGTCTTAACGCGATCATGAATACTGCGGTGATCAGTGCCGCTCCTATGGACGCTTCAGCCATCGCAACATCAGGAGCCTGAAGAAAGAGGAAAAGTATTGAGGCAAAGAGGCTCACCAGGCATGATGCTATTACAGCGCTGAGAAGATCCTTAAAGAACAGTGCGGAAACCGCTGCGGACAGCATTAGAGCAACTACAAGTGTGACTATTACTATCATAAATTGCTCTCGTATTCCTCAAAATCCCTTGATTTGTCTACCACGCTTCTATCGCAGAGCTCAACACCACTTTTTTTTGAAGCTCTTCCAATCGCATGGCTTGAAATAGGGTTTGTAATCAATATGAAAACAGCTATGACAAGCGTTTTCCAGAACCACGCGGGTTCCATGATACCAACACCGACAATGGTCAAAAATGCACCGAGTGTGGTACATTTCGTCCCTGCCTGCAGGCGATTGTAAACATCAGGCATTCTGAAGACACCCAGGCTCCCCAGCAGAAGGAACACTACACCGGAGGATGTAACAATTTTCCCTATGAGAGGAAGCATTTTCTATATCCCCCTCTCCAGGAATCGAGCTATGGCAACAACACCTATGAACATCAGAACCGCATAAACAAGCGCAACATCAAGGTAGATCTGTCTCTTAAAGTAGTAAGCCATGAAAACAAGAAGTGCGGTAGTTACTGTACACGCTGTATCAACTGCAACAGCTCTGTCCGGGGCGGTAGGACCCTTGAAAAAACGGATAAGACACAGCAGCACTCCAAGCCCTGCGGCACTTAAAAGAACCAGTACAAAAGTTTCACTCATGAGAATATCACCTTCAGATATTTTTCAAATTTATTACCGATCATTTCGGTTGCCCGTTCTGTGTCTTCGGTTCTTACATAAATCCAGTGAATCAGTAATCTGTCGCCGATAATGTCCAGTGTGAACGTACCGGGTGTAAGAGTAATCGAATTGGCCAGCATCATTTTTGCAAAGTCCTGCTTAAGTTCCGTTTTTATTACTACTATTCCAGGTTTTATAGGCAGCTTCGGATGGATTATTCTGTAGGCTACATCAAAGTTTGCTTTGATGATTTCCACGAGCAGTACAACCAGATAAACAATAAAATACCAGAGTCGTTTGATGGTAAAAGGAGGAATATCCAGTTTTATGTAACTCTTTCTCAGAAATATTGAAAGGCCTAAACTTACAATGAATCCGGTAGTCAACTCCTGCCAGTTAAAACTCTCTGTAAGTAAGACCCATACTACAAATAGAATCGCGAATAGATTCAGAAAAGCTCTCCTCTCATGAGGCTGTTCGGTCGTTGTTTTTCGTGATGCTCTTGGCGAAGAACCATGTTTTTCGTTCATACTTTTTCCCTGTAATCAACGCATGAATTGTATACCAGTCGCGCCATTTCAACACTCAGGTCAATACAAGTCACCTGAATGTCAGCCGGCATCGATAATCCACACGGAGAAAAGGACAGAATAGATTTTGCGCCAGCCAGCTGAAGTACTTTCGCTACTTTGGAAGTCGCGTAATCGGGAACAGCCAGAATTACAAGATGTATACCCGATGATTCAATTCTTTCACGTATGTTTGCTGCATCTTCAATTATTACGTTTCCTACAGTATCACCTATCTTCGAAGGGTTGTTATCAAAAGCCATAACTATCTTGAAACCTTCTAATTCGAAGGCTGAATGTTTAAGTAATGCCCTTCCAATGTTGCCTATTCCCACAAGGGCAACATTTATCTGCTTATCAAGCTTGATAATTTTTTTGATTTTGTTGACAAGGCTGGCAGCATCGTATCCAACTCCTCTGGTTCCGAATTCGCCAAAATACGATAAATCCTTGCGTACAGTAGCCGGTTTTATGTGGCATACCTCAGCAAGTGTTTTGGAAGAGACAATTTCTTCACCCTCGCGGAGAAGACAGCTTAAAGAACGAAAATACCTGAAAAGCCTGCCAATTGTTTCACTGGGCACGCGTTTTGTAATCATTTGCCTCCTACATTGTGATTGTGTTCACATTCACATGAACAAAGTATAAAAATCCAAAGGATTGACGTCAATGGGTAACCTCATTCGTCCTGGAAAATCCAGTTCTCATTAGCCTTACAACGAGAATTGAGCCTTTCGCTCGGAGTCTGCTCTATTTCTCCGATGAGATAAGCAAGCTCTCTGGTTACGAAGAAGTCGTACAGAAGCCACAAAGCTTATAAAACTATTTAAATGAGGCAGCTGCCCGTCACTGGTAGCAAAAACAGTGGGGCAGTGAGCAGACAGATATAACTGTAGTTTTCGCTGAACTCCAACACTACACAGCCGCCAGTTGTTATGATAGGGAATGGGGAAGAGATACACAGATGCCTGGGGGATATCTGCTCGGGCAATGCGTTGTTGTTTAGGAAGAAGAAGGCAGGTACATGTGGTTTTAGGAATCGGGATCGATACTGTTGATGTTGCTTCTTTCCGTAACCGTCTTGATGACAGGCTTACCGGCGAGCTATTTCTTCCTGATGAGATACACTACTGCAGATCTCAGGCGAGACCATGGGAGAATTATGCTGCCAGGTTTGCGGCTAAGGAGGCTGCGTTCAAGGCAATTGGAAGAGGCCTGTCTTCGGGTATTCGATTTCTGGATGTGGAGGTTACACGAAACACAGAAACGGGAGCGATTTCTCTTGTGCTTTACAGGAAGGCACTTTTTTTTCAGAACAGTCTCGGAATACAGAAGCTTCATGTTTCAATTTCCCACACCAGGAGCAACGCAGTTGCCATTGTTGTTGCAGAGAGCAGACCAGTCTAGACATGGAAGAGCACTTGAATTATTTGTACTTGACTACGCAGCTGGCATGTAAACACAAAAAGGCTTGGGAAATTCCAATTGTTCAGGAATTCCCGCCGAATTGAGAGGAGCCATTTTGAGCAATATCGGATCCTATGAGAAGAGAAGAGAGAACTTCAGCTGGGACATCGCCAAAGAAGTTCTTGGCTGGAAGGAAGGCGAAGTTCTCAACATCGGAGCCATGTGTTCCGACAGAATCTGTGAGCAGGGCAAAGGCGATAAAAAAGCCCTTATCTGGCAGGGCTTCGGTGGAAAACAGAAGACCTACACCTTCAATGACCTCAGGGTGCTTTCCAGTGGTTATGCAAAATTTCTGCAGGATCTGGGAGTAAAGCCCGGAGAGAGGGTCTGTCTCTTTATGGACAAGATCCCGGAGCTCTACATTTCTTTCCTGGGCGTGTTAAAAATGGGGGCAGTGGCTCAGCCGCTGTTCTCGGCTTTTGGCGATGAATCGCTTGAAGTAAGGCTTTTCAGTGCTGATACAAAGGTAATCCTTACCACACGCAAACATGTGAAGAAGGTAAGAAAGATACAGGACAGACTTCCAGCCCTGGAAAAAATAGTTATTGTGGAGGGTAATCCCAACAAGCTTCGCGACGGGGAAATATTCTTCAATGTTGAGGATGCTCCTGTTGAAGATTTTGAGATCTACAAGTCTGAAACAGAAACTCCCTCTGTTCTTCACTACACTTCGGGAACCACAGGGCAGCCTAAAGGCGCACAGCATGTTCACGGTTCAGTTTGGGGGCAGGCCCTTACCACCTCCTGGGTGCTCGATCTGAAAGACGATGATATCTACTGGTGCACAGCCGATCCCGGCTGGGTTACAGGCACAAGCTACGGAATCATCGGACCGTGGAGCCTGGGTGTAACCCAGTGTGTGCTGGACAGCGGTTTTACATCAGCTGCCTGGTACCAGTTCATTCAGGATAACAAAGTAACAGTCTGGTACTCGGCACCAACTGCCATAAGGTCTCTGATGCGAGACGGGGAGGAACTTGTAAAACAGTATGACCTCTCCAGTCTCAGACACCTGGCATCTGTAGGAGAGCCACTTAATTCAGAAGCCGTTATCTGGAGTGAAAAGGTGTACGGTCTTCCATTCCTGGACACATTCTGGCAGACTGAAACAGGAGCCATGATGATAACCAACTTCCCGGGTATGAAGATAAAACCCGGTTCCATGGGTAAACCATTCCCAGGTATTGAGGCCGGAATCCTTGATCTCAAGACCAATGAGCCTGTTACAGAGCCAGGAACAGTGGGATTGATTGCCTTCAGGCCGGGATGGCCATCCATGTTCAGAGAGTATGTAAAGAAACCGGATATCTACAGAAGCAAGTTTGTGGGTGCTTCTGAGGATGCAATGCCTCCTGAGCTTAGAACAGACAAGTCGCTGTGGTACGTTTCCGGCGACAGGGCAAGTTTCGATAAAGATGGATATTACTGGTTTGTTGGCAGGGATGATGATGTTATCAACACAGGAGGCCACCTGGTAGGTCCTTTCGAAATAGAGTCCGCCCTTGTGGAGCATGAAGCCATTGCGGAAGCTGCTGCAATAGGCAAACCTGACGAAGTAAACATGGAGGTTGTCAAGGTTTTTGTTACCCTTAACCCTGGTTACGAGCCTTCTGATGACCTTGAACTCAACATCATGAACTTTATCAGAAAAAGACTTTCTCCTCTGGCCATGCCCCAGGAGATAGAATACACCGAGAAGCTTCCGAAGACCCGTTCAGGCAAGATTCTGAGAAGGTATCTCAAGGCTCTTGAATGGGGCGAGGAAGTTGGCGATCTTTCAACACTTGAAGATGATTAGCACTCTACCTGAAAGGATCTGTTATGGCTGACGAAATGAAAGAGATGGTACTTGAGTATGTGATAGACGAGTATGTAGACGAAGATGACGATCTTGATGTAACCTTCGATACACCGCTTATCTCCTCCGGCATTGTAGATAGTTTCTCAATGGTCTCCTTGAAGGTGTTTCTTGAGAAGAAATTCAAAATAAGCCTTCCAGACAGTGAGGCTACTCCGGAGGCTTTCGACACCGTAGACCGCATCTGCAGTCTTGTTCGGAAACATCAGGGCTGATTGGAGGAATAATGGCATACACAGAAAAAGCCAGAGAGCTGTTCCAGAAAGATATTCAGACTATCAAAGACAAGGGCATATACAAGGAGAAAAGGTTTATCTGTTCCCCGCAGGATGCCGAGATAGAGGTAGAGTACCCGGAAGGCGCAGCCAGGGAAAAAGTTCTTAACTTCTGCGCAAACAACTACCTGGGTCTTTCAAGTCACCCCGATGTTGTACAGGCGGCTCACGACGGGCTGGACCAGCGCGGGTACGGAATGAGTTCCGTGCGGTTCATCTGCGGAACGCAGGACATTCACAGGGAACTTCAGGACAGAGTTTCTGATTTCCTGGGCATGGAAGACACTCTTCTGTTCCCATCGTGCATGGACGCAAACTCCGGTGTTTTCGAGTCTATTCTTGAGCAGGAAGATGTAATCATTGCAGACCGGCTTATCCATGCGTCTCTTGTAGACGGAATCCGTCTGTGTTCAGCACAGTACGACACCTTCAAGCACATGGATATGAAACACTTGAAGAAAAAACTGGAGCTGCATCAGGACAAGCGTCATGTTCTTGTGGTTACAGACGGTGTTTTCTCCATGGACGGCGACCTTGCTCCGCTTGACGAGATGTGTGCACTGTGTGACCAGTATGGAGCTATGATTCTTGTTGATGATTCACATGCATCAGGGTTTATTGGCAAAACAGGTCGCGGAACCCACGAACACTTCAATGTGATAGACAAAGTAGACCTTATCACCACAACATTCGGAAAGGGTCTGGGAGGAGCCTCCGGCGGTTGTGTCTCCGGCAGGAAAGAACTTGTAGAGCTCTGCCGTCAGAAAGCAAGACCATACCTGTTCTCAAATTCCATGGCTCCACCGATTGTGAATGCTTCCATCAAGGTTATCGATCTCGTCACTTCCAGTACCGAGCTTCGTGACAAGCTTGAATGGAATGCCGGTTACTTCCGTAAAGGCATAGAGGAGGCTGGTCTTGCAGTTCGGCCTGGAAACACTCCCATTGTTCCGGTTATGCTTTACAACGCAAAACTGGCCAATGACATGGCCCGGGATATGTATGCAGAGGGCATATATGTAATCGGCTTCTTCTTCCCGGTTGTTCCCGCCGGTGCTGCCAGAATCCGCGTTCAGCTTTCTGCAGCACACACAAAGGAACACATAGACAAGGCAGTGGCGGCATTCAAGAAGATAGGTGAGAAGTACGGTATTCTCGGTCTTGATAAAAAAGGTATCATAGAGAAGTACGGCATGTAACCGTGCTTTTCCGGGGGGGGGTACTTATGTGCCCCCTTTTTCCTGAAGGAGACTGAATGAGCGAAGGTAAACTGGCAAACCCTGCGCCCCTTGGCCTCATGGGTTTCGGGATGACAACTGTTCTTCTGAACATCCACAACGCTGGATTTTTCCCCATGGATACGATGATTCTTGCGATGGGGATATTTTACGGGGGGCTGGCCCAGATCATTGCGGGAATCATGGAGTTCCGTAAGGGCAACACCTTTGGAATGACAGCTTTTACAAGCTATGGATTTTTCTGGTTGTCTCTGGTGTTTATAGTTATGAAAGGTGGGGGAGACAGGGCTTTCATGGGCTGGTATCTGTTTATGTGGGGGCTGTTGACTCTGTGGTTGTGGTTCGGAACATTCGGCAAGAACAGAGTTATTCAGACTGTGTTCTTTACACTCACCGTTCTGTTCTGGCTTCTCGCCGTTGAACACTGGTTTGAAATGCCTGCATTCTTCAGCGTCTTTACCGGTATTGAAGGTATTCTGTGCGGGCTTTCTGCTGTGTATCTCGCAGCCGCCGAGGTGCTTAACGAAGACAAGGGCAGAACCGTCCTGCCCATAGGAACCCGGAACAGTTAAGCTGTATGGAGAGCCTTGTGGCTCTCCATTTCTTTGACAATTTCGTTTTTTATCTGTAGAATTGCTCCCATGAAGAGAAAAACAAACCCGGTCGCAGCGTTCAGCTGTTGTATCGTCGACATTAAATTATCGGCGGAAGGGTTTTCTTTGTAAAAAATTTGAAACAATACTGTACAAAGCCCGCAGCCGAAAGGTTGCGGGCTTTCTCTGTATGAGGGGGAGATAATTGATGCAGAATAACTACGGAATACTCAGTGCGATAGGGAATACCCCTGTTGCGAGACTCCGGTATACAGGTTTCAGGGAAGGAGCAGGGATACTGCTGAAACTTGAGGGAACAAATCCAGGCGGTTCGGTGAAAGACAGGTCCGCACTTTGGATGGTGAGGCACGCAGAAAAGGAGGGACTTCTTCACAGAGGCAGAACCATAATTGAAGCAACTTCCGGCAACACCGGTATTGGTCTTGCCATGGTAGGTGCAGCGCTTGGTTACAAAGTAAAACTTGTTATTCCTGATAATGTCAGTGCAGAGCGGAAACATATTCTACAGGCTTTCGGTGCCCGGTTGATAACAACCCGGGGTCACCTGGGCACAGATGGAGCCATTGCTGTGGCAAAGCAGGTTTATCAGGACAATCCGGAACAGTACTTCATGCCGGATCAATACAGCAATAATGCTAACTGGTTAAGCCACTACGAATCCACAGCACCGGAGATTATCAGGCAGACTGCAGGAACTGTAAACGCCTTTGTTGCCGGGATCGGTACAGGTGGGACCCTTATGGGAGTCAGCCGCAGGCTAAAGGAGTTTTCCCCGGAGATACGCATAATCGGTGTGGAACCTGAGGTCGGTCACAGCATACAGGGACTGAAGAACATGAAAGAATCAGCAACCCCTGCGATATTTGACCGGAGCAGGCTCGATATGGTTATCAGTCGATCCGATTCAGATGCTTTTGCCATGACAAGGGCACTGGCCGTTCGGGAAGGGCTGTTCGTTGGGTTGAGTGGAGGTGCCGCGGTGAGTGCTGCGGTTCAGGTAGCAGAACGGATGAGACCTGATGAAACTGTGGTGGTGCTTATAGCTGACCGCGGAGACAGGTATCTTTCCACAGGTGTATTCGGATTTGCATGACTCTGTCAGTGTATTTTTCTTCCTGGACAGAACAGGGCTTTCGTAAAGCTACGGAGTTTCACAGATTCAGAGTTGTCTGTAATCCGCAAAGATTGGAGAAGACATGAGCGATTCAGTCCCCACAAGACAGGAAGCATTTTTGCTTCTAAAAGAGTTCAATAAGGGCGAGTCTCTTATCAGGCACGCGCTCTCAGTTGAAGCTGTGATGCGCCATGTGGCGGAAACAAAAGGGGAAGATCCTGAAAAGTGGGGAGTAATAGGCCTTGTCCATGATCTCGACTACGAGATGTACCCGGAACAGCATTGTACAAAGTCCCGGGAAATCCTTGAGGGAAGAGGATGGCCTGCAGAGTATGTACGAGCTGTGGTTTCTCATGCCTGGGGTATCTGCAGTGATGTTGAACCTGAATCTCTGCTTGAAAAATACCTCTACGCAGTTGACGAACTTACCGGTCTTGTTACCGCCTGTGTTCTGGTAAGGCCGTCCAGAAGCATTATGGACCTGAAGGTAAAATCTGTGAAAAAAAAGTGGAAGAACCGGCATTTCGCGGCAGGAGCAAACCGTGAGGTTATGGTAAAGGGTGCTGAGATGCTGGACATAGAAATTGCGGAACTGATTCAGGTTGTTATAGACGGCATGAGAACCGTTGCGGCAGACATAGGTCTTGACGGTGAAAGCTGATGACTGGTACGTTTGTTAACACCGCAACTGTGCTGGCTGGCGGGCTGTTTGGAACAGCTCTGAGTTCCGGATTACCAGCCCGTGTGAGAGAAACACTGATGACAGGAATGAGCCTTGTAGTAATAGCTATGGGAATGAAGATGGTTTTGGAAACCTCCAGTATACTGATTGTTCTGGGAAGTATTACCATAGGCGGGATTGCAGGGGAACTGCTTCATCTGCAGCGTCGTTTTGATGCGGCAGGCATGTGGCTGGAGCGCTCTTTGTCCAGGTACCCTGTGTTTACCAGAGGCAATTTCAGTCAGGGTATAGTTACCGCCAGTCTGGTTTTCTGTGTTGGCCCCATGACCATTTTAGGCTCCATTCAGGACGGGCTTACAGGAGACAGTACCATTCTGATTGTAAAAAGTGTTCTCGACGGATTTGCCGCAGTGGCATTTGCCAGTGTTATGGGCATAGGGGTTGCTTTCTCAGCCGGTGTTGTGTTCGTTGTTCAGGGTGCCTTAACCCTGGGATCTTCATTTTTCAGTCAGTTTCTTTCAGAACAGATGGTTTCGGAACTTACTGCCACAGGCGGAGTGATCATGCTGGGTATCGCAATTCACATGCTTGAACTGAAGAAAATACGAATTGCCAACTTTCTCCCTGCTCTTGTTGTTGCTCCCCTGATTGTGTCGATTTCAGGTATAATTCAGTAGTGGTGGTTGCGTAAACAGTGTGTGTCGGCTTATTTTTTCGCCTGTGATTTTTTACAGGGAGCTTTTCTGCTGTTGCGGCGGGAATTGAAGGTTGGGTTTGTTTTGAATAGAGTGGCTTTGTTCGTGATGCTGGTGGTGGTTGGTGCCGGTCTCGGTTTCCTTTCCGGTGTTATTTCTGCTCCTATGGTTTTCGATACCCCTGTGTTCATTTCTTCCATGGGCGTTTCTGCTGCGCCAGTCACAGTACCGGATGTTCTGGGAATGACCCGCGCAGAAGCCCAGAGAAGTATAGAAGGCGGTAGTCTTGTGCTGGCCGGTCAGTGGACGGAGTACGGTGATTTTGAAACCATGGGATTGGTTGTAAGACAGGATCCGCCTGCAGGGACACAGGTTCCAAGAGGTGCGCCTGTAAATATCTTCTGGAATGTAGGCCCTCTCTTCCGACCGTTCTACCCTGACTCAATAGTGGGTATTTCTGCCGGAAGGGCCGAAGAAAAAATAGCCGACTGGCAGCTTTACACAGCAGGCAGAACGAGAATTCCTCACCCGTCCATTCCGGAAGGAGAGGTAATAGCGGTTGCTCCGTGGTTCGCAGATAGTATTTCGGTAAAACGGCCGGTGCGTCTGCTGGTTTCATCCGGCTGGACAGGCGTACCTGTTCTTACCGGGCTCATGGTTGCCGAGGCGGAAAGCATTCTTACAGGTAGAAGACTTGTTATGGAGATCATTGAGGACCGGCCGGTAAGCGACATTTTGAAGGAAGGCACAATTCTGGAACAGTTCCCGCCCTCAGGTGAGAACTACAGGGAGGGCGACACCATTTCTGTGGTTACAGGTGCAGTTGGTGGAGGAGGCTGGGGAGAATGGTAACCGGCAGAACCATTGTTGCACCGTCTCTACTGGGCTGCGATCACGGAGAGCTGGCCAGTGCGGCGGCAGACCTTGAGCGCAGTGGTGCGGACTGGATTCATCTCGACGTGATGGATGGTGTGTTTGTACCTGTTCTTACATTTGGAGCTGGAGCTGCAGAGTCAATATGCTCCAGTGTTTCAATTCCTGTTGATGCCCACCTCATGGTTGACAGGCCAGCTGCTCTTGTAGAGGCTTTTGCCGCAGCAGGATGTCGTTACATCACAATTCACCCGGAGAGTTCTGAGAAACACATACACAGGGTGCTCGGAAAGATTCGCGACCTGGGATGCCTCGCGGGCCTTGCTCTTAATCCGGCCACGCCGCCGGATATTGTTAAATGGGTGGCTCCGCTGCTTGATCTTGTGCTGATAATGACGGTGAATCCCGGCTACGGCGGTCAGAGACATATCTCTGCAATGAACGGTAAGATCCGCACGGTGAGAAGAATGCTTGAGGAGGCCGGACGCGGTGATGTGCTTATTTCCATTGATGGCGGGGTGGATTCCTCAAATGCCGGAACCCTTGTAAATGCCGGTGCGTCTGTTCTTGTGAGCGGCTCGTACATTACCTCTTCTTCAGACCGTGTGCAGGCGATTAAATCTTTGAAGGTGTAATATGAGAACTAAAATCATAATTCTGTCTATCGTCGTACTGCTTGCCCCTGCGTGCGGAACCAGTGTTTCCAGTCTTGATGAAATTCAGGATCGGCTGAACAGGAACAAGTGCAGAATGAACAGGGAAGATCTTGTTTTCGCCATACAGGGGCTGGAGTACGAAATGGATACTGTTTTTACCAGCATTCCGCAGAACCTTCTGGATGATTCTCTGCTGATCTGCCCTGCGGACAGTTCGCTGTATGTGATGATTACAGATGGAGACAACCGTAGAATCCAGTGTTCTTTCTGCGGTGACGATTCGTCATTTTAGTTCCGGTTTGACCATTTCCTTATTTCTGTTATAATAGCTTGACTTTACAGGGGGGTCGTGTACCCTGTTGAGGTAGTGTAACGGCACGATACAGCAAAATAACGCAGTTGGAGCGGTTATAATTGTTCGATAAACTTTCGGATCGACTTGGCCAGACTTTCAGGAATCTCTCCGGTCGGGGAGTTCTTACAGAGGGCAACATCAGTGAGGCTATGAGGGAGATCCGGCGGGCGCTTCTTGAAGCGGATGTCAACTTCAAAGTAGCAAAGAAATTTGTCAGTGAAGTTGCTGAGATGGCTACCGGCGAGAAGGTTCTTAAAAGTCTTACACCTGGTCAGCAGATTGTTAAGATCGTAAATGATCGGATAATTGCTCTTCTTGGAACCACCGCAGAGAAGCTGAGTTTTTCCGGCAAGCCGCCCCATGTAATTCTTCTTCTCGGTCTTCAGGGGTCAGGTAAAACAACTACAGCTGCCAGGCTTGCCTACCTGCTTCAGAACAAACAGAACCGCAGATGTATGGTGGTTGCAGCGGATCTTCAGAGACCTGCAGCAATCGATCAGCTTGAAGTTATGGCAGGAAAGGCTGGAGCGGCATTCTACTGCAACAGATCTGCAGGAGATCCTGCGGAGGTTGCCCGGGAAGCTATTCAGCAGGCTGCACTGCAGTACTACGATGTTGTGATTGTAGACACAGCCGGAAGACTTCATGTCGATGATTCCCTTATGGAAGAGCTTGAAAGGGTCAAGGCCGCAACCCGTCCTGACGAATCGCTTCTGGTTCTTGATGGTCTTTCCGGTCAGGATGCGGTGAATGTTGCCGTGGAATTTAACCAGAGGATCGGGTTTACCGGTGCTGTTCTCACAAAGATGGACGGAGATTCCCGCGGAGGAGCCGCCCTTTCCTTCAGAGCTGTTACAGGAAAGCCCATAAAGTTCGCAGGTATTGGTGAAAGCGTTAAAGGGCTTGAAGAGTTTGATCCTTCCAGAATAGCCGGCAGAATTCTTGGTATGGGCGACATCGTAGGTCTTGCTGAAAAGGCCCAGGAGATGTACGATGAAAAGGAAGCGTCAAAGCTTCAGAAGAAGATAAAAAGCAATTCCTTCAACCTTGAGGATTTCAGAAAAGAGCTGACTAAAATAAAGAAGATGGGTTCACTCAGTGAACTCATGGCCATGCTTCCAAAGGGTATGAGGCCCGCTGCTGCCGATATTGATTCGTCTAAATTTACACAGATGGAATCTCTTATCAACTCCATGACTGCGAAGGAGAGGCTGCGCCCGGAAATAATCAACGGAAGCCGAAGAAAACGGATTGCCAGAGGAAGTGGCAGAACTGTGAATGATGTTAACCGGTTGCTGAAAGAATTCAGAACCATGAAGAAGATGATGAAACAGATGCGCAGCGCCAGGGGAATGGGAGCAATGTTTCGCTAAGGCGAGACTTCGTATTCGCTAAGGCGAGACTTCGTATTCGCTAGGGCGAGACTTCGTATTCGCTAAGGCGGGAGCCATACCGGACTGTGTAAAACAATGGAGGTGACGATTGGTAAAGATCAGGCTTAGAAGAATGGGGAGCGCCAAAACCCCGTTCTACAGAATAGTGGCTGCAGACTCAAGAAGAGCGGTCAGTGGTAGTTTCATAGAGATCCTTGGTTACTACGATCCTCTTCGGAAGCCACTTGAGATGAAAGTTGACGAGGGCAAGGTTTTTAAGTGGCTGGGCAACGGGGCACAGCTTTCGGACACCATGCGCAGTCTGCTTCGCAAAAGCGGTACAATGGCAAAATGGAACCGTATACTGCAGGGGGAAGAAGGCGTTGTTCCCGAGACAGTATTCATCAAAGGTGAAAGCAGAAACTCCTAGGGTGTGGAACTTTTACCTGCTAACTTCTAAAACCGGAGGATGACATGAGAGAACTCGTTGAACACATGGCCCGCACCCTGGTTGAGAACCCGGATGGTGTATCTGTCGAGGAAACCACCCAGGAAGACATGACCGTTTACGAGCTCAGAGTTGATGAAGCCGATCTGGGCCGCGTTATCGGCAAGGAAGGAAGAATTGCAAAGGCCATGAGAATGATTATTCGCTCGGCTGCTGCAAGAAATGGCCAGAAGGCTACAATAGAAATAATGGACT
>QNDR01000043.1 GCA_003646025.1 Candidatus Fermentibacterota bacterium
ATGCTGTCGCCGGGGTAGACGGGAGTGGTGACTGACAGAATAAATGCTGTGAGAATTATCATCTCAGAATCACCACCTTTCCGGTTACTGTTGTTTCAGGTCCGGTGATCAGTATAAACACGAGCCCCCCGGGGAAGTTCATGCCGGGGGTCCAGTTCCATGAGTTTCCCCGGGACAGGTCTACTTCGTTCTGTGTGTGTATCAGCCTTCCGGAGGTGTCGTACAGCCTTAGTGTTACAGGAGTGTCTGCACCTGGAAACAGTGTTATTCTTGTGCCTGTTCTTGCAGGGGAGGGGGAAACAATAAGCCTTACTGTGCTTGAGGTGTGGGGTGATATACCTGTTTGATTCTGGTTTATGTGATGAAAACCCATGTCTGCCATGCCGGCGTCGGGAATACTGTCTGTTCGGGTGCTCAGCGAGTTTACGGGGGTTTCATCAACCCAGGTGTGACCTGTGTTGAGGCAGGGGCTGTCTGATGTTTGTCCTGCTGCTGTCTGCGACAGGTTGAGATATGTGTCTGTGAATATCGGGTCGGTGGAGATGTTGCCGTTGGTTCCTGTGGGGTCTGTCATTCCGTGGTAGTTTGCATAGGTGTTGTTCCAGCAGCACACATGCGAAAAGTAAGGTTTGTTGTCGCTGATTACATTTACACCGCCTTTGCCCAGGTTTGATGTGATGATGGAAGACAGCACGGCAACGGAATCGATGGTGTGTATCCTCATGCCCCCGCCGTCGTCGGCAGCTTCATTGGCGTGGAGGGTAAGGAATTCAAAGTATGAAATTCCCTGAAGAACAGTAATTGCTCCCCCGTCGTCGCCGGAGTAGTTGCCGGTAAAAAGCGAGTTTGAAAGGGTAATGGTGCTCTGGTAGGAGTTTAGTCCCCCTCCGTCATCGGAGCTTGTGTTGTTCAGGAACTGAAGAAGGAACCCAGAGAAGTTGCAGGCATACAGGTCGATTCCACCACCGGTAACAAGGGCCTCGTTGTTGCTCAGGGTTGTGTACTGTATGTGAAGTGTTCCCCCCTCGGCACCTATTCCGCCACCGATAAGGGCGGTGTTTCCCGTGATCAAACAGTTGCTTACCACAGCTTTTGATTCGCCGGCGGATATACCGCCGCCGCTGAAGCTGCCTGTGCCTGTGGCGTTTCCGCCGGTGATAACCAGGTTTTCCAGAACCAGATCTGATGTGAAAGGTCCTTCCAGGAGGATAACGGATCTTTCGATTTTCTGGCCGCTCAGGATTGCCCTGTTCTGCGGCTGTGAGGTGATGACTACTCCAGACTGTTCAGGCCCTGCTGTGAGAAGCGGCTGCTCCAGGGAGCTGGTGTATGTGCCGGGAGTCAGAAACAGTGTATCACCCTGCGACAGAGTAAGCAGGCTGTCTGCTATCTGATCGCCTGGGCTTACTGTTAAGGTTCTGCCGAATGCAGATAAGGCGGAGAGTATTAACAACAGTTCAGCCGTTCTCATCGTGCCCCTAGAATTGTTACCTTTGCGGTCTGCAGAAAACCCATGTTTCTTAAGACTACTATGTAGATGCCATCTGGTAGTTTGTCTGTTGCAAGGGTGAGGTCTGTTACTCCTGTTTCAAGCTCTACAACTGTGTGCTCCATCACCTGTCGGCCGCACAGGTCGAACAGGGATACGTCTGCGGTAACCGGGGCGATTGTAGTGAGTTTGATGCCGAGGTTTCCGTGAACAGGCAGTGGTCCGTTGAGCGCAAAGCTGACAGCTCCCCGGGCAGACCAGGCAGGGTCCCAGATCTCCGGAGAAAAAGGCGTTCCTCCAAGCGGGCCAGGTATCCATGAAGAGGGGTTCTGGTTGGGCAGGGAAGTGTCTGTGAGCATCAGCGTGGAGCCATTTCCCGCCGCCTGCCAGAACCACGGGGCATCAGGAAGATATGAGACACTGTCAACTGTGTTTCCCGATGGATCTGCCAGAACCAGCCTGTCGCCCTGATCCGAAAGGTTAAAAGTAAGCCACCAGGTTGGAGCGGGAAGTGTTTCAAATACGCTGCTGAATGCAAAAGAGTCTGAGCTGAAAACCATGCACTGACCTGGATTGATAACCAGTTCACCCAGAATAGTGAGGTTTGAGCTGTTGTTGTCTCTTAGTGCCCAGCCAGCCAGGCTCACAGGTGTCTGCTCTGTGTTTATCACTTCAAACCAGTCTCCAGGGTTGAACTGCGGGTTACTCTGGAAGTTGATTTCGTTGATAACGATGTTCCCTGTTGTTTCGTACTGCGTTTCCGCCTGGGAGACCAGTGGTCCGTTGGCGGAGCGGTACTCTACTCCGTCTTTTACGGCGTAAACCTGCAACCACAGATCAGGTCCTGTGAACTGCTCAGGGATTACCCAGAAAGTGTCTGCGGGAAAGGCTTCGTACACTCTGTCTGCAGGGCTTGTGAAGATGCTGTCCGGTGAAACTTCAAGACGCCAGGTAAGCTGATCTCCTGCGCTGCGCCATGACACTCTGATTCCAGCTGAACAGCTTTCCGGCGGTGATACACTGAAGGGGAGAGGATTGTTCTCAATCTGATCGACAAGGTTTGAGTATCTGGATTCCGGCCAGTTCCTGACGTATTCAACATCTCCCCAGAACTGATTCATGGTGAAGTTGCGGAACGGGTCTGCTTCTACAAGAGGTGATATCAGAGAGGCCAGGGAATCTATGGTGCCATTCTGTGAGAATTCAAGGTACATCGGATACTGTCTGTAAATTTCTTCCAGAAGCTCTTCCCGTATGGTCTCGTTGCACCACATCCGCCAGATAAGGGTGTTGCGCCTGTTTCCGAATGTACTTCCGTTCTTGCTGTATGGAACAGCAGGGCCGTATTTCCCCCACGTCTTGTCCATGTCCCATGGTATGTACCGCCATCCCTCTGAACTGCCGGTGTTGTCCAGAAGCATGATGTAGTTGTGGTAGTAGGTGCTGCCGTGTCCCAGAAGAACATTGGTTGCCACACTGGAAATGAGATCATCGTAATGAAATCTCTGCTGAAGCTGCTCCCGGAACAGATCCTCAGGGCAGAGCCGCAGCCAGTAAATCAGTAATTGAAAGTCATCCCAGGGCTGAGATTCTTGTGTTTTCTTGGAGTAGGGGGCCAGTTCGTACGGTCTGTCCAGTGTGGTGTAGCGGTCTGCACACTTGTATATCACTGCCTCATCAGGGAGGTCGGTATTCAGAAGGAACTCTTTGTCAACATCCTGAACAGACAGGTACGCACCCTGTGTTTCACCGTTAAAGACAACTTCAGTAAAGTGAACTTCAGGAACGGTCTGGCTGGTACGGCTGTAGTAGAGATAGGAAAGGCTCTCCCGGATCCTTGTTGCATCGAAGTATTCAGCGTTCATGTTGAATTCATTACACCCGAACAGGTACGCTCCCTGGGGCAGCTCTATTTTGATAGACTTCTTGGGAAGCTCCCTGCTGGTTGCCCCGCGGATACGGAACTGACACTGGTATGTGTATTCGTCAACACTGAGTTGAGCTGGTATGTATATGTCCTGCCAGTAGTGGTCGCACGCGTATTCCCACTGGCTCTGGTTGAATTCAAGGCTGAAAGCCGGTACAGTGTCAGGCCATACCGGAGTTGAGACAAGCGCTATGAGAGCAAGCAGCATACTACACCCCATTCGTTACTACCGAACATAACGCTGGCAGCAGAGCTCTGCCTGTCAGGTCAGCTTTTCTACCACTGCTTCCACGATCTGCTCCGGCTGAAGCCCCTGGAGTGTGTAGAGATCTTCAGCGTTTCCGCTTGCACCGTAGTGGGTTACACCAATCCTGGTAAGTGGCGGAGTGTTCCCTCTTTCGGACAGGGCAAGGGCAATACCGGCCCCAAGACCTGTTTTTGTGTCGTGGTCTTCCACTGTGAAGATGTGTTTGAACTCCAGGAGGCTGTCTATGAAATCTTCAGACAGCTCAGTGGGGCAGCTTACTCCCAGAACCGCAGTTGATATTCCACCTGCTTCCAGCAGCTCTGAGGCCTGTACAGCGTTGGTGCAGGTGGGGCCCATGGCAAGAATGGCCACATCTGTGCCGCTGCGGAAATAATCCGCTGCGCCGTAGACAAATTCGTAGTTTTCGTCGAAGAAGGGAGTGCCGTCCTGTTTTGTTATTACCTGAAGTTTTGATCTGCCCATTGCTATGAAGTAGTTACCGGGGTTTGACGCAGCGTGACGAACTGCCCTGTCAGTTTGATTGGGGTCTGCCGGCACTATCGTACGGTAGTTGGGCAGGGCACGCATAAGCCCCACGTACTTTATGCAGTGGTGTGTTTTGCCGTCTGGGCCCACATCCAGTCCGCAGTGAGTTGCCACCACTTTCAGGTTGGTGTGGTTTATGTCGTTCAGTCTGTGCTGATTGAAGGTCTCATCTGCGGCAAAAACACCGAAATCACTCCAGAATGCAACTTTATCAGCCAGGGTTGAACTGCCTGCCATGGTTGCGGTGTGGTGTTCCATTATTCCTGTCTGGAAGAAGTGTCCCGGGTACTTTTTTGCAAAACTGGCGGTTTTTACGCTTCCTGAAAGATCACAGTCGAACACCAGAGGGAGGTTGTCGGGATTGGCCTCAGCCAGGCTTACCAGAGCCTGCCCCCATGCACTTCTGTTGTCGCCTGTGTGATCAGTGCTATATGTGACTGCCTCGCCCGGGTTCAGCAGATTGTAAACCGGCTCTTCCCTGAAGTTTTGCTTTTTGCTATGGAGGTAGTTTTTCCTCTCCCTGGCCAGAATCTCCATGTTGTCTTCCACACCCAGTTCTGCGAGGGCCTGCTTCAGCTCGTCTTCCTTCAGAGCTCTGCCGTGAAACCCGGCTTTGTTTTCCATGAAAGAAACGCCTTTTCCCATAACTGTGGAAGCAAGAATAAGCCTTGGTCTGTTCTGTCCTTCAGGACGCATCGCCTGGTAGAGTGCACTCAAATCGTGACCGTCTACAGAAATAACTTCCCAGCTGGAAGCTTCGAACTCTGCTCTCAGGTTAACAGGCATTATGTCTGCAGTGTCACCTGAAATCTGAAGATGGTTCAGGTCGATGATGTATGTAAGGTTGTTCATCATGTATTTGGACGCGAATCTTCTCGCTTCAGTGATTTGCCCCTTCTGATTCTCTCCGTCACCGGCAACTACCCACAGGTGGTTTGTAATATCGTTGCTCTTGTCGGCAATCCCCATGCCTATTGCCGCGCTGAGCCCCTGTCCCAGGTTGCCACTGGTGAGCTCTATTCCCGGAAGATGTCTTTCTATGTGTCCTTCGAAGTCGCTTCCAGCCAGTCTGAAGGAAACCAGTGCCTGGTGAAGGTCAAAAAACTTCAGTGCTCCGAGAACACTGTAAACCCCCGGTGATGTGTGGCCGTGGCTGACAACTATTCTGTCGCGGCCTTTCATAAGCGGGTTTGCCGGATCTACATTCGCCTGGCTCCACAGCAGTGCGAATATCTCCAGACTGCTCATGGAACCACCTGGATGACCGCTGGCTGCGAGGCTTGTCATTTTCAGAATGTCGCCTCTGGCCTGATGACAGAGTTCCTGAAGGTTTTCTTTCAGTGCTGATGGAAGAGTTTTCGGGACAAAATTCGTTCTTTCCATTGTTGTTTCAGCTTTCATTTTTCAGCTTCGCTACTATTTTACTGTGTACTGTTCCGGCAACTTCCCGTGTTTTCTCAAAAAGTTTGTCCGCTTCCTCTGTTATTTTCTCTCTGTAGTTTTCGTCCTGTATTTCCGGAAGGTTGATCATCACATTGTAGTAGGCTCCGGTTGCACTGGCCACGGCTGCGGCAGCTGCCACTCCAGCGTCGGAAAGGCTTGTCTGCATTCCCCGTTCAACCAGGGCAAGTGCCATTTCCGCAATTACCGGTGCCTTTGACAGAACTCCCAGCGGTACCTCAACCGCACCTCTGACAGCTGACTGAACATCTCCTTTAGCTTTGATGGTGTCCATCCATACATTGAATGCTCTGGTGTCTTCATCAATTGCGTTTACAAGAAATTCCTTGATGTCCTGAGCTTCAGGAGCCAGCTCAAGCATCTCTTCCCAGCTGGATTTGAATTTTCTGTTCTTTACCGTAAGGTTTGCGACCATACTGTTCAGAGCAGAACCCACAGCGCCCATAAGGGCTGCGGCACTTCCACCGCCTGGAGCAGGGCTGTCTATGGAGAGTTCATCGCAGAAGGCCCGGCAGGTCATGCCGGAAAGGTTAACAGATCTGTCCGCGATCATGTATTCAACTATTTTTTTATCGGGATCAAATTCGGCCACATCGCTGAGACCCATGGAACGGATGGCAATGTTAACAAGCTCCCGTTCAGGCGCTCCAACTGATTTTGCCTGTTTTCCTATGTTCAACAGAGCCCGGTTCTGCATCTCAAGGTAGTATTTGCCGGCGTTGACCATTGCACTCAGCGGAACCAGCCCCACAACTTCACTTCCTGTTACCCTGAGGCCGAGTTTCTCAGCTTCCTGTTTAGTTACCTCGAACCCTGTGTGAAGGGGAGTTACTGAAATATCTGTGAGGTTCATGGTGACCTGTGCCGTGTTGTACTCTTCGATGAACCAGCCGAAGGCTTTGCAGTTTTTTAGACGCCCTTCCTGTTTTACCTTGTTTCCTTTGTCATCCCTTGCAAATTTCCACTGACTGGTTCTTTTTGTTCTTCCAGTGTCGCGGATGTTCAGGGCAATTTCTTTTGCCATAGAGGCATCAGTTGTGTTCAGGTTCACATTGTAGGCAATAAGAAAGTTTCTTGCCCCAATTGTGCACACACCTGTTTTAGCAGTGGATTCGTTCCATTCATTTGGGCCGAAATCAGGTTTCCATTCTTCTTTACCCAGCTTGTCCGGAAGAGCTTCGTACTCGCCTTCACGGATGTTGGGCAGTTTAACCCATTCCGGTTTCGATGCGGCGTATTCGTAGAGGTAAACAGGAATACCCAGTTCCTCTCCCACTTTTTTGCCAAGCCTGCGGGCAAGGTCCGCGCATTCCTCCATGGTGACCCCGCTCACCGGAACAAACGGGCACACATCTGTGGCTCCGTGGCGGGGGTGTGATCCTGTCTGTGTTCTCATGTCGATAAGTCTGCCTGCGCTCTGTATAACATTGAATGCCGCCTGGAGAACTGAATCCGGTTCTCCGGCAATTGTAATTACGGTTCTGTTGGTTGCAGCACCGGGATCAACATCGAGCACCGCCGCTCCTTTTACAGATGAAGCCGCCTTTACAACTGCGTTGATTACCTCTGTGTTCCTGCCATCTGAAATATTCGGTACACATTCCACAATGCGTTTAGCCATTTGAGCACTCCTGTTTTTTTTGTATTCTTGCTTAAGCGGGCGACCACCGGTACAGTGTATGTAACATAACATTCAGGGGGGGCAAGTGTACCACGGAATTGTGGAAGGTTACTACGGGAAACCGTTTACGGCGAAGCAGAGAAAAGTGCTTCTTGATGAACTGTCCAGAGTTGAGGATTCTGCCTATTTCTATGCTCCAAAAGACGATCCCCTGCACAGGCTAAGGTGGAAAGAGCCCTACTCTCAAGAGGAATGGCAGTCTCTGCAGAGCTTTATGGGAGGGAAGACCAGGTTCTTCTTCTCCATCAGTCCGTGGAAGTTTCAGAGCAGCCAGTGGGATTCCGCACGACGGAAGCTCCTCCGGGCTGAGGATTCCGGTGCAGGCGGTCTGGCCATCCTGTTCGATGATGTTCCAGATGAATCCGCCGGAAAACTGGCGGAAAGGCAGCTTGATTTTGCGATCCGGGCTCTTGAGGGAACAGATCTTCCTGTTGTGCTGTGTCCTTCTGTTTACTGCGGTGAATTCCGGGAACGATTTTCCCATGCCGACGAGTATCTCAGGGTATGGCGGGAGATGATTCCGGAAGGCTGGAGTTCATTCTGGACCGGTCCCATGGTGGTTTCTGAAAAAATGTCGGACCTTCTCCTTGCGGAAGAGCTTCTCGGTTCCAAACCGGTGGTGTGGGACAACATTCTTGCCACAGACTACTGTCTCCGAAGAATTTACCTGGCTGGGCTCAACAACAGAGTACCTGGGGGATACTCCTGGTTTATCAATCCTTCGGAGATATTTCCTGTAGCGCTCCACGGTGTAATGGAGTTGAAGGCCGCTCTTGGTTATGGAAGGCACTGGCCTGAACTTCTTGGAGATAAAAGAGAAGCCTGGGAAATTATGCAGGAATTTCACTACCTGCCCTGGAAAGCCGGAGAAACAGGAGGAGAGATTCTTGCCCGACTCTCTGGTGCCGTTAACGGTGATGACCCTGGCGACGCTCTCGAGTGGTTAAACCGGGCTGTTCCTGAGATGTCGTCTTTTGTTGAATCGATTCCCCTTCTGGAAGGCGGATGGGAACTGCTTCCAGTAGCCCGTGATCTTTACCGGTCGCTGTCGGTTATTCGCCGGGCTCTGGAAACCAATGACCCGGCAGCCTCCCTTCATTATTTTATGCACGCAAGACTTCCGTACGAGAATCCCGTTGCTGCCCTTGCAGCAGGCAAACACTGAGGAGACACAAGTGAAGGTTATTCTTGCAGGATACAACATTGATACCGAGAATGATTCCAGAACGCCTGAAACTATTTCTGCCGCATACGCAAGAATCAGCCGTGATCCCGCTCCTGTTACAGAGCTTCGGAGGCAGGCCGCCCTGGAGGTGGACAAGGCCAGAAAATCAAACAAAACAATTGTATACAAGTACGGGCACGGTTCTATTGCCGAGCATGCGGTGTTCAACTTCGATATACTGGGTCTGTCCCGGCTCGCTGCCGAAGCCGTTCAGTCTTTCAGGCTTCTCAGCTTTACGGAAAAGTCTCAGAGGTACATAAGAATCGGTGAAGACTGGTTTCTGCCGGAGGAACTTCAGCAGCAGTCACCGGTGCTGAAGGATCTGTTCCACTCCTACGAGACGATTCTGTCCGGTCTGCTGGAAGCCGGGCTTTCAAAAACAGAAGCCAGAGAAGATGCCAGATACATACTTCCACTTGCAGCGACAACGCAGATGGGCATGACCGTTAACGCCAGAGAACTGGAGCACATGATCAGAAGGCTGAGAGCCCATCCGCTTGCCGAGGTAAAGCGCCTGGCTGATGCTCTGTACGATGCAGTTCTTCCTGTGGCGCCTTCTCTGATGCTGTTCACAGAGCCTGCAGGGATGGACAGTATTGCCCACCTGCATCCTGCACCTGTTCAGGGCATCGGTGAGGTGGAGCTTCTGGGGTGTGATTCAGATGAACGGGTTGCAGAGTGGCTTACAGAACTCTACGGTGAGCCTTCTTTCAACAGAATCTACGATAACCTTGGAATTCATGATGCCCTGCCCAGGTTCTGGGAACTGTTCAGAGCTGATTTCAGGATTACCCTCTCAGCAACGGCGTACGCTCAGTTAAAAAGACACAGAATGACTACCCAGCTGGTTACGGCCTACGACTCTTCTCTCGGCATAACTGTTCCACCCAGTATTCAAAAGGCCGGGCTGGAGGAACTGTTCCGTTCGCAGTGTCTAAAGGCGTCGTCATCGGTATCCAGCCTGGGACGGGAAGCGGACTACTTCCTCACGAACGCCCACCGTCGTCAGGTGAGGCTGTGCATCAACGGAAGAGAGTTCAACCATTTTATCCGGCTCAGAGATGATGCCCATGCCCAGTGGGATATAAGAGGCATAGCGTCACAAATGGTTGCTCTGGTGAAGCACAGAGCCCCGGAGACCTTCAGAATGACCTGTGGCAAATCAAAGTGGG
Source organism: Candidatus Fermentibacterota bacterium (assembly GCA_003646025.1). Classification (GTDB taxonomy): domain Bacteria; phylum Fermentibacterota; class Fermentibacteria; order Fermentibacterales; family JCC-6; genus Sabulitectum. Next base: position 9,749 of record QNDR01000043.1, read on the forward strand.
AAGAGGTTACCGGAAAACCTGCTCTATGAACCTTGGCCGCCCCAGTTTGCTTCCCTGATAAACGGGAGTAACACGCAGGATAACAATTCCCCTTGAGCCCATTATGTCTGTGCCGTAATACCAGGTGAATAAGTTGCTGTATGACGGGGGAGTCAGCGTCAGTGCGTTTCCGGATACAGTGGCCTGGCGCCAGGTCTCACCGTTGTCGGTGCTGTAGTCAATAGCAAGATCAATAGTTCTGCCGTCACGGTCTCCTATCTCGAAAGATATGTCCACCGTTTTGTTCTGAATATTGTGGTTTGCCGCGGTAGCTCTGATTATCTCCGGGATGTTTGTGTTCTCCAGCGTGATTGGACCCACCTCTTCAGAGCGTACGGAATCTTTGTCCATGGCGACCAATCTGATGTCCACATCCAGTCTGGAAACGCCTGGAAGGTCTACTGAGCTGTTCCAGTTAAGCATTGTGTTGTACCTTGAAAGGCCGAACGGTCCCTTGCTCACCAGCCCCTGTGCAGTGTGCCAGGTGTCCTCAGAGCCATGGAGTCTGTATTCAAGACCCATTGAAATGTCGTCACCCTCAACATCTGTAACAGAGAAGTTAACAGGAACTACGCCTCTGAAGACATCGTAAACAGATGGAGATGTGATTACAGTTGTGGGAGAAGCGTTGTTGTCCAGGTGAAAAGGTGCAGAAGGCACAGCTATCCCAGTGTTCATATCAGACGGAAGAGCCTGAAGTTTTACCTGATTTCCATCAAAACCAGGGAGGTCTGTTGCTGATTCCCACTCTATTTCAAAGTCATACCTGCCGGCACCTGCCTGCTCTGCCTCGATGACAGTTGCAGGATGCCAGGTGTTACCTCCGTCGGTACTGTACTGGTAGGCTATATCCAGACGGTTCTGTTCCGGATCACTGAGCCTTACACCGAATGTAATTTTTCCGTGCACTTCTGTGGTGGGGGCGATGATCTGGGCACTGGGCAGGCGGTCAGTGTCTATGTGAAGACCGTCGACAAAGTACCACGGGCCGGGGTCGGAATCCGCAGCTCTGATACGGACTTTTATGTTGTCGATGTCGGCATGGCCGATGTCGCGTACAGCATTCCATGTTACCGGTTCCCCGTAAAACCAGGGTTCTATTTCGATGCTGTTGCCACTCAGGTGCATGGTCTGCCAGCTGTTTCCGTCGTCAATTGAAAACTGTGCCTGTAACTGAACTGTGTCGCCTTCCCTGTCTTCAACTGTGTAACCGAGGCTGTATCTGGAATCGTCAATCTGAACAGGCGGTTCCAGAAGAATTTCCGGCGGTCTGTTGTTGTCTATGTGAAGAAGCCCTGTTGTACCGCTTTCTCCAGGTCCGAATTCCGTGTAGGGAGTTATTCTCAGCAGGCACCTTCCCTGATCCTCAAAGGGCAGATCCAGCTCGGAATGCCAGGTGATAGCTCCTACCCGTTCATCGTAGTTGCCGGTCTCAACCCAGGTGTAACCGGCATCCGTTGAGTAGCTCACAGAAATACCGGTCCAGTCCGGGTTTGTAATTGTGTAAGAAATGGACACTGCGCCGCTGAACTCACCTGTGAGTTTCTGTACCTCAGCTACAGGCAGAAAGTCCTGGCCGTAACACCCTGAGTTGAATTGATTTCCCAGGGGCAGAGGCCACATGCACTTTGTCGAAACCCGGGTTGCCAGCGGATAAGCCGATACAACACCTCCTGCTCCAGTTACTATGATCTCCATGGTTCCGTTCCCGTTCATGTCTCCGGCAACTGGCGGGAAAAACAATCCTCCGGGGTTATCGAAGGGGTAACCGCTTACTCTGCGGCCTGAACTGTCCCAGGCGTATATCGTTCCATTGTTTGATGTTGTCACCACTGAAGGTCCGCCGGCTGTTCGAACAATGATCGGCTGACAGGGCCTTGAGTCTGTGTGGTTCGGCCACCGCCATTCTCCGGCAAGAGAACCGTCTCCGTTAAGCAGGTAAACGGTGCTGTCGATAGAGGCAACGGCTATCTGAGGCAGTTGAAGGTCGGTATCCACAAGGCCGATAGCTGTTGTACCTGCCACGGGCCGTGCATCCATGTAGAACGGCCATCCATCCTGTTCCTCTCCGAAAAGGTTGAACAGGTGAACCTTACCGTCCTGGCTTGCGAAAACCACATCGGATTGACCGTCGCCGTTGATATCTCCCGAAACCGGAACAGTACCTGCAGGATACCTTGTAAGTACAGGCCAGCCGGGCAGGTCAACCCCGTTCCAGCCCAGTATTGTGATCTTGCTGTTGTTCGTGGCACAGATAAGACCGTTGTGAAAACCTCCTCCAAGGCTGATCAAAGTAGGCTGGAATTGCAGCTGTGATTGAAGATTCACCGGGAAGCCCTCGATGTTTTCTCCTCGCAGGTTGACAAGGTGAACCAGACCATCACCTGTTCCGTATGCTATTTCAAACTCTCCATTGTCATCCAGATCCAGAACTGTGAGGCTGGTGATTATGCTGCTGTTGCTGTTCACCGGCCATCCGAAAGTTTCGTTCCCCTGAAAATCAATGAGATGGGCGTATCCGTCGTTGTCAGCATAGGCAATGAGAGTTTCTCCTGTTGAGGCTGGAACAGCTGCAGGTCTCCAGATGACGCCTACGCCGTTGGAAACAGGAAAGCCGGGCAGTAGAACTCCGCCGGGTCCCCAGGCACCCAGCCCTGCATTTCCCAAGGGAATAAAAAGTACCTGCTCTGAGCTGCTTCTGCTTATCAGCTGGGCGTCACCCCTGGGGGTCGCATCAAGGTGAAGTTGCCACGAAGGCAGAATGCCGGAGACAGCGAGAACAAACAGTGCAAAGGCGTTCAAAAGCTAACCTCCATATGGACAAAAAAACATATAATTTCAATAAAACCGAAAATAGCCGCATTTCAGTATGAGGTCAACAGGCAGTATATATATACGCAAATGTGTCGTGCTTGTAACGCTTGACTGCGATACCACCGCGTTAGATATTATGTTCATTGTTGCAATGACAGCTACGGATTATTTTATTGGGTCTGGAGGATCGTATGCGCTTTACAACCTGTATTATGCTTGTATGTGCTTTTACATTGGTTGCAGGTTCCCTTCCGTATGCGTATGGTGGGGTGGTAAATGCCCCTGACGCTTATGTTCTTGAGCATACCGAGGTTGAGGTGGGAATTGCTGCGAGCGCTTTTTCTTTTGAAGATTCCCTCGGTGTTTCCGACAGCGATATCAAACTTACAGGCTACTTCAACTTTGGGATTCTCAGCTATGGACAGCTGGGCGGGGCGTACCTTGCCGATGGCGGGTTTGTTCTTAACGCCAAAGTAGCCATCCTTAAAGAGGGAATTGCAGTGCCGGCATTTTCTCTCGGTCTTCAGAACGGTATCGGTTCTGAACATGTTGATTGTTTTTCCGGTCCTGCGGGAACACCGGATTCTACCGGAACAGCACAGGGTTCGTGGGATCAGGACGGTATGTACAACTACAGTCATGCTCAGAACTGGTCTGTCTACGGTGTTGCCTCAAAAGACATGCGTTATCTCATCGGTGTGCCTGTTACGCTCAACCTTGGTATCGGTATAGGTCGTTTTGTAGGTGTAATAGACGGTGGTGCACTGGGTATAGGCAGCTCCATTGCAAACGGGCTTTTTGGATCAATAGTCTGGAGAGCAGGGGAAAACTTTTCTGCAGCATTTGAAATGGACGGAAGAGATTTCAATCTCGGGATGTCTTACGCCGTGGGAAAACATGTTAATCTTCATCTCGCCTGGGCAGAACTGGAGCAGACGGTGTTTGCTCCGGAAAATCAGAACAAGCAGGATGTTATGCAGAATTCAAAAATCACCATTGCGATTTCATCCAGGTTAGGCCCATTGTTTGGTGCCGGCCGGCTTGAACTGGAGAGGGAACAGCAGCGTATAGAGAGGGCACGGACAAGGCTTGATGAGCTTGAGGCCAGGCGCAGAGCTGCTGAGTCAGAGCTTCAGAGACTGCGCGATCTGCTAGACGAGTCCAGGTAGGTTTCGCAATGTTCTTTCACGCTCGATTTCTTATTACTGCTTTCGTTGTGCTTTGTCTTGCCTTACCGGCAGCAGCTCAGTCTCCACCTGGTGACCAGGCTCAGGAGCAGGAGATAGGAGATGTTCTCCGCAGGGCACAGGAAGAGCTTGAGAGCCTGGAGAGCCAGATAGTCCGCGAGGAAGAGAGGCTTGCCAGAATAGAAGCAGAGCTGATACAGCTCAGAAGACAGCGTTCTATTCTTTTCAGTGCTCAGTCTGCCTTTGAACTTGGAGAAGAACTTTACACCAGTGGTTCAATAGTGTGGGCGCGGGATGCTTTTCTGTCCGTTGTTGAGAATTTTCCGGAGTCGGATTACTACGATGCCGCTCTGTTTCGTCTTGAGCTTATCTTCTTTGAACTGCAGGACTACGAGAGTACGGTGGAGTACTATCAGACGCTCCGAGCATCGTTCCCCGGTTTTGAGTACATAGATATAGCAACCATCGTTGGCGGGCTTGCCAGGTACCACATGGGAGAATTTGACGCTTCCCGGGTGATACTTCAGCAGATTGCAGGGTCAGGAGAGAATTCTTCCCTTGCGGAATACCTTATTGCGGTAACCTATGTGGCTGAGGGGAACACCCAGGCTGCTGTTACCGAGCTTCAGAAGGTGATTGATCAGGGAAGCAGGAATGATGCCGGTATTGCCGACCGGGCCAGAATAGCCATCGCCCAGATATATGTTGAGCAGGATCAGCTGGAACAGGCCGTTGATGAATACACGAAGGTATCTCCGTTCAGTGCATACTACGACGTTGCTATGCTTGGTCTTACGTGGACATATATGCGCCAGGAGAAGTATCAGGATGCCTACAATCTAGCAGAGAGAATTACCGAGGAGATGCCCGGCTCAGAGCTGTACAGCGAGTTTGAGCTTGCAATGGCAAACTGCGCTCTGGGAGCACAGGACATAGATATTGCGATTTCCATGTACCGGCAACTTATGGATGAATACGGATCAGGCAGTAATTATTACGATACCTTCCGAACCGGGGAAGATGTTTCTGAACAGTACGAGTCAGAGAGAGACAGGCTTGACAGAATCAGGCTTGGGCTTACCGAACTGAAAGAAGAAGCCTACATGCAGGGGGACATGGAGCTTGTTGCTCTCATTGAAGAGGAAGAGGCTTCTCTGAGAGATTTGTTTGTGGATATTTCAGGATTTGAGGCCTCCCTGTCCATGCCTGTTGGTATGGACTCTGAAACAATGCACCAGGAGATGAACAGGCTTATAGCTGCGTCAAGAGCCAGTGCGGAACGGCTTGCCCTGGAAATTGAGAGTACCCAGAGTATTGCGGAGTATTCGGGAGATGAAGCAGACAGGGAAGACCTGCTGCAGCTTGAGGAAGAGGTTTCCAGAATACGTCTTGCCCTGCAGGATCTCGCCAGTAAAATGGATTCCGGAATGGCAGCTGACCACGACTGGATGCAGGAAACCCAGTACGGTGTAGCCATTGCCACTTTCATAGAAAGAGAACTGAAGCGTGATTCTCTTAACTATCTTGGGGCGTATTACAACGCACGGATAACTGAGAGCTATGCTGAAGGAGACAGTGCCAGAGCAGAAGCTTTAAGTGAACAGAGACGCACGGAAACAATTGCACTTCAGGAAAGAATAGACGAATCGGGAATTGAATGTGCCAGCTACTTTGAAGACTATCTTGCACGCTATCCCGAAAGCAGATTTACCGCGGATATCTATGTTCGTCTGGCCCAGCTTTACTACGAAATAGACAAGAACAGCTATCTTGACAGAACAGCAGTTGCCGGGGGTGAGTTTATCCCGGTTGACTACTCCAGAACAATAGATCTGTATCAGAAAGTTCTTAACCAGTACCCCGACAGCGAGGTGGAGGATATCGCTCTGTACTCTCTGGGGTACGCGTTGAATGAAATGGGAGACCCCACAGGCGCAGTGGCAAGCTACAGGCGGCTGCTGGCGGATTTTCCCGAGAGTGCACTTGCCCCTGAAACATACTTGAGGGCAGGTGATTTCTACTTTGACTCTTTCGAGTTTGACAGTGCCTACGTCTTTTACAACAAAATACTGGATTACCCTGATGCCGGATCTACCATATACCAGTTCGGCATTTACAAGCTGGGGTGGACGGCGTATCTGCTCAACGAATACGAGCACTCAATTGCATTGTTCGGATATCTCATAAGGGACAGCCGCAGAATGGATGACCTTGGACTTGAGCGGCGTACGGATATGGTTGGTGAGGCAATTGAATACCTTGCACATGACTTTATGGAACAGAAAACAGGGTCTCCTGTGCAGCTTGCAACAAATTTCCTGGATTCTTTTGATGACAACGAAGTAACTGTTGATGTTCTTACCCAGATGGGTGACTTCTACATGGAACAGGGTTTCTGGATAGAATCGGTTGAAGCCTATCAGTCTCTTCTCCAGAGAGATCCCTACAGCCCTGATGCCCCGTTCATTCAATCCAAAATTGCTGTTGCATACGAGGGCTCAGGTGATTTTGCAAGTGCTGCCGCTGCCAGAGAGCAGATCGTAGAGAGTTACGGTCCACAGAGCGAATGGGCAACAATGTCGGGAGATTCTTCCAATCTTGCGGAAGTTGATTCCCTGCGCGCTTCGGCTCTCGAGCACTCTATTCAGTACCATGCGCAGCAGGTTGCAGAGGCGGATCAGGGTTCCCAGCAGGCTCTTCAAAGTTACTCGAGCCTTATCGAGAAAATTGAGCTTTACCTTACCGACTATCCTGACTCAAGAGAGGCCTATGAATTCAAATTCCTTCTGGGTGACTCATATTACAACACTGGAGATCTTGCAAAGGCAGGGGATGTCTATCTTAGCGTTGTTTACGACAGTACATCCACGCAGCAGAGAGAGAATGCTGCGGTGAACGCCTTCAGCTCTTTTGGCCAGGCATACGACATGCCGGGAGCAGACAGCCTGTATCTCCGTGAGAAAATGCATGAAATCGGTATGTACTATGCCGACACATATCCTACTGGCGAGTATGCTGCACAGTTCCTGTACAACGATGCAGGCAGTCATTACAATGCCGGTGATTATACCACAGCCAGGGAATCCTACATGAGAATTTACAACCAGTTCCCTAATTCGGAATACACTGCCAGGTCAGCAAGGTTTCTGGCATCTGCTTTCGAGGCCGAGCTGATGTTCTCTGATGCAGAGTACTGGTATGGAAAAGCAGCTGATGCCGCGGCCATCACAGGTGAGGATCTTGGAGAGGATGTTGCTGCTCTGGCTGCTGCTGTTTCATACCGGGATGCAGAATCCCTTGCTCAATCGGAAGATACAGAGTCACTTCTTATTGCGGCAGCGCGATACGAAGAAGCGGCCATGTCTCATCCGGGTACTGATGTTGCTCCAGTGGCTCTTTACGATGCTGGTGAGACGTACGGCAAGGCAGGAGACATTACCAGCGCTATCAGAGTTTTCACTGTTCTTGCAAACACCTATCCAGAGACATCGCAGGCTCCTGAAGGGTTGATGAGGGCAGCATTCCTGGCGATGGAAGCTGAACACTTTATTCTTGCAGGGGATACATACCTCGATGCCTACAACCGGTTTCCCATGGCAGATGGAATGGCTTCCGCCCTGTACAGTGCTGCTGTTGCATACGAGAACGGTGGAGCTGAAGGTCTTGCTATCAGCGTGTACAACCGCATAATAAATGAGCAGGCAGCGTCGCCGGCAACCATGGTTATCGCACTCGGCAAAATCGGGGATTACCTGTACGATGCCAGTGATTATTACGGTGCCCGGGAAAAATATCAGATGTGTGTTGAAACCTATGACATGTACAGGGAAGGTCCCGCTGTTGACGCGGCAAGAAGCGCCTTCCGCATTGGGGAGATCATAAGAATCAACTACGACGCAATGGTGGTTACTCCTGATAACGTTCAACAGAAGGCGCAGTTAAAAGGGGAAGTGGAAAGCTGGTACGGTAAGTCCCTGACATACAATGTAGACGTGTGGTTCATGGCATCCTGCGTCCGCGCAGGCGAACTGTACGAAGATTTCGCAAACTCTGTTGCCTTTATGGATCCCCCGGCCGGTTTGCCTGACGAGGCTGTTGACGAGTTCTACAATCAGTTGTACATACAGTTCTATGAGCCTGAGGTTCAGAAAGCGATTAACATCTATATCACAGCTGTGGAAAAAGCAGTTTCAGCAGGTGTAGACAATGAGTGGGTGTACAAAGCCGCAGAAAACCTCGAGCTGCTTGCGCCTGGAACAGTTTCAACACTTGGTCTTCCAGGTTACGAATTAGAGGTATTTGTTGAGGAACCTGCTGACACTTCGACCGTTGAGGGTGAGGGTGCAGGATTGGTGGATGACGGCACCTCCGGGGAACCGGCATCAGGAGAGGAGGCAGGTCAGTGACACGGACAATATCTGCTATATTACTACTGGTGTTGACCTGTGCTTCTGTGTATGGTCAGGAGGGTGCCACTTACGAGGACGGCCGGCTTATTCTTGAAGAAATTACCATTCAGGGTGAGCTGAGAACTCCGCAGGCGCTGTTTCTTATGCTGAAAAGTACACCGAACCTGAGCAATGTGCTCCTGGAGAGAAGTTTTCTTGAGGATGTTGTCAGGCCCATTTACCCGGGAGCTTTTGCATCGGAAACAAGCTTTTCCCTCACAGCAAGGCAGTCGAACGCCATGCCTCTTTACGTAAGGTACGGATCGGTTGCTGTTCTCGGAGGGCTGAGTGCCTGGAAGTACGCAGAAGGAGATAGTAAGACCGGTATGACTTTTGCCGTAATGGGCGGGCTTGATTTGTTAGGTAGTTTACTGTACGACCTTGTTGGTCAATAGATTAACGATTAGAGAAGAGAGAGGAGTTCCTTAATGCGTGGAAACTTGTTTCCCCTGCTGATAGCTTTTGTTGTTTTGGTTATACCTGGTGCTGTTCTGGCGCAGGACGAGGAGGCGACAGAAGTCGATTCCACCATGGTTGCGGAGGGAGACTCCACTGCCACAGATTCTACTGCAATAGATTCAACCATGATTGTCGAGGAAGATTCTACTGTCATCGATACCACAGAGACGGTGGATGAAGCAGTTGAAGAGGAAGTCGAAGAAGAACAGGGCAGTTTCTTCAGCAAGTTTGCAGAGTTTTTCCGTCAGGGCGGACCGGCTATGTGGGCTATTTTGTTCTTCTTCGGTGTGGGAACCGTAATATTTATTGAGAGAATTGTTTTTCTTTTTGGAATTGCCAGTGCTAAACCCGAAGCTCTTATGGCCAGGATAGCATCTCTTATCCGCAAGGGCAGTATAGAAGGTGCTATTGCAGCAACCAGCGAAGAAAAATCTCCTCTTTCAAAAATTATTGAAGCTGCTCTGAGGAACTACAAGGGAACAGAGAGAGATATTCAAAATGCAGTTGATGAGATGGCTCTTGCCGAGATCCCAAGAATAAACGCCAGAATCGGTTATCTTGGTATGCTTGCCAATGTTTCTACCATGGTAGGTCTTCTTGGAACGATCTTCGGTCTTATTGCTGCGTTTGCAGCAGTTGCGGCTGCTGATCCTGAG
>QNDR01000044.1 GCA_003646025.1 Candidatus Fermentibacterota bacterium
GTAACCCTGAACCCTCACGCTCAATATTACCATCACACACCCCCTGTAATAAACAACTTCCTGGCCACTTCTGGAGCAGTTCGGAAATCATTCTTCCTCTTTCAGGCTGTACACCACACACCAGGATGAAGCATACTCTCAATCTAGCAGACAGACACAAATCATACTTACTACAGATAGAGTAATCAAGAGTTACGAAACCATAATAGATATGCCGAAACACTATTGAGACGATTGCCCGCAGTTTCGACTCCACCGCCACCATAATATTAGCATTGGGGCGATAGAAAGGTAACAACGCGATAGCACTATCCCTGTTTCATTTTTTGCAGGCATTTGTTGCGAATAACCGGGACGGGTAATAGCGCGATAGCACTATCCCCGCTTCATTTTTTTTTGCAAGCAAAAAAAAATGGAGCGGGAAACGAGACTCGAACTCGCGACAGCTACCTTGGCAAGGTAGGGCTCTACCAACTGAGCTATTCCCGCTCTATATAAGCGTGCGCCGTATATGCTCAATCTGCAGGAAAGTGTCAAGTGTAAATAAGAATCTGATTCTTTCATGAAAACAGAAGCACTCCCCTTGTATCTTTGACCAAATAATGTTATTTATCTCAGACGTTGTGCGGTGTCACTATTGCTATTAAGGGGTTAATAATCAAAAGTGAAGCTGTAGAGAGACTCTTCGATAGAATTGCAATATTCAGTTCTCAGGGCAAATGGGAAAAAGCTGAGAATATCATAGATATGCTTATTGTCGCCAAACCCTGGGACAAGAGGCTGCTCCTTGCCAAAGCTAAATTAAGAAAGAAAATGTGGATTGCATCAGGTCACGAAGATCATACGCTTCTTGAGGAAGCCCTTCAGTTGTTTTCTCGATGTCACCTTCTTACAGGCTCGATTGAAGCCGGTATCAACTCTGCAATACTGTTGCTGCTTTCCGGAAGAAAGAAGGAAGCCTACAAACGCGCCGACGACACAGCCAGACACTGCAGACTGCTTATAATGGAGAATGAAACCCATGAGCTGGGGTACTATGCGGCAACAATTGCGGAAGTTAACCTTCTTCGCGGCCGGATCGAAGCAGCAGAATCCTGGTATAAAACAGCACTCTCTAAAAATAACCGGGTATCAGACGAAGTGCTGGACAACATGAACCTTCTTCTCGATCATCTGGTTCTGGAACCGGACATGGCTGTCAGGATCAGAGAAGCTGTAGGGGCGTAAAGTCAGCGCTGAACACTCCAGGCATCGGGATAGCCGCCGGATCTCAATTGAATCCTCAGTTGATCACTCTCTGCCGATGTTGCAAATGAACCCACCCTGACCTTGTAGTAGTTCCCGATGTGGTCAACAAACACCGGCTGGTCTGTGCTGTTAGCAACAGTGTCTCTAACTGTCAGCGCAGCATCCATTGTACCGCATGCAGCTACCTGTACACTCCACGCTCCACCGGTGTCTGACGGCTGTTCTGCAACAGGTTCTCCCTCTGCTGGAAATCTTATTGATGTAACCGGGCCAAACCCGGCAAAAGGATCTCCTGTGTACCCCGGCGGATCAGCATAGGGGTCAACCGCTTCATCACCGGTTGTGTCCGGAACGGTTGTTGTTCCGCAACCGGCAAGCAGAACAAACACCGAAACAGCAACGATGTACCTCACTTCTTCCCCTCCTCCGCCTTTATGAATATATCGAGAAGCGGCAGCATAAGTTCGTGGTGTCCTGTAACTTCAACAGTCTGCCCGCCCAGGGCATTCACCGGTCTTCTTACAACATTGAAAGTGGATCTGTACTGTTTTATCATATCGAAATCGGCTGTTGTGATGTTCTCTACCGGAAAACCAAGATTTCTTACCGAAGAAAGTGCTTTGAGAAACACTTCCGGCATAACAACGGCACTACCGGCGTTAAGAACAACACCTCCTGCAAGGCTGCCTACCACTTCCGCAAAAGAAACAAAGTCTTTTTCTGCCTCTCTGCCAAGTACAGCCCAGTTTACATGGTGTACAGGATGAACAATATCAGCCCCGAGGCTGGGGTGAACAGTAACTCTGCAGCCAGTCTTTATCGCAGTGGCAAACGGACTTACAGAGATGTTCCCACCGTTTTCCAGAATTTCAAGGCCAATACCGCGCCCAATACCCTGCCCGCGATCAAGTGCCTTGCCGTAGTGCCTTGCTGTTTCTTCCCACATACCGAATGAACCGTCTTTTATACCTTCCTGAACATCTTCGGAAGTAGCACCGTACAGAGCCATCTCAAGATCATGGATCGAGCCGGCACCGTTGGTTGCAAGAGCCGTAAAAACACCTTCTTCAAGCCACCTTGCTATCAGAGGACCCAGTCCGCACTTGATCACATGTCCGCCGTACATCAGGAGCCGTGTTCCGCCGGCTTTTCTGGATCTGACCAGTGCCGCGGCCAGCTTTCGCAGCTCCCGGACGGCAAGTATATCCGGAAGAGCCTCGGCAAATTCCGTCACCGGTGTCTCTGCCCCCCAGCTCCCTGCAAGAAGATCGCTGGTTACCTTTGATGTTCTTCCAGCCAGACTCTTCAGTTTAAGCTTTTCTCTGTCAAATTTCATGGGGGTATCTCACCTCCGTAAGTATCAGCCCGCAAGCCGGCAATGAAGGGCCGGCAAGCCTTTTATCCGTTGTTTCCAGTATGCTTCTAACAGCCTCAGGCGGAATCCTGCCTGCACCAATTCGGAAAATTGTTCCAGACCAGATTCGCACCACTCCTCTCAGAAACCTGTTTGCTGTTATGGCCAGTGTCCAGCCCCTGATATTTTCCACAACAGAAACCTTACTTACCGTCATATCCCAGGTGGTATTCCCGCCGCCTTCCTTTGCAAAACCTCTCCAGTTGTTGTAACCTGATGAATACTTCACAGCTTTTTTCATAGCCTCAATATCAAGGTTGTCAATTCCAGGCTGAAATTCGAACCTGCTGTTCAATGGATGCCTGCCGGTTCCAATACTGTAAACATAGCTTCTGGAAACAGCATGAAATCTGGCATGGAAATCGTCGTCTACCTGTTGAACAGACAGACAGGAGATATCTGACGGAAGCATGGTGTTAAGCCCGTTCTGTATCCTGCTGTACTCACCTGGAGCAATATCAAAATGGGCAGGCATGGAAGCAGCATGCACACCTGCATCTGTTCTTCCTGCTCCGGTGACGGCAACATGTCTCCGGCAAAGAGAGTAAAGAGCCTTCTCTATTTCTCCCTGAACAGTGGTATCCCCGGGCTGTATCTGCCAGCCGGAGTAGTCTGTTCCGTCGTACTCAAACCGTGCAATTAATCTCATTTTACCAGACCGTCAGCAATTCCGGAAACTGAGACCAGAAGAAATATCCACGACACAACGGCAACCGGAAGGGCAACTGGACCTGAATCCTGAGGTTTTGAAACTGTGTAGTCTGCCAGTTTAACTGAATCAGAGGCACTGCGCAGAATTCTGGGCACCAGGGGTAACCGGGAATTCTTCTCCCAGCACTCCACTGCCTTCGATGCGGTGCTGCCTGCAAGCAGCATCAACTGTGAGAGCCGGTGAAACAACGAAAAAGAACCGGAAGATCCAAGCACTGAAGCTATTCCTGCCGAGCCCAGGACGGAAGCAAAGTAAGTTCCAGATGCTACAGCACAGATCCATCTGATGGACCTGAAAATACTCTGACTGTTTCCTGTCAGGCTGGCCCACACCAGAACAACTGCCGGAGCTGTGGAAAGAACAAGAAATCTCCTGCAGTACTTCCAGTTCCTGCCTGCCAGGCCAACAATCGGAAACAGGGCAAAAAAGTAAAGGAATTTTCCGGTACATGCCATGGCTGAAACAGGGACCGCAACAAGAGCGGAAAACAACATAAAATCTTTGTTCATCACTCTTTACCGACTAAAACAGAATCCAGTTTTTTCTGGACAAGCCTGAATTCTATCGGCGGAGCAGAATGAAACTCCAGCTCTTCACCGGTTACCGGATGAACAAATCCGAGAGTTTCAGCATGAAGCATGTGATGACCGGCAAGCCTGATAGCGTCAGCAACCAGCTCACGGTTTTTTCTGGTTGATGGAACCCCAGTTGGGGACATTCCGCCGTATTTGCGGTCTGATATAATGGGACAGTTTTTTTTAACAGACATATGTACTCTTATCTGATGCGTTCTGCCGGTTTCCAGTCTGCACTCGATAAGACTGGCAATAGAGTATCTTTTCAGAACACGGTAGTTGGTGACTGCCCTTCTTCCACTTTCGATCACAGTCATCTTCTGTCTGTTGCTGGGATCTCTGCCTATAGGGCCGTCAATTCTTCCCTGCAAAGGCTCAGGAGCTCCCCAGCACAGGGCAACATACCTTCTTTTCACAGTTCTGGCCGCCAGCTGCGCAGACAGGTGTCTGTGAGTTTCGTCATCTTTTGCAACCATGATGAGACCTGTGGTGTCCTTGTCCAGCCGGTGAACGATGCCAGGTCTGAGATCACCGGAAATACCGGATAGTGTATCCCTGCAGTGATGTAAAAGAGCATTAACAAGAGTACCCCTGCGGGTGCTTGGGGTAGGATGAACAACAAGTCCGGCATGTTTATCCACCACAATCAGGTGGGCATCCTCGTAAACAATGTCAATTGGAATGTCTTCTGCGACAAGGTCAATGGGCTCCGGATCCGGTACGTTAACAATTACTGTCTGCTGCGTGTGCAGATGGGTTGACGGTTTCACCAGTGCTTCACCGTCAACCCTCACATGACCGTTCCTGATAAGGGTATTGATGTAACTCCGGCTCAGACCCAGGCCGTCCTGCAGTGCAAGAAAACTGTCGAGCCTGAGACCGGAATCTTCTTCAGCAATTATGTATTCAGGAGCGCTCAAAAACTCTAATTCTCTCTGTAGATCAGATGATAGCCAAACTGGGTTTCAACGACACCGGACATACCACCCACAGGAAGGCTGAATGCCGCTTCTTCAAATGCGGGAACCATGGCTCCGCGTCCGAACTCTCCAAGCATTCCACCGTCTGCGCTTGAAGGACAGTCAGAGTAATCAACAGCTGCCTGCGTGAAATCAAGCTCTCCGGACTGAATTCTGCCTTCGATGTCTTCGATAAGAGCAAGAGCTTCATCCTGTGTTCTGTTGAAAGGTCCCTCAACTGCGCAGCCATCGTAACAGATGAGAATGTGCCTGGCTGTAACTGAAGTCGGAACTGTAGTTTCTTCCACCTCAATATCCTCTACTGGTTGTGTTACAGTTGTGTCAACACCAGTGTCGACAGTCTCAACATCTTCGGATGTTGTGTCGGCGGCAGGTTCTCCCTGACCGCAGGCAAACAGCAGAAGAGCTACCGGTAAAATGTACAACAGTTTTTTCATAACTTTCTCCCTGGGGCCTGTCCGAGAATAGACATTGAGCAGTAGTACCTCTACGGACGAGATGGAAAGCATGCCGATCAGAGGACAATAGCAACGCTAGTTGACGATGATTGGCGTGTTTTGCAGCCGTTCGTGTGGTGTCTAATGCCGATGTTGTATTTTCGGTCATGCTCCTTGTTTGAGTAATCAGTGCTCACCGGTGAAATATAGCCCCTTTTCTCGCTGTTGACACAGGTGGATGCGGCAACCGATAGTACACAAGTGCCAGCAGATGCCAGTAGCAATGCTTCACATAAATAGTAACCAGAAAGGGGGCCCCTTGTGGACCGATCCTACTACTTCAGCGACCGCGCTAACAAAATGCAGCGCTCCGTAATACGAGAACTTCTTAAACTCACAAACAACCCGGAAGTTATTTCATTTGCCGGTGGTCTTCCTGCACCACAGACATTCCCTGTGGAATACGTTAAGAGAGCTACTGCAAAAGTTCTTGAAGAAGAACACACAAAAGCTCTGCAGTACGGGGCAACCGAGGGTGACCCGAGACTTCGGAAAAAACTGGCTGAGATCATGCAGAAAGACGGAATCGACGCAGATCCCGAGCGCGTTCTTGTAACAACTGCCAGTCAGCAGGGCCTCGAGATCATGGCCAAAGTCTTTTTCAACCCGGGCGACACCTGTATTGTCGGTCTCCCGACCTATCTTGGCGGTCTCCAGTCTATAAAGAGCTACGGTGGTGTGCCTGTTGGAGTGGAACTTGATGATTACGGCATGATTCCGGAAAAACTTGAGCAGAAGCTTGACGAACTCGAGGCAGAGGGCAGAAGACCCAGACTGCTTTACATTATTCCAGACTTCCAGAATCCTGCTGGTGTAACTATTCCTCTTGAGCGAAGAAAAGAGATAGTAAAGATTGCCAGGGATAGAGACTACATCATAGTAGAAGACACCCCGTACCGTCAGATCAGATTCAGGGGTAAGAATGAACCTACATTCCAGTCTCTTGCTCCTGAAAGAGTTCTCAGCCTGTATACATTCTCTAAAATCATGCTTCCGGGATTCAGACTGGGCTGGGCATACGGTCCGGATTGGCTCATAAACAAGTTTGTTATGGCCAAACAGTCCATGGATCTGTGTACTCCTCCGTTCAACCAGGCAGTTACCTACCATATGCTTGGGGAAGGCGCTCTTGAAGCCGGTCTAGAAACAATCATCAAACTTTACCACAGCAGATGCGACCTCATGCTTGCGGAACTTGAAAAGAATCTTGGAGATGTGGAAGGTGTTACCTGGACAAAACCCGATGGTGGACTGTTCCTGTGGCTCACTCTGCCGGAAGGTATGAACTCCGATGATCTGTTTACAAAAGCCATCGAGGAGAATGTTGCCTATGTACCTGGAAGCGCATTCTTCCCTATGAATGAGGATCATCGATCAATGCGTCTTAACTTCAGTTACAGCGACGAAGACCAGATTGTTGAAGGTTGCAGAAGGCTTGGTAAGCTCATAAAAGAGTCCAGACCCTAGTAACTGTGGTCTTAAGGGGCACCATCCGGTGCCCCTTTTTTATTGAAATTACCGGCAGAAATTCCAGTTTCTTCTTACCTGCCAGTGAGAATGGCTCTGCTGCACAGTTGAATACCACCGGAACCGCTGACACTGCAGATGTAAACACCATCGGGTAATCTGTTGCCTGAATCATCAAGCCCGTTCCAGAAATATGAGAAAAGCCCGGACTGTGCTTCAATTTCAGTAGATCTGTGTACTGTTCTTCCTGCAAGATCAAACACCGCTACCTGAATCAAACTGTTCTCAGAAAGCTCGACCTCAAAGGTAAAACCTGCCGTTGAAGGATTGGGATAAACACAGAGCTGATTTACAGGATCGCCTGAACCGGGATTATCGATGCCCTGCAGATCTCCCAGTCGGAAAACACCACCTCCATAGGTTGAAACCAGCAATCCAGACCCGCTCAAGGCCATGGGTGAATTTCCAAAGACATGGGTTACCGTAAGGTCTCCGGTAAGCATTTCCCATTCATTACCCAGGTCAGGTGTTCGCCATACACCACCGTGCATAACAAAACAGGTATCCACCTCTGCTCCATTGAAACCGGCATAAAGCGTATCTTCCTTAAACAGGAGGTCGCTGACACATACCGGTTTATTCCAGCTTCCGGAAATGTTCTGAATGCCGGATGAATAAATCCTGAATATTTCTCCATTTTCCGTACCTGCGTAGATATCTCCCTCATGACATTCAAGAGACTGAAGATTGAAAGAAGAAAGACAGGAATAGCTCCATGTCTGCCCGTGGTCTGAACTGTAATAGAGCCCATCCATTGTTGCCGCGTAAAAAGAACCACTTTGAGGATCCTGAAGCAGTTCTCCACAGATAACCTGCAGCACCTGCTGAAAACTTCCTCCCCCGTCACTGCTTCTGTAAATACCAAAAGTACTGTACTCCATATCCCATTCTGATAAGAGAATTATTGAGGGATCGGTTTCATCCTCTATCAGATCCAATACTATCTTGTCGCCCTGACGAATTGCCGTCCACGAAGAAAAACCATCAACTGATTTGTATGCTCCATCCCGGAAAGTACCGCAGTACATGTTATTTGAACTGCCAGAACCGTAGCAGACAAACAGAGCATGTGCCTCAGGGCCCAGCCTCTCCCAGCTCTGGCCTCCATCATTACTGCGGGAGAGACAAGACATATTCATAGAAGCCATGTAACTGCCCAGGTTTGCCGCGTAGATAATGTCCTGATTATTCGGATCAACGGCAAGTCCTGTAAGATAGGAAGCAGCTGGTGAAGAAGGCAGAACCGCCCAGCTCTGCGCACCATCCTCTGAAATGAAAATGGAGCTGTTTGCAAATGCTCCACAAAGCAGGCTGTCACCGAAAGTTGTTATCCCCATGAGCATAAGATTGGCAGGAAGTGGAGGAGATACAACATCGGTCCATTCACCCGAAGCAGACGTGTACTTTACCAGTCCCGGGAAAGTGCACGCATAGATTTCAGTTTCCGGACTTACTCTGGCAATGGAAACATCCGGCGTGTACATGGAATTCAAGCTGAATTCAAAAGTTAGACCATAATCCCAGCTCAGATAAATTCCGTAGGGGTTTGCTGCAGCCACTACCACACTGTCACAACTGTCAACCTGCCAGACGGAAGTCTCCGCAGGAATAGAAGAGACCTGACTCCATGCACTTCCGTTGACTGACCGGTACAACCCCTGACCTTCAATTCCCGCAAGAAGCGCTCCATCTCCGCATCGGCACAAACACAATACCGTTTCACCCTGCAGGCCGCACGGTTCCCAGCTCTGCCCTCCATTCACGGAAACGAAGATACCATCTCCCGGCCTTGGAGGGTCTCCCTCTCTGTCAAGACCGGTGCTTATGTAAAGAGAATCTCCGTCATCTGATACTATCAACAAATCAGAAACCATCCGGGAAGCAATGCTCGAAAGCCCGTCTGTAATCTGCTCCCAGCTCTGGCCCCCGTCCTGTGACTTAAGAAGCCCGTACCTCCCGTAGGGATCACATATGTAAACGACATCGGGATTCACCGGATCCAGAACAATCTGCCAGGCTGTCATGTCCGGCCAGTCGGCTGTCATCAGTTCCCATAACTGTCCGCCGTCTGTGGTTTTCCACAAACCTCCGGAATCATCACTGCCTGCATAAATTATCTGAGAGTTTTCAGGATGAACGGCAAAGTCCTTGAAATACCCACCCTCCTGTCCACACGGTTCCCAGGTCCATCCCATTGCTGATTCCGTAAAAAACAAACAGAATAAACAGGACAGAACCAGATTTCTAAAAAGAACGAATGCCCGCATCGCAACCCCCGCATCTTATAATGACCTTCAGTTCCGGATAATTTAACCGCAACAGAAAGATACAGAGCAACTTCTGTTTCAGCAATAGAATCCTGCTGCAACCCTGGCCGGTGCACAACCTGCAAAAGACACAGGAGTGTATTCACATGGACCGTATTCGTGTTTCCGGTGAAAGTGACCTGTTCAGTTCTTTACAGCCCTGATATGTTTCCGTATTAATACGGAGAACACACAACGAGAGGGAAACCAATGGATCTTTCCACAGTGTATATGAGCATGAACCTGAGAAATCCGCTTATTGTAGGCAGCTGCGGACTTACGGGAAAACCGGAGAAGGTCAAGGCATGTGCCGATGCAGGTGCCGGTGCAGTGGTGCTTAAGTCTATCTTCGAGGAACAGATAGAATCTGAACTGGGAAAAATGACCAGCAGTGGAGACTGGTATCCGGAAGCTGCCGACTACATAAACAGCTACGGTATGCATAACGCTGTTTCAAATTACCTGAAACTGCTCGAAGCTTCCAGAGAACTGGTGGACATCCCAGTTATTCCCAGCATACACTGTTTCGGCAAAGGAGACTGGGTAAGGTTTGCGCGCAACCTCGAGAGCGCCGGAGCATCTGCCCTTGAACTGAACACATTCATTCTTCCGTCGGACCCCAGACGAACAGGCCGCGAGAATGAAGAAATTATCCTTGATATTGTCTCCGATATAAAATCGCAGATAGGTATTCCCGTGGCTGTGAAGATAGGATCATATTTCTCCAGCGTTTCCAGTTTCGTCAGGGAACTTGATGAGAGCGGAGTAGACGGCATAGTTCTATTCAACAGATTTGTAAGGATGAATTTCGACATAGAAAATCTCAAAGTAATCAACGGATCACTTCTGTCTTCGCCTGATGAAACAGAGAAAGTTCTCAGGTGGGTCAGTCTTCTAAGCCCGGTTACACAGGGTGATATAGCCTCTACGACTGGAATACACGATGGCAGTGCCATTGTAAAACACCTTCTTGCCGGGGCAGATGCAGTTCAACTGTCATCTGTTCTTTATAAAAAAGGTCTAGGTGTAATGTCTGAGATGCTGGGCTTCCTTGCCGACTGGATGGGAAAACACAACTACAACTCCATACAGGATTTCCAGGGTAGACTGAGCCAGAAACGCAGCAACAACCCTGCCGAGTTTGAGAGGGTACAGTTTATGAAAACATCAGTGAAAGCCTGAGGAATCAGCTGGGTTCCAGCCCGGATTTTCTTTTTCCGGCCACCAGATAACTGCCGACAGCTGCAAAAAGCAGTCCGGTGACAAAATTAAATGTAACTGTTTCGCCCAGGAACGCTATTGCAAGAACGGTTGCAACCGCCGGTTTCAGCAGAAAAACAGTTGATGCGTTTCCAGCTCCCAGTTTGTTTATTGCGGTGAGGAATGTCACATATCCCAGGCCACTCACACCTATGCCAAGAAACAGAAAAGAGGGCAGTTCTGATCTCAGGGGTTCAGGACTCATGGATATACCCTTTATCTGAAGCCACAGAGCAAGGGCGGCAATACCAAAGGCAAATGAGATTACATTAACCGATATGGGGTCAGCATCCATAGAGGCCTTCCTGCCCAGTATTATGTACACGGCGAATGTTACTGAAGCCAGGAGGGCATACATCGTACCGGTATCCATCTTGAATGTGTACATTCCGGTTACCAGAACCAGACCGGTAATTCCCAGGATAAGACCGGCTCCCTTCCTCTTTGAATACCTTTCCCAGCCAAGGATTGCCGCGATAAGAACTACAAACACCGGGTTTGAGCCAAAGATGGTTGCCGCTCTGCATGCTTCAGTATTCTTAACTGCCAGTTGGAGAAAAGACATACTTATAAATGTGTTCAGAATTCCCATGAGGGCAAGCACACCAAGCTTTCCCGGCGAAAGACTAAGTTTTTTCCGCCTGATTGCCATCACTATTCCAAGAACGGCAATTCCGCAGACAAATCTCCAGAATGTCAGGACCAGCGGATCAATTAAGCCCATGAGAGGTTTGCTTATCACCTCCATGGAAGCGAACAGAAGCAGTGTAACTACAAAACTGAGAATACCCACAAGAAACCCGTCTGCTGTAGAAAAGGGAAGCCCTGCGACTTCCCTTACTGTGTGCTCTACCGACTTACCGACACTCTGCCACAATTTCGATAAAACTGTCTGCCTTGAGGCTGGCACCTCCAACCAGAGCTCCGTTAACATCTCTGCCGGACATTACCTGGGCTGCATTGGCCGGTTTTACACTTCCACCGTATATGATGCCTAACTCTTCAGCAAACTCTTTGTCAACTATCTCAGCTACCCATTTTCTTATAAGAGCATGAATTCTCTGAGCTTCCTCCGGGGTAGCGGTTTTCCCCGTGCCTATTGCCCATACAGGCTCGTAGGCAATAACAAGATTGTAGGGATTGGCTAAATCCATATCGGTAAGTGCAGACTCGATCTGATTTCGGATCACCTCTTCGGTCTTTCCCGCTTCGCGCTGGTCAAGAAGCTCTCCCACGCACAGGACACAGGACAGACCTGCTGACAGACCGGCTTTCATCTTCTTCCTTACAATCTCATCAGTTTCGCCGATAATGTGTCTTCTCTCGCTGTGACCGGCAAGAAACCATGAACAACCTGCTTCCTTCAGCATCGTGGCACTTATCTCTCCAGTGAAAGCTCCCTTTTCCTCCCAGAAAATATCCTGGGCTCCAAGGTGTATACCTGCTTTTTCTGCAAGAGGGGAAAGCCCGGCCAGAATGGTGAAGGGGGCAAATAGTACCACATCCGCTCCGAAATAGTTGATGTTACCCTCATCCAGCAGAGTGATGTACTCTATGCCCATTGCCAGAGTACCATTCATCTTCCAGTTCGCACCTACAAAGGGCTTAACCCCGTCGATCTTGAGGTGCTCAAGCGCAGGCAGTTCCTCTCCCTGCAGAAGTTTAAGTGAAGCACCACCACCTGTGGATACATGGGTAATCTGTTCAGCCACACCTGCCTCGCGGACCGCCCGCATACTGTCTCCACCGCCGACAACAGCAATGTTGCCGAAAGAAGTGGCATCTGCCATAAATGCAGCCAGTGTTCTGGTCCCCACATCGAACGGACGGATCTCAAACAGACCCATGGGACCGTTCCAGACGATGGTTCTGCTCTTCATTATTGTTCTTCGGAACAGCTCGATGGATTCCGGACCTATGTCAAACCCGGCCATGTCTTCAGGGAGTTCATCAAATCTCTTAACCACGGCCTCATCACCCTGGTTCTTTGATGGCGCACAAACAATGTCCACAGGAAGGATCAGGTTGACACCTCTGGCCTCTGCAGCTTTGATGATGTCTCCTGCAGTCTGGATCGTATCCTCTTCAACAATGCTTGTACCAGTCTCAAGGCCCATGGCCTTATAGAAGGTAAAAGCCATTGCTCCACCAACAATCAGATTGTCAAGCCTTGGAAGAACATTCTCGATCACAGCAACCTTGTCACTTACCTTAACACCGCCGAGTATCACAGTGTACGGCTTTCTTGGATGCCTGATAAGCTCTCCGAAAACCCGGAGCTCCTTCTCAACGAGGAAACCTACATAGCCTCCCCCCAGTATTTCAGGAACTCCAACCATTGATGCGTGCTCTCTGTGACTGGTTCCGAAGGCGTCATTTACATAGATATCTCCAAGCTTTGCCAGTTTTGCGGCGAATCCGGGATCGTTCGCTGTTTCCTCCGGGTGAAACCTGAGGTTCTCCAGAACCAGCAGCTCTCCCCGTCCCAGACCGGCCGCCATGGCCTCCACCCTCTTGCCTACGCAGTCCATGGCAAAAAGAATCCTTGTCTCTGTTAGAATTTCTTTCAGTTTTTCCGCCACAGGCTTCATACTGTACGCCGGGTCTATCTTCCCTTTGGGTCTTCCCAGATGGGAAGCAAGAACCACCGGTGAACCCTGTTCAATCAGGTATCTGATTGTTCTTAATACAGATCTTATCCTGGTGTCATCCAGTATTTTACCGTCTTCAATGGGAACATTAAGATCAGCTCTGAGGAATATTCTCTTTCCTCCGGTCTTCAGATCTCGAATTGAAGGGTACTGCATTTCAGAATCCCTTCGCAGCCATGAGAACAAGCATGTCTACCATTCTGGATGAGTAACCAAGCTCATTATCGTACCACGAAAGAACCTTCAGCAGTCTTGGACCTATCATCTTTGTAATACCACTGTCGAAAATACTGCTGTGCGGGTTCCCGACAATGTCTGATGAAACCAGAGGTTCATCTGTGTACTGAAGAACACCCTTCATCGAAGTCTCTGAAGCTTCTTTAACAGCTCTGTTCACGTCTTCGGCCGTTGCATCTTTTTTAAGCACGCAGACAAGATCTACAAGTGAACCATCCGGGACGGGTACTCTTACAGCCATTCCATCAAGCTTTCCCTTTAGTTCGGGAATAACAAGAGAAACCGCAACAGCAGCTCCTGTTGTGGTGGGAATAACGTTGATTGCCGCCGACCTGGCTCTTCTCATGTCGGAATGGGGAAGATCGAGAATTCTCTGATCGTTTGTGTAGGCATGAATTGTTGTCATCACACCAGTTTCAATGCCGAAAGTGTCGTTGATGATCTTTGCCACGGGAGCAAGACAGTTTGTAGTACAGCTGGCTGTACTTACTATCTGGTGCCTCTGCGGATCGTACTGATCAGAGTTCACGCCGATAACAACCGTCAGGTCGGCACCTGGGTCGCCTTTTGCGGGAGCACTGATTATTACCTTCTTTGCTCCTGCCTGAAGATGGTACGCAGCTTTCTCTCTCGTTCTGAAGAAACCTGTTGACTCCACAACAATATCGACACCCATTTCTTTCCAGGGCAGTTTCAGGGGATCACGCTGGCTTAAAACCTCGAATGAATCCTCCCCCGCGATTATTCTGCTTCCATCTACTTTTACCTCTCCGGGAAAAACTCCGTGTACGGAGTCGTACTTAAGCAGATGGGCAAGCATCTTGGGATCAGTAAGGTCGTTAACGGCAACAATATCAATTTCATTGTGTTTGAGAGACTGTCTGTAAACAAGCCTGCCTATTCTTCCAAATCCGTTGATGGCAACTTTAACCGACACAGTAATTCCTCCCATGTATTTCAGCCGAAGAACAACTCGGCTGTTTTGATGTAGTCCTCAGGAACAGTTTTCAGTGTTCCAACCGCTTCTGCAAGATCAACTGCCACTACTTCCGTTCCGCGGAGAGCCGCCATCCTGCGATTCTCACCGGATTCACCAATTTCCACAGCCTTTACCCCCAGCCTGGTGCCCAGCACCCTGTCAAATGCCGAAGGGCTTCCACCCCGCTGGACATGGCCAAGAACAACATGCCTTGTTTCAAGACCTGTTCTGTCTTCAATTTCGTTTTTGAGAACCTCGCCGATACCAATTCCTGTTCCCAGCTGAACGTGTCCGAAAGAGTCTGTCTCGGCAGAGTGATAAACATGGCGTGCGAGACCTGGGTCGATGGCACCTTCAGCTACAGCGACAATCGCGTACCTTCTGCCTTCCTCATATCGTTTCTTAAGCAAAGCACAGACTTTATCGGTATCAAATTCCTTCTCAGGCGTGAGAATTACGTGTGCCCCACCGGCCATACCACCGTACAGAGCCATCCATCCTGCATGGCGGCCCATTATTTCAACAACCATCACTCTCTCATGACTTTTTGCGGTGGTTTTAAGCTTGTCAATAGAATCCATTACATTGTTTATGGCGCTGTCAAAACCGAAGGTATAGTCTGTTGCAGAGAGATCGTTATCAATTGTTTTGGGAACACCCACAACAGATACACCCATCTCCCCCAGAGCATCAGCTACACCCAGAGTATCCTCTCCTCCGAGAGCAATAAGAACATCAATCTCGTTCTGTTTCAGAGTCTGCTGTATTCGCTCTAGACCGTTCTCAATTTTTCTGGGGTTAGTCCTTGATGAAAACAAAATAGTTCCGCCAAGTGTGTGTATATCGCGGACGACTTCGCGATCAAGGGGCACTGTGGTGTTTTCTATTGCGCCTTTCCATCCCCGGAGAAAACCTGTAACCCTGTGTCCGCTGGCCTCAGCACGCACAACAACACCCCTTATTACGGCATTCAAACCAGGGGCATCTCCTCCTCCGGTAAGTATTCCAAAATGCACTGGCCTACCTCCTGTTTTTTTCCGTTAAACGACATGGTGACTGCGGTGCAGCACCGATAGTTTCTGCAAACAATACGAACTCTTCCAGTGAAAGGGACTGTCCTCCGTCGGAAAGTGCCTTGTCCGGATCCGGATGCACTTCAACCATAATACCGTCAGCGCCTGCACCAAGTGCCGCAAGAGACAGAGGCAGGATCAGGTCTCTTCTGCCAGCAGCATGGCACGGATCAACTATGACCGGAAGACCCAGAGAGTTCCTTGCCAGTGGAACCGCTGAAATGTCCAGTGTTGCGCGGGTCCAGGTTTCAAAAGTTCTTATTCCCCTTTCACACAGAACAACACTTTCATTACCCTCTTTCAGAATGTACTCAGCAGCCAGAAGCCACTCTTCAACTGTGGCCATAAAACCTCTCTTCAGAAGAACAGGCATTCCACTTCGGCCTATCTCACTTAGAAGACTGAAGTTGTGCATGTTTCTGGCACCCACCTGAAGCATATCCACATACTCGGAGGCAATCTCAATCTGCTTGATAGACATTACCTCGGTAACAACTGGAATGCTGTATTCGTTACTGGCCTTCCTCAGTATTTTCAGGGCTTCTACTCCCAGTCCCTGAAATGAATATGGAGAAGTTCTCGGCTTCCAGGAACCACCCCGGAGCATCCCGGCACCGTTATTTACAACGGTTTCAGCAGTAAGCATGGCCATTTCTTCGTTTTCCACAGAACAGGGTCCCGCAATGAGCACCACACCTGCTCCGCCGAAAATCACATTCCCAACTCTGATTTCCCGTACGGCCATGCTACGTCCTCCCCAGGTGGTTCATAATGGATCGGATGACCTCTCTGATACTGCTGTCAGAAAGAGGTCCCGGGTTATGGCCCATGGCATTGTTTATCTGTTCTTCAACCCAGTTGGGATTGTAGCCTGCATCTATTCTTTCCATAAGATCCGCTCTTGCATTCAAAAGTTTTATAAGGTCAACATCGAGCCGGAGAAGTTCCGCCCTGTAATCCGGTGCTATATCCTGCCGGGCTATTCGCGCCCTGTCCAGCTTACCGGTGGTGGTACGGGGCAGGCTGTGGCTGAAGAAAAACTTTCTGGGTATTTTGAAATCTTCCAGTATATCGGAAAGAAAATCCCTGAGCTCATGCCTTGTGAGCTCCGCACCTCCCGGCACCGCGACATAGGCCACCGGGGCTTCTCCCCTGCCGGGAATATTCTTTCCAACCACGCACACATCTCTTACAAGAGGGTGCTTCAGAATGGCCAGTTCCACTTCACTGGGGTATACTTTAAGACCGGATGCTTTTATCAGACCACCCCGTCTGCCGGTGAAGTACAATCTGCCGTTGCGTCTTGTGAATATGTCTCCGGTTCTGTACCAGCCGTCAATAAGAATTTCAGAAGAATCTGATCTCTCTCCAAGGTAGCGGTTTACAATTCCCTCACCGGATATCCAGAGTTCTCCCTTGCCGTTTTCTTCAATTATATTGCCATCATCACCACGGAGCTGAACACTGTAACCAAAAGCCACCGACGAAAAACCTGTAATCCCCGGATCTCCTATGAGAACTACACCGGAAGTTTCCGTACTTCCCCATACAGGGGTAACCTTTTCACCTGTCCTCTCCTCAAAAGCGGAAAGAAATCTTTCAGTAACCCTCATTCCTCCAGCCTCGACAATACGCAGTGATGAAACATCTGCATCGTCTCTGTGGGCAAGACGACTTAACGCGTCAAGCTGTGGCGGAAGCCCCATAAGGAAAGTAACCTTGTGTTTTCCTATCATGCTGATGTGCTGCCGAGGGTACACAGACGGGTCAAGAACAGTGGTAGCTCCCAGGTACAAACCCCGCATGAAAATTTCATGTGGATGACCTATTACTCCGAAAAGAGACATAAGAACATCATTGTCTGTAAGTCCCAGATTTTCACAAACCGCGGCGGTGTTGATAAGTATTTCCCTGTGCGAAGTTACCGCAACCTTTGGCAGACCGGTAGAGCCACTGGTAACGTTCATATAAAATTCGTCGAAT
This sequence comes from Candidatus Fermentibacterota bacterium, assembly GCA_003646025.1. Lineage (GTDB taxonomy): Bacteria > Fermentibacterota > Fermentibacteria > Fermentibacterales > JCC-6 > Sabulitectum. The sequence goes on from QNDR01000044.1 coordinate 17,443, forward strand.
GTATCTACCCTTGAACTGCCCTGAAGGAAAAGTGCCGGTGAACTGATATCCGAGCGGCCAAAATGAAGAAGAGTGCCGGCCTTCCAACCATCTATTCCCATCCCTTCCCAGCAGAGAATAAAACGCTTGTTCCACCTGGTGAACACCATTTCTCTACCCTCTGAAAGCCAGCTGGGATTCAAGCCGAGAAATCTGGCTCCTACCTTAGAAACAGCTGTAAACGCCACAGGCAGGCCGCAGGTTCTGTCTACCTGTACCCCTACAAGCGTACCCTTTTCAACCCCGGCAGTGTGTAGTCTGCTGGCCAGATGCTCGGAAGCCCGGTGCCACTGGGCGTACGTTAGAGAGCTGTCACTGTCGTGAAGGGCAATCTTATCGGGAGTCTCCATGGCCCACTTTTCAAGCAGGCCATGGATAGTTAGCGTTGTTCTATTCAACCTTTTTGCCACACTCGGGGCAGAATTTACTGCCTGCCGGGATGTCGGCACCACACTCGCACTTTGTTCCTCCACCGAGTTTCGCACCGCAGGACGGGCAGAACTTTCCACCGGCAGGAACAGGCTTGCCACATGCCGGACACAGGGTTGCCAGTGGCTTCCCGCATTCCGGACAGAATTTACCGTCAACAACAGACTTTCCACACGACGGGCAGGTTACCATGGCTGCAGCTCCAGCCGCTGCTGCAGGAACTGCCGCCTGCTGTGCCTGAGGAGACATGGCCTGACCCATTGTGTTGGCCATCACCATTCCCATTCCAAGCCCTGCACCCATACCCACGCCGGCACCGGCAGCACCACCACCGCCAGCCTTGGCAGCATCACCCAGAGCTGTTGCTGTCTTAAATCTCATGTACTCATTCATATCACCGAGAACGCCCATGCCACTTCTCTCATCGATCCGCTTCTGCACCTCTTCAGGTGGCGTAATGGCACTGATGTAGAAGTCGACCATCTGAATGCCGTACTTGCTGAAGTCATCGGTGAACCTTGCCTTGGCCAGTGTACCCAGTTCATCGTACTTGGCTGCAAGATCGAAGATGGTAGACATTGTTTCGCCAAGAAGATCCGCAAGCCTGCTGATGATGATGTTCTTAAGGAAGCCCTCTATGTCACCGGTGGAATACTTACCCTCTGTGCCAACCATCTTGTTAACAAACAGAAGACTGTCTACAATCTTCATGGAGAAGTTACCGAAGGCACGAAGCCTCACCATTGAAAGCTCGGAATCGCGGAATATTATCGGCTCTTTTGTTCCCCACTTCATGTCTGTGAAAGTCTTCTTGTTGATGTAGTAAACCTCGGCCTTGAAGGGAGTCCCCTCTCCGGCAAAAGCCATATCCACAATACCGGCGAGAAGGGGGATGTTCTGGGTGGTCAGTGTGTGGCGGCCGGGTCCAAGCACATCCATTGCCTTACCGTCGCGATAGAACACCGCTTCCTGGCTTTCTCTTACA
>QNDR01000045.1 GCA_003646025.1 Candidatus Fermentibacterota bacterium
CGTTTTCATAGTTCTTGTCAAATCTGCTCAATTTGTCTCCTTTCGTCTGCTCTGAATGCCCTGTCTATAACATATTAGTAGCGCTACTGTTTGGAGCTGTGATATGGTTCACCTGTGTGTTCCTGCAGATGCTGCCCATTTCCAGAAAGGGATAACTGTCACGGTCCTGTTCTGATCCAAAGTAATTATTTCCTCCTGATCGTAGGTGATTATTGTCCCGGAATCTCTCTGGAAGAATTCCATGGCTTCACAGAGGCCTGCAAATTCTCTTTCTCCGTCATCATCGCTGAGGTGCCAGCAGACCTGCACGCAGTCGTACTTTCCATTGTTGTTTTTCTGGACAAAGTCACACTCTCCCCTGCCTTCAAAATACCACACCTGACTATTTCCTAAAAGCTGTATGAACACGGCAGTTTCAAGCATATACCCTCTGTTTGGTGAAATTTTAAAAGCTATCGCATTGCTCAACCCCTGGTCAACAGGATATACTTTCCTGGGCGCAAGCATACTTCGCTTCAGCGACCAGTCAAATCTGCGAACCTGAAACAGAAGATAGACATCCTCCATATAACCAAGGTATTCCTTTACCGAAGTGGGGCTTTTAAAACCAATCCTTCGAGCCAGTTTTCCATAGGATATCTTTGCCCCGGGGTTGGACATAAGATAAAGGGCCAGATCCTGTATTCTTTGCTTTTCCTGTATCCCGTGCCTTGCAATGATATCTCTGATAAGAATATCCTTGAATAACTGCTCTAAAAGCTCACGCCTTTTATGAATCAGGTATTCCGGAAAGCCACCGGATTCAGTGTATTCAAAACTTTTCTGAAGCATGAGTTCTGTACCGGCAGTTGTTGACACACTTTGCGGGAGGTTAAAATGCATCAGAAATTCACTGAATGAAAATGGAAACAATTCCTGTTTGAGGTATCTACCAGTGAGATGACTTCCAAGTTCATTGCTGAGGAGAGAACTCTTTGATCCAGTAACAACAATGCTTGCGCCATTGTCATGCATTCTGCGCAAAAAGCGTTCCCATACAGGAGCGAGTTGAATCTCATCAAACAGGTAAATGACTTCTCTGTGTTGTTCGGAAAAAAGGGTGATAAGTACTTCGTAATCAGACTCTGAAAAGCCGGAGAGCCTGATATCATCAAAATTCAAGTATACGAAGCCGCCATTTACATCTTCAGAAATTTGCCTGAGGAGAGTAGATTTACCGCATCTCCAAATACCGGTGATCGCAATAATTCTGCTAAGATTAAGCAGATTATTCCAGGCGACTTCTCTGGGAGTTCCGGTTTTCTTTGATAGAAACTCCTCTCGCTGATCATTTATCAACCTCTGCAGATACGTGGTTTCCATTTATCCTCCTGTCTCAACACTACATACAGCTACCTACATTGTCAATGTTGGTTATGAGGTATAATTCAGCATTTCCATTGGTGGTTCTTTGACCAATCGCAGCATCACCTTTCTTGTGCTTCTGAATGCATGCTGTATCAATTCGTTTGCTTCGTTCTTTCGAAGGCTGATTTTCTGTTTTACAGCAAGCTCTGATTTCTTTGATTGCAACTCAATTTCCTCAGAGTTCCCGGTATTCTCTGAGTTCTCATGAAATCAGATTGAAGCTACCTCCTGCTGTTTTCAGGATTGGTTTAATCAGAAGCCGTAGCCGAAACCCAGCTGCAGGATTGGAATCCAGGGCATGTCTTCAGGAAGATCGCTGGCAAAGAGACCACCGGCAACCAGCTTTGTGTAGAAGTTGTCTCCGAATGATTGCCTGTATTCAGCTGTGACTGTGTAGAGTCTTGTTGCATCATCAATGTCCAGATTGGCTGATGCATAACCGATGCCGGCTGCCAGGCAGAAGTATCCGATCTTTCTGGTGTATGCGAAACGGTTGACCACTCCCAGGGTTGTTGAGAAGCCAATTGCGTCATTCTTTGTAAATGCATATTCATACGCCACATCAGGGTACCTGTATGCTTCGGGGTACGGCATGAACGCAATAGAAAAAGAATGACGGTTGAATTCTTCAGCAAAGGAAACTGCTGTCAGAAGTATCAGAATTGTTATTGCTGTTCGCATGCTGTTCCTTCTATTATGTGTTTTGTCTGTTCTGTACCTGGCTGCTTTGCCGGTTACTTCTTCAGGGCTTTTCCTCATCTACAGTATTATATAGCTTTTTCCGGCAGTTTCTGCAGATCCCCGTATACCAGATGAAACGGGTGCTGAAATCGGATATTCATCACAAAAAGGCCGCTGTATCAGTGCGTGTCGTTTCCCGCTTTTTATTTGCTGCTCGCTTTTTTCAGTGTCGTGGATACTAGTGTTTTTCTTCCACAACGGTGTTCTTCCTATTTCCTGAATTTCTCCTTTAGTGCAAAAATTGTCTTTCCCCGGCAAAGACGCGCTGCAAAACCAGCACGGTAAATTCCGCCACCTTTGCTGCACGGGACTTGAAAAGATGGTGCTGTTACCGGTTACTACTGTGTATGGAAGCTTATTTTGTGTTCACCGCTCTGCTTTTCAGCAATCCTGTTGTGTCGGAGGTCTGTTCCAATCCTCCCAACGAAACAACAGGTGAATTTGTAGAGCTGTACAACGATTCATCTGTGCCTCTGGATTTTTCAGGATACACTTTAACCGATGGAGATGCTCTGGATGATATACTCCCCTGGACCGGGGCATTCCCACAGGGCGATGTAATTACCGGAACCACTGTTGTTCCATCTGAGGGGTTTGCCGTTCTTCTGGAAGAAGACTACCCGCTTGACCCGTGGCTTACTTTTCCCCCGGGAACGGTGATTTTTACAACAGGCGACCATTCCATCTGCAATGGCCTTGCAGCTTCCTCAGACCCGCTCACACTGTATCTCCCTTCAGGAACAACCCAGGCCGATGCCGTTTCCAGCTTCGGAACTCCTTTCAAATCCGACGACTGGCACAACTGCGACGACGACGGCCTCGACTCCATTCCATTCGACCCCGGTGAAGGTCTTTCACTGGCCAGGTACCCTCTTAACAGTGGCGACAGCGAAGGAAGCTGGTTCTCCGGCGAACCCACGCCGGGAACGGCACCTGAAGCTCCACCAGACACCTTCTTTTTCACAGTGGATTCACTGTTCCTTGAGAACACAGACCCACTTCCCGGGACCTCCGTTCTTTTAACGGCAATCGTCTCCTGCCAGGGAACAGTCTCCCCTGATACAGGTGATGTAACGCTTTATATTGACTCAAACGGCGATTACATTCCCCAGTGGGAAGAAGTGCTGTACACCTGCAGTGCCAGCAGCTTCCTGCCAGGCGAAACAGATACACTGGAAACGGTATTCATCGCTCCCGAAACAGGATGGTATCCTGCTGCATGCAGCGCGCCTGGTTCCACTTCAAGAATCCAGTTCTCCACAGGTGGTGGTATCAACCCGGTGATAACAGAGGTAATGGCAAATCCTCTCAACGAGGACCAGGAGGAATTCATCGAGGTTTACTACCCCGGGCCCGGTGTTTTCCTGCTGGCTGGTTGCAGTTTTACCGATGGTGATGCGGTAGATCAGATACAGCCACTGGATGAAAGTGAGTACATAAGCCCTGAACAGGCGGCCCTTATACTGGACCCGGAGTATCAGGGAACACTGAATATTCCAGCAGGCACTCCACTCTTCACACCTGGTAACACAACGCTGGGTAACGGTCTTACCACCGACGATCCGGTTCTTCTGTACCTCCCGGGTGATCCTTCACTGTCACTTCTTGTTTCCACTTCCGGAACTCCCCTTCTTTACGATGACCCTCTGATGTGCGATGATGACGGTCTGGACAGCATCCCTTTCAACCCTGGAGACGGCTGTTCCATGCAGCGTGTCACCCCTGAAGGTCCCGATGCCGAATTCAACTGGGCAGGGTCAGCTGCTGGAGGCACCCCGGGAGTTGTTGAGGAAAATCAGGGCTGGACAGATCTGAGCACAGACTCCATCTGGGTTGACAGTGCTGTTTCAGCAGTGTTCAGCAACTGCGGATCTCTTGATGCACAGGGGCTGTGCACATTTTTCTTTGACCTTGATGGTGATCTGCAGCCTTCGGCCGGCGAGACAATACACCAGTGTACAGTAACGCTGGCAGCCGGAGAAAGCGACACAGTAACCGCAGTTGTTTCTCTGCCGGACAGCGGTCTTTTCGTTGCCGCAGTCACCATTCAGAACCCTGCTGATACAGTTGTATCAAACAACACTCAGCACTGTTTGTTTATACCGGATAATCCGGTGTGGCCAGTTGTAACCGAAGTTCTCTGCAACCCGTCCAATCAGGACTGCGATGAATTTGTGGAACTGTTCTTTCCCGGGCCGGGGCTTGCAGATATATGCAGCTTTTTGATAACAGACAACGATTCTCAAGACAACCTTGTTGCTGAAACAACTCCCTTCCTCTCTCCGGGAGGATATGCACTTATACTCGACCCGGAATACACCAGCGGAAGTATGCCCTACGATATTCCGGATGAAACGGTTATTCTCTATCCTGCTAATACCACAATAGGAGACGGTCTTTCCGGTAATGATCCCGTTCTCCTTGTTTACGACACACTGTGCGTATCCACATACGGAACTCCCGGCAACCCGGCAGATGGCATCCCCTACAATCCAGGCACGGATCTCAGCGTTGAAAGAATCCTGCCCGGGCTTCCCGATCAGGAGAACAGCTGGTTGACTTCACCGTGGGGTCCAACGCCCGGAGCACCTCCGGAAGGCGTCACCGAAGGTGTTGATTACGCTGTTGTTTCCACATCAGTCACCCCGCCCATGGGTGAAGAAACAACACAGGCAACAGTTGAAGTAAAGCTCACCAGTGCTGGTACAGACACAGTTTCACAGGGCGGCCTTACAGTAAGAATAGCCGTTGACAACGATGAAATATGCAGTTTCTCCCCACAGCCTCCGGTCATGGGAGACACACTTGCACTGCATACCCAGTGGCAGGGAACAGCGGAGGGTTCGCAGGTGACAGGTGAACTGATTTGCTCTTCAGATGTAAACTCGTCAAACAACACATCACTCACTGTCTGGAATCCCCCTGCAACAGTCTGCATAAACGAAATTTTCTACAGTGAAACCGAGTGGCTTGAACTGTTCAACTGCACACAGGATGTTGTTTCTCTCTCCGGATTCACTGTCTCCGACCCTGCCACATCTTCACCTCTCCCCGATGAACAGCTTGCTCCAGGGGAATACATTGTTCTAACGGCAGACCAGGATGAGTTTCTGAACCGCTGGGGCAGTGTAACCTGCCCGGTATTTGAGCTTGACCAGTGGCCCACACTTAACAATTCAGGTGATACCCTGACCCTTATGGATGGCTTTCAAGTTATTGATATGGTTCCCTACACCAGCCAGTGGGGTGGAAACTCCGGGGCGAGCCTTGAAAGACGGTCCAGCAGTGTGTACGGTTTTATCAGGAACAACTGGGGAACATCAATGTGCAATGGAACTCCAGGAGCTGAGAACAGTATCGGCACAGTTTCATCAGGTGAGTTTCTGACACTGACTCCAACAGTATTCAACCCGCCTGACACACCTCTGCGAATTGAGATAAACCTGCCTATGCAGGCATGCAATGTCACTGTAAAAGTTTTCGATGTGCGGGGAATGGAGATTGAAAAACTGTATGACTCCATCTCTCCAGGGGAACTGCTTGTTCTGGAATGGTCTGGAGACAGGTACCCGGTGGGCAGATACATAGTCTTTGCTGAAGCAGTGTGTGCCGGGGAAAGAATCAGCGATGCACAGGTTGTAGTGCTTGCGAGGCAACTGAACTGACCGGTTAGTGTTTCAGAGCAGCTATCTTGTCATCCAGTTCTCTTAGAATCTTTTCGATGTTGAGATGCCCGGCTATTTTTCTTGCTGTGCTGTAGAGATCCAGTGCTGTGTCGGTGTTACCGGTTTTCTCATAGATTTCACCACCGGTAACGAAAGTCTCCATGGAATTATAGGTTCTGCCTATTACCTCAGATATCCGTATTGATCTGTCTATGGTCGTAATACTCTCTTCAACCATCCCAAGAGAAAACTGTATTGACGCCAGTGTACGCAGGGATGACTGAAGACCCCACCTTGAATCTATCTTTTCAAAGAGGTTTACGGATTTAACCGCGTGTTCCAGAGCCTTATTCAGCTCTCTCAGGTACTCGTAAGCTTCTGAAACAGAGATATATCCCAGAGCAATGTAGAGGTCGCCTTCCAGGAGTTCAGCACACTCAAGGGCATTCTGAGCATACTCAAGAGGTGAATCGCCTGTACTGTGGTTCACAACGATGTTCGAAAGTGTAACAAAGTTGGAAAAAAGCCCTCGGATATCTCCCAGCTCCCTGTTCACTTCCACAGCCTGTTTCGTAAAATAAACAGCCTTGTCCGATTCCAGTTTGTGGTTAAAAAGGTCACCAAGACCTCCAAGAGCCCTTGCCTCGAGTTTTTTGTCACCAGACTTTCTGGCAAAACTCAGAGCACTGTTCATCCTGTTCTCTGCTCTATCCAGGTTCCCTGTTCTGGTGTAAACAACTCCTGAAGAAACAGCGGCAGATCCAAATGTATCCTCTCCGCCTTTTGCAAGAACAGTTTCCAGAAGAACGGCAGCCTCTTCGTACCAGGTCATTTCAATAGCAAAATCCGCCTGAACACTCATCATCTGCAGGGACTGTTCAGGGTGGGTGTTTTTCAGCATTAACGACGCTTTCCTGAATACCTCAAAACCCTCTTCCAGAAGCCCGGTTCGTATGAGATAGTGTCTCAGAGACTTGCTGCCTGAAAGAAAGACTTCTCCCAGTTTCAACTCAATGGCAGCAGCCACCGCGGCTCGTATCTCAGAAAGACTTTTCGTAATTTCTTCCATAGCCTTCGAAGAGTCTTGCCCTACAAGCGCTTCCTGATTCTTTTTCAGAAGCGTGCAGTAGTACTCTGCGTGACGGGCAACCAGAGCTTTTTTTCTTGCAATTCGGTCTTCCAGCTTCCCGGAGCTGAAAGAAAACAGAAGTTGATGCAGAGAGTAAATACCCTTTGCGTTAATTTGAAGAAGTGACTTGTTTCTGAGACCCTGGAGGATCTTCCCGGATTTTCCCGTAATAAATTCAACGGCTTCTTCGCTGAATCCCCCGCGAAAAACAGAGAGTTCTGCAAACAGAATTCTCTCTTCGCGTGAGAGCAGCATCCAGCTGTAATCAAACACCCGTCTCAGGCTGCTGTGTCTTCTCTCCCTGCGAGGTGTTTCTCTGTGAAGAAGGTCTCCGTCTTCAGAAATCTGGTGCAGAATTTCTGAAGGCTTCATTGCATTCAGCCATGATGAAGATAGAACGATTCCCAGCGGTACACCGTTAACCGACCTGCATATCTTTACGACTGTTTTCATGTCATCCAGATCAAGTCTTCCGTCAACATCGGGATTAGACAGAAACAACCTTACCGGCGCCGAAGAGAAAAGAAGTTCCGGGGTATCCTCTTCCGGTATAGTCATGCCTGATAGCTCATAGACGAATTCTCCGGAAATATTCAGCCTGGTTCTGGAGGTAATAAGCAGCTTTATCTTTTCTGAAGAAAGACCTATTCTCTCAACAAGTGATGCTGCACTGAGCAGATGCTCAAAGTTATCGAGCACCAGAAGCAGATTCTTTTCTTTCAGGGTATCTGTAAGCTGTCTGGTAAAGCTTCCGCCGGAGATTCTCAGACCGAGTTTTGAGGCTATCGCCGGTGCAACCTGTCCAGAGTGCTCCAGATCAGCCAGGGGAACAAAACACACACCATCATCAAAGTAAAGCTGCAGGTCATCAGCAAGTTTCATGGCAGTTGATGTTTTGCCGACACCGCCTATCCCGGTAATAGTTAAAACGGTGCATCCTGGCTCCATGAGTTTTCGAGACAGCTCCGACAGCTCTCTCTCTCTGCCAAAGAACAGCTTCTGCTGCTGCACCTGTGTATTCAATAGCGTCTCCTATATGCAGTCAAACCCTTATCAGCACAATAACCGATACAGAGCCTCACCGGGTAGTACAGGAATCAGTTTTTCGCTCTGAGCTTCTCCAGCATATCTGTTGTCATGTTCTCAAGATTCCATTCAGGCTTCCAGCCCCATTCGGTTCTTGCGGCAGAATCATCAATTGTAGCCGGCCATGTATCGGCTATTGCCTGACGGAAGTCCGGTTCATAGGTAACTTCAAAGCCCGGTATATGCTTTTTTATTTCTGCGGCCAGTTCTCCTGCTGTAAATGAGAGCGCGGCAAGGTTGTACTCACAGCTGTGAACCAGAGAGCTTCTGTCCGCCTCGGCAAGATCGATGGTGGCTTTGATGCAGTCGGGCATATACATCATGGGAAGCTTGGTATCCTTCTTTACAAAACAGGTATAGCTGCCTTTTTCAACTGCCTTGTAAAAAATATCAACAGCGTAATCAGTTGTACCACCGCCTGGAAGCGTTTCAGAACTGATTATACCGGGGTAGCGAACACCGCGGATGTCGGCTCCAAATCTCTTGACATAGTAATCTCCAAGAAGCTCCCCGCATACTTTTGTAACACCATACATTGTTCTGGGCCTGAGAATGGTTTCCTGCGGCGTGTTGAATCTGGGTGTTTCAGGCCCGAATGCCGCAATAGAACTGGGAATCATAACAGTTCCCAGGCCAAGTTCAACAGCGGCATCCATGATGTTTATGGAACCGTTCATGTTCACATTCCAGCACAGAGCCGGGTGTTTTTCTCCTGTGGCGCTGAGGATGGCAGCCATGTGGTAAACCGTATTAATCCCATAGCTTTCGAGCATGCTGAAAACAGCTGATCTGTCTGTTACATCCAGAACGTCACACGGTCCTGATTCCTCAAGGATTCCCCCCGGCTTCCGGATATCCGTGGCGATCACATTCTCTGAACCGTACCTTCTTCTCAGCTCTCCGGTCAGCTCGCTGCCAATCTGACCCATTGCACCGGTAACAAGCACTTTTTTCTGTGTCATAGAATTCTCCGATGAGGTAGTTAACAGTGTTTCGTTACGGCAATTCTAAGAACTTACACTGCGAATTTCAAGTATCCTCGTGCCAACTTCTATGCTATCAAGTTTCGGGGTGTTTTCCACCACGGCAAAAACTGTATAACGGCAGTCCAGCCGTCTCTGGCTGTCCAGCATGATAAAAAACTGACTTCCTGCAGTATCAAGACCGGAATCAGCCATTCCAACAACTCCCCTCAGGTAAGCTTCGGTGTTGTTTTCCGCCGGTACTGTGTAACCCGGCCCGCCATAGCCGTTGCCTTCAGGGCATCCAGCCTGGGCAACAAACCCGGGAATTACACGATGAAAATAGATTCCATCGTAAAACCCCTTTTCCGCAAGGTACCAGAAACTCCGACATGTCTGCGGTGCCTGCTGTTTCAGCAGAGTCATTGTAAATTCACCTGCGTCCGTAACCAGCACAAGGCGATCTGGTACAGCCTGCAGAGCAGGTGCTTCCTCTGGAAGGTCTCCCTCTTCCGGCATCGCGAAGTTCCTGCCTGTGGCGTCTGCGGTTATCGCCCTGACCATCAGGTAGTCATCTGTGAGCAGATAATCGACTTTCGCCTGGGGAACAGTCCAGCCCAGCTCGAGAAGAGCCAGAAGAGCTGATACCCGTTTTGCAGGGTCACCGCTGTTAAACAGAGAATCTTCCAGTATTGGAACCTGCCCCACTCCTGCCAGAGACATGTGCCCAAGAGGGCCGTCTGCAGATGCCATTTCCAGAAGCAGGTCATCACGGCCGGCTGCAAGTGCCGCATTCATTCTTACGTAGGGAGAGGGGTCATCAAGCATCTCAAAAGCAGCGCCTGGATTTTTCTGCAGAACTGCATTCCTTACAGCCCAGCAGGGATCTTCAATGAAGCGGAGAGCCTGGTTCGGTGGAAGAGCCAGTGTGTAGTAAAAACGCTGCAGATCCGTGAGATTCCCTGTGTTCACATCAGGAACGGTACTGCCAGTTTCCGAACAGTAACGAAGAATGGAAGTTAGGTTTTCACTGGAGACAGCATCTGCAGGTACCTCGAGCCCGGTTCTTCCGGCAAACTCTCTCCAGAGATTCCTTGTTTCGGTATCCAGGGAACTCCAGTTCTCCACAATGTAATCGGCAAGACTGCCGACAGGTTCAGGCTGAAGCTGGAAAGCCATACGGTGAAACTGCCGCAGTATTGCAGCTTTCACAAGGGCCGGGCTCTCAGGAACAAGAAACCGGTCACCGTACTCTATAAGTACAGCCTCCTGGGCAGCAGGGAACGGATGTTCTTCCAGCATGGCATCAAGAGCCTCATCGGGAGATGGAGCAACGGACAGCAAAGCAAAAACAAAGGCGCAGATCATGTCTTCCTCCAGATTGAATGCGGTTCAATGAGAAGTAAACTATAATTCATGTTCGGTGAAATCGCCGGGAAATTAGAACTGGAAAGGTCGATATGTCAAATACAATTATTGAACAGGCACGCAGGGGAAAGGCAGACAGCGCTGTACTCCTTGCACTCAGAGATGAGAGCCTCCGTGTTGAAGATGCTCTAAGAGAAATTGCAGCCGGTCACGCCGTTGTTCCGGCCAACAACACCAGAAAAATCTCGTCCCCATGCATAATAGGCGGTGGAAGCAGAATAAAGATAAACGCAAATATCGGCAGCTCAATGGACCATGAATCGGTTAAAGAGGAACTGGAAAAACTGAAGATGGCTGTTTCCTCTGGTGCGCACACGGTTATGGACCTCTCCACAGGTACAGGCTGGAAGACCATTCTTAAAGGTATTACCGCAGCAAGTCCTGTTCCCCTTGGAACTGTACCTGTTTACCAGGTCTTCGGAGTCGCGATGGATGATGGCCGTGATGTGGCAGATGTATCAGCTGAAGAAATTTTCTCTGCAGTGGAAGATCACTGCAAAGCCGGCGTAGACTACCTTACACTGCACTGCGGGGTTACAAGGCGGTCTGTGGCACTTCTGCGTGAACAGGGACGTAGAATGGGAATAGTTTCCCGTGGAGGCTCTCTCATGGCAGAGTGGATGGAAAAACGGGGCGAGGAGAACCCTCTGTACTCCGGTTTTAACAGGCTGACTGAAATCCTCAGGGAATACGATGTTACATTTTCTCTGGGTGACGGTCTCCGCCCGGGCTGTATCGCAGACGCCGGAGACAGGGGCCAGATAGAAGAACTTGTTTCCCTTGGAGAGCTTCAGAAGAAAGCTCTGGCAGCAGATGTGCAGACCATGATAGAGGGTCCCGGCCATGTTCCAATGGATCAGATAGCGGAAAACATCAGAATTCAAAAGAGTCTTTGCGGTGGAGCTCCATTCTATGTTCTCGGTCCCATAGTCACGGATATTGCACCGGGTTACGATCACATCACCAGTGCCATCGGAGGAGCAATAGCCGCGTGGAACGGAGCGGACTTCCTGTGCTATGTAACCCCGGCTGAACACCTGAGGCTGCCGGACATAGATGATGTTAGAGTGGGAGTCATATCAGCCAGGATTGCAGCCCATGCAGCGGATATTGCAAGGGGAATTCCCGGAGCTATGAATCCGGACAATGCCATGGCCGAAGCAAGAGCGGCATTTGACTGGAAGCGGCAGTTTGAAATCGCCATGGATCCCGTAACAGCAAGAAACTTTCGTGACGAGGTACTTCCGGAAGACCAGGATGTCTGTTCAATGTGTGGACACCTCTGCGCTCTTAAAACAAGCCGCAGAGCAATGATGGAGGAAGAGAGCTAACTTCTTACCATTGCGTCAGAGTAGTAAAGTGATGAGGGAACAATGGGAAACTCCACCCGTGTTCTGTACACCACGAACTCGTCCGGATCCCACCTGAGACACTGGAACACTTCCGCGAGCATGTCGGAATACTTGGGAATCAGAGGTGTGTAGGCACAGCTTGTACCTGTACCTATCATCATGGGTTTCACATCCATGGGAATCCTGTCTCTGTCCGAACGGTACGCAAGTGCGCCTCCGTGGGTGTAGTAATCAAACAGCATTTTAGCCTGTGGATTACCGGACATGGTTTCCGCCATGGTTTCGTGGAAAAACAGATCCAGAACCAGATTCTGAACCGGTGTGTATATCTTCACGGAAACCTCGTGATGCTCTTCGCCCTCTTCAGGTTTTATAGGGAAAATGCCCCTTGAAACGGTTCCTGTAACTGTATCTATCAGGTTGGTATTTCCCAGCGGTCCGTCTTCAAGTTCGTAAACCGGACCACAGCTGTGGGAAGTAACTGTTTTCAGCGAAGGCAGTGGCATACTGCAGTATCTTTCCAGAAAAGGTACCTTCTCCATGAGGTTGCATGTTGCTCCCGGATCAATTGAATCTGTAAACACATGTTCTTCATGCTCGTTCCCGGCAAAAAAGCAGGGGGTATCAACAACCCATTTCACCCCGGGTCTGTTTCTTCTCACATCAAAAAGACCTTTGACTTCAGCCACATCAAGCATTCCCTCTTCAACAGATGGTCCGAATATCCACGCATCAAGCTGCGTTTCCGCCTGAAGACCAAGCAGATGACTCTGGGCATAGTATGCCTGCTTTCTCAGAGTGTTGTAGGCCTGATCTTTTCCATCGCGGGAACTGGCCATGAGCATCATATCCATGGACTGACGGTCTCCCGAATGAATCTCTATTATCTCGTAGAATTCCTCTACTGCTTTCAACGCCTCATCCAGGTAGCTTTTTTCCACCCCTTTTGCCCTGCAGCTTCTTATAAATCGGCCGAATGAATGCTTACCAGGTACGAACTGCGCCGCAAAGAACAGATCGTCTTCGTGTATTATCTTGTAAATTCTCCAGCCAAGTTTTTTGTCAAGACCCAGTACCTGGTACACATCGTGGGGACTGTCTATCCTGTCAGGCAGTTTGCTTACAACGATGCCAATGGATTTTCTTAATCCCAGGATGGTTCTTGTAACATCTTCCTGAAACCGGGTAACTACATCAGTCATTTTCATCCACCTTATGTATTTATTCGCAACTGCATTCCACGGGCAATCTAAAAGATTCCATCGAAAAGATCATCCCCGGTGGTTGAAAGAACCTGAAGCTCCCTTCTACCTCCTGCAAGAAATATCTTGTTACCCGTCAGTATCTCTTTTATCCGCCTGTCGTTGGATGCCAGTCTTCTCTTCAGCTCAGCAGCAGTCAGAACAGTGACATGAAGTTCTCTCGCCGCCTCTCGGGAAAATTCTACAGTACATGCACGAACGGCATCCATTGCAGTATCACCTACTACCATAAGCCTGACCGGTGAATCTTCACCTGCGGTTCCACCTGCGTAGTCGCCGTATATAAAAGCCATTCCAAGTTCATCGGAGCAGCTTTCAAGGTCTGCCCTGAGAAGGTCAATCAAACCTGTCGTTTTCGAAAATATTGACCTGAGTTCTCTGTAGATAAGATTGTTTGTGTTCGCTCTGTAGTGTACCTGATTACCAACCTTCGTCCGCGTAATGATCCCAGCTCCTGAAAGCCGGGTAACCTCTCTTTGAACCGCTCCCCTGCCGGAGTCAAGAAATCTGATCAGTTCAAGCAGATAGAATGTACGCTCGGGATTGAGCACAAATGTGGAAAGAACCCTCCTGCGAACCTTTCCAAAAAGGCTCTCGCCAATCAACTCGTTTGGATTGTTACTCATATTGGGTATATTCATACTATTGTTGGGTATGTCAATGCTGCCCTTTTGCTTCAGTTTATGATTCCGTTTTCTCTTCCCACTGCAACAAAAGCCTCTATCGCTCTGTCAAGCTGTTCCCGCGTGTGCGCAGCACTGAGCTGCACCCTGATTCTTGACTGCCCCAGTGCCACAACAGGATAGAAGAAGCCGATTGCATAAACACCGTGCTCCAGAAGGTCGTTGGCAAACTTCTGTGCAAGCACCGCGTCGTTTTCATAGCCTCCGAACATAATTGGAACAATTGCAGTTTCGCCGTCTATGATGGAAAATCCTGCTTTTCTGATTCCATCCCTGAAATAGTTGGCATTCTCATGAACTTTGTCGCGCAGGGCAGTGCTTTGTGTGAGCATGTCAATTGCCTTTATTGTTGCACCTACCACTGCCGGTGCTACAGTGTTGGAAAAAAGGTAGGGGCGTGACATCTGTCGGAGCCAGTCGATCAGTTCCTTCCTGCCGGAAGTACAGCCCCCACTTGCGCCTCCAAGTGCTTTTCCGAAGGTTGTTGTGATCAGGTCTACACTGCCCATAACGCCGTAGTGCTCATGGGTACCTCTGCCGGTTGCTCCGATGTAGCCGGTGGCATGACTGTCATCAACCATCAGCAAAGCATCGTATTTGTTGCATAGCTTTACAATCTTATCCAGCGGGGCAATATCACCATTCATGCTGAAAACACCATCGGTTGATACCATGCGATACCTGCAGTTTTGCACTTCTTCACTTGACAGTACCGCCTCAAGACCAGGAAGATCTTTACCGTCAAAACTGTAGGAACCAGTACCTGTCTGATTGTGACTGTAGATATATCTCTTCGCCTTACACAGCCTTACCCCTGAAATTATTGAAGCATGGTTCAGCTGATCCGCTATTATTGCACTGTCAGAATCAAGAAATGGTTCAAAGATACCGGCATTGGCATCATAGCAGGCAGCATACAGAATTGTGTCATCGGTGCCAAGGAATTCAGATACTTTTGTTTCAAGCTCCCTGTGAATGTCCTGTGTGCCACAGATGAATCTCACGCTGGAAAGCCCGTAGCCTCTGCTGTCCATGGTGTCTTTTGCCGCCTGACGCACGGCAGGATGATTTGACAGCCCCAGGTAATTGTTTGCACAGAAATTAAGTACATTCTTTCTGGAACCGACTTCTATCTCTGTGCCCTGTGGAGAGGTGATTACTCTCTCCTCTTTTATCAAACCCTCTGCTCTTCTTTTTTTGATAAGATCTGCGATATCACTGTATATTCTGCGAGACATTGTGTTTCCCTTCTGTGTGCGAAACAGATGTGCCGTCCAACCCTTCAGAGTGGTACAGCCCCGATTATACAATTCCGCGAATTGAAACACCAATTTCGCTGTATCTTGCCAGATCCAAACAGGTTAGAGATAGCTACCCACATGCAGTCAGTTGAATTCAGGCCAGATTTCTTTGTAGATGTCGTAGTTGTGACTGACTATTTCCACATACTTCTTCGTTTCATTGTAGGTGATGCGGCTGAAAAACTCTTCAGTTGAAACGGTTCCCCATCCCCACCTGACCGCGTTGTGCGGTCCGCCGTTGTAACCTGCGAGGGTTCCAGGTATGTCCCAGTTAAAGTCTTCGCCATACCCACTTATACATGCGGTACCGTAAAGAATTGATGTTGCCGGATCGTACAGAATATCCGGGGTATAGGAATCCTGCCATCCGTGTTCAATGGCCACATACTCGGAAGTACTGGGTATCATCTGAATCAATCCTCTGGCACCAGCAGAAGAAAAACACTCCGGTTGAAAAGCACTCTCCTGCTTCATAATAGACCACAGCAGCTTTGGATCCATATTAAATTGAGCTGTTGCATCTGTAACATCGTCAGTCCATGCCGCAGGGTAACGAAGTCTCCAGAGGTCAAGTGGTCGATTGTCGCCTTCAAGGCTCCATATCTGCCAGGCTGCCGACGGTCCTCTCTCCCAGACATCGTTTTCCAGGTAAAAATCGGCCAGCCCGTACACACTGCCCACCTCTTCTTCAGCAAGACGGAAAAGGTCAAGAGCCCACTTTCTGCAACCGGCCTGAAGCAGAATTAATCCATCAACAGCACTCTGAGGCGGTACTGATGACGGTTTTCCATTTCTGGCCATCCAGATTTCCAGAGGTTCATCCGTGTAGAAAGGACGCCATTCCGGGACACCGAGATACTGCCTCGCAAAGGCAGCTGGAAGACTGAATGGCTTGTCGGTGATAAGCCTTTCCAGCACTCCCCTGCCAGATTCATCGCCAGACTGCATCTTCAGTACTCCGTACCAGTATCTCGATGATGGGCGATAGACACTCTGTGTCCATCTGCTGTTGAAATTGCCGAATGCCTCAATCGCTTCTGCAGTTCTTCCTGTTTTCATGAGGGCAAGACATCCGTAAAACTGGGCATCATCCACAGTTGTATTTGCCGGATATCTGCTTACAGTTTCTGCGAAAAAGGGTATTGACCTCTCCCAGAAACCGTTCTCCGCAAGAAGACTTCCCCTGTACCAGGGCAGATTGCTTATTCTGCTGTGATCCGGCCATGTATTTTCATAGTAATCGAGCTTCTGCATGGCCTGATCCACCAGTCCCAGAGCAGCCAGGTCACGAGCCAGGTAGATGCATGCATTCGGAGCATCGCTGCCACCGGGCCACCTGTCCAGATAGCCGTTCAGAATCTCGACCGCCAGGTCGTGCCTTCCAAGCCTGTCTCTGGTTCTTCCTCCTAGATACACGATGTGCGCCGGTGGAAAAGCAGAATTAACTGCCAGATCGTAAACTTCATTCCACAAACCGCCACTGTAAAAGGGATCTGCAACCATATTTGCCAGCGAAGAATCTGCAAGAAGGGTGTCCCGCAGCAGTTGGTAAGCTGCTGCATGGATGTCTCCAGCAGGCCACAGGTTGAAAGAATCGACAAAATCGTTGAATCCGTATACACCCCGGGCCATACCCCGGAAATGATAGAACTTTGATTTCAACATGTCATCGTCACTGTCAAATGCGGTGTTCCAGCACTGTTGCTGCAAATCAATATCTCCTGAGCCCAGTGCAGCCCTGTAGGTTGTAAGAAGCCTGTCTTTCTCCGCTTTTCCTGGAAACTCCGAACGGATCATCTGAAGAAACTCCAGTGCGCAGGCAGGATCTGTTACCACAAGAGATTCGGCAGCCATAAGAGCTACATAGTCCGGAAGAACAAACCTGCCAGCGATCAGTCCGGACATTATGTCGGGAGCGATCCGGGAACCACCGGTTCTCAGTGCCCTGAATGGTGTAATTCCACCAGGCGTTTCCAGCAGAAGCCTGGCAGCAGTAACCGATCCAGAAACTGAAGCATCTGAAGCCTTTGCAGCAAGTTCCGCTCTTCTCGCCGAGCCCGGCTGAAGGAGCAGAGCCGCTGAAGTGAACATCAGCGAAGCCGCATCTCCTTCTCCGGAAACAAGAAGTGAATCTCCAGCAGCTTCCATAAGAAAGCTTCTTTCAGCCCCGCTGACAAATTCCGGAGAATCCGATACAGTACCGCAGGAGAGAAACACAAAAAAACAGATAACTGCTATCTGCTTCAACTAGCTTTTTTCCTCCTGGCCGTAGCCAGCCAGTTCCTGTTTGAGATCCGGATGTTCTGGAGCACCGCGAAGCGATGTCTCCAGCAGTTCCACTGCCTCAGCATGCTTACCTACAGCGGCAAGAGCCCTGGAAAGAGCTATCACAGTTCGAACAGACATATCTGTTTCGGGAATGGCATTCTTGAGGAATTCAATAGTTTCTTCCGCTCTGTCCGTCTTTACCATAAGCAGACCAAGACCGGACACTGCCGGTTCAAGATCTGGTGTTATCTCCAGAGCCTTGCGGAACAGCTGCTCTGCCTCTTCCATCTCCTCCATGGCAGCCTTTAGATGAGCCGTGTTACAAAGAAGTTCAGGATTCTCCGGAGCCAGGTTTAGAGCCTGGCTGAACAGAGCCTCGGATTCCGTGTACTCACCACGGTTGAAGTGGCCAATTGCCCTTGTGTTCAAATCGGTTATTCTGTCCTCTTCTGCTCTGTCCACAAATTTTGCGGTGAGATCAACCATCTGACTGGTCATATCCGTATTCATCTTCAAACCCTTTTCAAGCTCTTCCTTTATTGACTCAAGAGACTTGCCGGATTCGCTGATGTTCTTCTCGGTCTTGTCAAGCATGGCGCCTGTGTTTTCTGACAGAACTTTTATTGCCTCGGAAAGATCCCCGCCCATTTTGTCTATCTTCTCCGGAACAGCCTTCACAACCTCAAGAACCTGTACCCCAGAAGACGCCAGCTGTTCTTTTACCTCTGTCATACCTGTTGTAATGGTGTCGACATATTTTCTGTCGCTGGACGTTTTCAGTATTTCCTCAAGTTTGTTGTAAACCTCAGTCAGCTTTTTCTCCACAGTCTCCATGGGATTTGAAGAATCCGACTCCTTCAGTTTTTTCAGAGAATCACTCATCTCAGATGGAAGCTTCTCAAAAGATGCGGAAAGATTCTCAATAAGGGGTTTCAGCTCATCCATGGCCACTGTCTTTCCCATGGCTGCCGATACTGCATCGATCTTCTCGATAACCGGGGTTAGATCTATTTCCGAGGAGGTTTCTTTACCACCAGCCTCTTTGATAGAGGGCAGAATTTCGCTGGAAAGAACCGTTTCGATAGCCTGTAGTTTTTCAGCGAGAACGTCAGACGTGCCAGAATCCTCCGGTGTGGCTTCAGAAGATTCCTTCTCCAGTACTGCTTTCAGCTCATCAAGCTTCTCAAGAAGCGGAGTCAGATCGGCTGCGGCAGCTTCTCCGGCAGGCTTGTTTTCATCTGCCTTCAGGGACGGAGCTATATCATCTGCAAGAACAGAATGAATCGCATCCATCTTCTCTCCCAGAACCTCAATTTTTCTGCCCAGACCCAGCACCACTTTCCCAAGCTCCATAAGAAGCTGCTCTGTGGTCAATCCGGTGGAATTTTCAGCCATGGTTTCCTCCATTTTTTATTTAATATTGTACATTATCATTTTCATTGAACTGCCGGGCAATGAGTCTGCTGTTCCTGGCTGAACACTTTCCGGGTGTTTCTCGGCCAGAAGTCTTGATACGGCACTCGCCTCGTCCAGCGCCCCCA
>QNDR01000046.1 GCA_003646025.1 Candidatus Fermentibacterota bacterium
CAGATACACCACGCAGGAAGAACTTGACCACACAGTGAAACTTCTGGAATCAATTGTTGAAAGACTCAGAAGAATTTCTCCATACGCTGAATAAACACTGCTCCGTATCTCCGCAAAAAGACTAAACAGGTTGCCCTGAAGGAAGGATCTGGCGGTTATGCTTACACTTTGTTTCGCATCTCTCATACTGTTTTCTCCCGGGTATCCAGGCGCCGAGAGTACTGCTGATTACAATATTGAAGTTTCGCTTGATCCTGATTCAACCCGGATACAGGGCACCATGGAAATGGTGTTTACAAGTGGTGTTGATTTTCCTGTGGACACTCTGTGGCTTCATCTGTATCCAACGCCTACAGAGACTGCACTACCGCTTTCGCCCGGGACCTTGAAAGCCAGGGAAATTTCAGCTTCAGACGCTCTGATGTTTCAGAGAGAGGCTGGATAGAGTTATCGAACTGGAGAATGAACGGGGACCCTGTAGAAATTAATGTTGATGGATCTCTTGGTTTTGTCGCTCTGAACAATCCTCTTTCGGGAGGTCAGTCAGTTTCTCTTACAGGCGATTTTCTTGTAGAATGTTCTCATTTCTTTCTTCCACTCCTTTGAAGTGCGTGTTAAACTTGAACCCCTCACAAGAAACAATGCAATATACGATTGCAGTTCCAGGGCTACAAGGCTGCAGGCGTCAAAAAGATAAAGCTGTGAAAAGCCGTGCTGTGGTTTGGGTTTGAAAGTTTTTCTGCTCTTGAGTACACAACAGCAGAGCCGGATCACGCCATTGTCAATTCGGAAGTGAAATCCGGCTCTTTGAATAGATGCAGCAGAAATTCTGTAACTGCTCCTACATCGTAAAGGTGGCCTTGATAGAGGCAAATGTCGTGTGTTCCAGCATGCTTGGAGGAGTGTAGTTTATATCCAGATGGGGTTTGTCGGAGGAACTCTCCCTGGAGCGGAAGTACTGATATGAACCAGTTCCGGCTATTCCGTAGAACACAGCTCCGTAGTTGATGTAGGTACCATCGATCCATTCCTGAACAAGTCCCGTTAAATTCATACTGTACCAACCGTTGCAGGTTATGGCTATCTGATCGTAGTGGTAACTTGAATCGTGGGCAATGCTGTCGACAAGTGTTGCTTCCTCCCAGTCTTCGGTTACCCGGTAAATTTCGCAAACCATAGAGTCACACTGGGAGGAACCATCATACCTGTTTACAAATAGATCGGCCGAGTTAATGGTGGATCCTGAAGGAATAGAGGAGAGGTTAAATCGAATTACTATTTCCTGATCGAATAAGGAGACTATGTTGGTTCTGAGGGTCCATGAGCTTCCCCAGGGACCGGTTCCGGACCAGATCCAGGTATCTGCTGCGGGAATAAGACTGCAGGTTTCTGCTGCAGCCGATGCTGATAGTATTGAGATGATCAATACCGTTTTGAATAAATATTTCATTTCTCCTCCTGATTGTTTTCCGGTCTTTCCTTTGCTGTTAAGGCCGGGTTCCGGGTTAAACTGCCGGTGTGCCGGAGTCCATTGTTCTGGTTATCAACTGTCTTGCTGAACTGAACGCCGCACCTGTAGCAGAATTTGGCAAATGCAACTCTTATCGGTGCTTTGCATCGGGGGCACAGAGAAATCAGACTGATCCCACAGTTGGGGCAGACATTGTCCTGCTGGCTGCCAAGGTAGTTGCATTTCGGGCATATTCGTTTTTGTTTGTTATTCATGCAGGTATCATTTGGGGCGGGTGTTAAAAAAGCGTTAAAACAGGGGGAAACCGCGTTATTGTTCGATTTGAGAGCTTATCTGCGTGAAGAGATCGACAGTTTGTTTTTCAGGAGGAATCCCAAGATTTTCTTTAAGATTTTCTTGCAGTTGTTTGTATTGTCGCATGGCACCGGTTCTGTCCCCAAGGTTAAAAAGGCCTTGCATTATTATACGGAAAGCCTGTTCGCTGCAGCTGTCAGAAGCAGCGAGTTTCCTTGCCAGAAGAATCGCTTCCCTCCATTCAGCCCGCATCATGCATCTTTCCGCCAGCCAGAGGAGCAGGTCCCTCATCACATTCTCCAGACTCAACTGCATATCTGCAACTGGAAGGCTGTAGAATTCCGGCAGCAGGTAACTCCTGTAAAGAGACAAAGCTTCTCGAGCTCTGTCTTCAGCTGTATGGAGTTTACCCTGTCGAATAGAATCCCGCCATTGTTTTGACAGGGTGTCAAACTCCCAGAAGTCTACCTGGATTTTCTCTGTGTTGAGAGAAAGGAAAGGGCCATCGGAAATGATAAAGTGGCCCTGCAGAACATGGTTCAGGTGAGTAAGAGCCACACGGAGGTTGGCCAGGGATTTTTTCTCTGTCGCTTCCGGCCAGAGATGCAAGGCAAGAACTTCCCTGGTTACCTGCCGGTTTTCAGTTAGAACCAGAAGCAGGGCCAGCAGCTCTCTGGCTTTCCTTGATGGCCATATTTTTCCAGAGACAGCCTTCAGCTCGCCGGGTCTTTTCACAGAAAGACCTCCGAATGCCGTAATTTCCAGCTTCCCACCGGCAGGTTCTTCCATCTGGTCTCTCACGAATTTTAAAGCCTGCTGAAATCCTCTGTTTTGCATTTCTTCTTTCAGCTGGGTAATTCTTGCAGAAGCATTCATTTCCAGTAGAATTCTCAGCCCGTCAATAAAATATTTTTCTCCATCGGTTCCGCCCATAGCGAGACCGAATTCAATAAGTGTTTCGCTGAGAAAAGGCTTAGCCTGTTTCTCTTTGAGTATGCTCAGCGATTGTTCAAGAAGATCCCTCGCCTTATCTGTCTGCTTTCTGTGAAGAAGGATCAGAGCCTTCTGCCCGAGCACATGCGCGTATCGTGTTTCAGCCTCCAGTTCCTTCAGAAGAACCAGTGTGCTGTTGATGGTTTTTTCAGCAAGATCCATCTCTCCCTTTTTTATTTGGAAGGAGATAATGGTTTTTTTCAGATCGCTGAAATCAGCTTTAGACAGGTTCTGGCCTGAAAGACTCCGCACCACGGCTTCAGCCTTGTCAAGTTGATTGGATCTGATATGTACTCTTGCCGTTAAACGCGGGATGATGGAAATCAATCTGCGATTGTCTGTGTTTACAGCCAGTATTCGCGCCTGCTCCAGAAAGGAAAAAGCGCGCTGGAAATCTCCTTTGTTGTAGTAACAAAACCCCAGGTACATGAGATTTATACCTTTGAGTGGTTTTTTCTGAAGCAGATCAGCCTCTCTCTGTGAGCAGTTGATTTCATCTATGGCTGTGTCGAGTTTACCCATTGTCATCTTGATAAGACCCAGATTTGAGTGCGAATCAGCCCGGTACAGAAGAAGATGGTATTCCTCCACGATCTCCCGGGCTCTTGTAAAGTTGTCAAGCGTCTGCTGCAGATTACCCCTGACATACGAAACAAAGCCAATATTGGTGTACGCCTTGTACAGAGCTCCAGGCACCTTTTCCCCAGGCATTCTGGCAATCAGCGAGAGAGCTTCCCGCCGGGACTCTTCCAGACGGCCTTTTCGTCTGTCTAAAAGACATCGCTCAACTGCCATGATCCAGTGGGCAGGATTATCTTTTTCAGAAAAAGAAATGCCCTTTTCCAGGTAATTCCCGGCTTTCTGAATGTTCCGGGAACTCAGAGCGCTGTGGAAGAGCATCCTGTAAACCATCGCTGCTTCTTCCAGCAGCCTGTTGTCTACCAGCTCAGAAACGAAAGTTTCCGCCTCCGTGATTGAAAGGGGATTCTTTCCCATTATCCAGGATAGATGACTGAGACCTGCCCTTATCTGCAGCCTCAGTATGCCTTCAGGTTCAATGCGCCGGGTAATTCTGTGTGCGATCGTCAGGTATTTCCAGGCGTTCCGGTAGTTGCAGTCGGTTTTGATGTAATTCAGAGACAGACCAAGCAGGTGCCGGGCAAGTTCAATGGTTTCCTCTGAAGGTTGCAGATCCTCAGTGAGGTGTCTGACCGTTTCATCGGGTTGCCGCCCCGACTGCTCCAGAATTCCCGCCAGTTTTCGATGAAGACGGCGCCTTTTTCCTGACTCTATTTTCCGGTACAGCATTGTGTGCACCAGCGGGTGTGAGAAGCTCATTATTCCACCATGGGATTCTTCCAGAATACCTGTGGACGAAAGAATGTTCAGAGAACTCAAAAACTGGTTGTCAGTTATTTCATCAGACAGTTTTCGAAGAAGATCCGTCTGGAAGTGCTCTCCTATTACGGAAGCCTGTTGAAGCAGGCCCAGCTCCCCCTCTGACAAGCTGCAGAGTTGGTAGTTTACAACACTTTCAACGGTACCTGATATGGGAAAATCCCTGTAGTCTTCCTCAATGATCCAACTGTCTCCATCGGAAGCAGTATGAAGGATATTCCTCCGCATCAGGCCTTTCAGTATTTCGCCTGTGAAGAGGGGGTTCCCGCCGGTTATAGAGAAAAGCCATTCCGAAAACTGAGCTGAGAAACTTGTATCAAACTTCCGTTCCAGCAGCAGCTCTGTATCAGCAGATGATAAGTTACTCAGGTTCATGCAGTAGACGAGCCTGTCTGTTTTGAAACCGTCTATGTTCTCTTCGAGTTTTTTGTTATTTTCATTGGAACGCATTGTTGCCAGCAGTAGAATGGGCAGATTGTCGATCCGTCTTACTAGATACTTCAACAGTTCTATCGAATCATCGCTCATCCACTGAATGTCATCCAGAATAAGGAGCAGAGGTCTGGATCCGGCAAGATTCTCAAAAAAACGCTGGAATGAATAAAAAAAAGAGAGATTTGTTGAAGAGAAAGCGAGTTCCGGAGAGTCAAGCGGATAATACCTTCGAAGTTCGGGAATCAGGTTAAGAAAGCAGGAGGAGATATCTGGCTCCAGGTATCTGACCATCCATCTGAGATCATGTTCGAGGTCACACAGAAAATGTTTTACCATCTGGGAGAAAGGGGAAAACGGTCTGGTTTCAGCCTTTCTTGTCCTTCCCTTCAGTACGTGCAGATTGTGGCTTCTGGTTCTTTCTTCGAAATGCTGTAGAAGCCGGGTTTTTCCAGAGCCTATTTCCCCCTTGACGAGAACGAATCCTCCGTGGTAATCAAGGGTATCTTCAAAGTACCTGTCCAGCAATCCAAGTTCTTTTTGTCTGCCAACAAAGGGTATCAGGTTTTTCAAACAGCCACCCTCCCCACCTGTAAACACAAAGGATCAGGGACAGGCAACAGAAGAAAGCACAGCTCGGATTTGGACCGTCACAGAGGAATATCAGACGGCTCAATTTCCAAACCCGGTCACAAGGGTTCAATCTGCCCTGACCTGGAAAAATATCACACAATTGCGTTACCTGAGCAAGAAGCTGATAATATCAGAGCTCCTAAAAGCCCTGCCCTGTCCAGTTTGCCCCGACATACAGTTCAACATTTTCAAAGTTGTCTATGCCGGTTCTAATTCCACCGTCAAGGGAAATCTCGTCGGTAAACAGATACTCCGCTCCGCAGCCGAACACCAGTTTAGAAGAAGTTGTTCCGTTCATAGCGGCGTACAGAAGGAAGTCGGGAGTTATGAAACTCGAACCTCCGGCGTTAAAATACATCACATCAACCACTGTATCGTCGAAGGGATTTCTGCCTCCGTTCAAAGCATACTCCGCAGACATGGACAAGCGGAAGTCAAGGAATGTTGAGCTTGTTACGGCTCCGAAAGCCAGCTCTGATCCTCTGTCTCTGTTTTCCTCTCCTGAGGGAACGGTAAGTCTTCCTGTAAACTTGAGGGCAGTGCCGCCGCGGGCTCTTTCGTAAAGCCATCCTCCAGACAGGGTGATGTCTCCCACAGCGGACCCGTTGTATGCGTTGTCAACAGGGATAACCGGTATTTCAATACCAGCCTCTATGTTGTTTTCCGCTCCCCACAGGGCTTTCAGCGGCGTGCGAAGAATTGTTCCGTCGTCGGTGGAGACAAACTGAATTTCCATTCCCGCACGGAGCAGACCTTTTTCAAGAATGTCGGAGCAGGGAAGACCGGGCCAGCCGGAAAGACCATCCGGACCGATTGACCATGATGCGGAAAAAGCTGCAGCAGCAGCTACCGCAAGCAGTGCTAAAGTATATTTCATTACTCCTCCGGGGTTGACATTCACTACCGTTTTATGGAAATGTAATACACCGGGAATATAGGTTCCAGGCCAGGGAGGTGATAATGAGAGCTGGTGAGGTATGGTTTCTGATCTCTGTCGCTGTGTTTTTGTCCGGAGGAATCTTTACTGCGGTGAAAGCAGCACCGGATATGACTGTGCTGTATCCTGAAAGTCAGCTTCCTGAAACTCTGTCTGTTTACGACCAGCTGAAACTGGAAATACAGCCGTACCACTTTGGAGGTGTACCCAGAGAATCGTTTTCCGGAGACACCACTGTCTGGGTTGTGGATTTGGATTACGACATGTACAGCATACCACAGGCAAACCTGTATGTAACACGAATTCTCAGGAAACTGAATTTCAGCCGGATTATAGCGCGGGAAAGAGAAACAGGAGGAATAGTCTTCAGTGCGTTGTTTCCCAACGGCCAGCCTCTGAAAATCCACTTTACATCACCTTGAAGAAACTGACTGTCCGGTAGAGGTTTTCGTTTGAGGTGGTCAATTCTCCTGACTTTATTTATCTTCCATCTCTTCCGGAAGGTTGGGTTGCAGGGGTGTGCAAACGCTTCCGGCCAGATGCTTGCTTTGTAACTGATGATATAATAAAGAATTAGATGAGCGATTGATCACAGATGAAGGGGAATTCTATGAAGAGAACCGACAGATGGAGAATTTACAGTTCCGCTTTTGTGCTGGTGCTGGCACTGTTTCTCATCTGGCCGACGGTGAAATGGTATTCACTGCCGGCGGTAGAAAGAGACCGTGCAGAAGCCAGTGTTCAGCCTGAGACAACAAACCCCTATCTCAGAGGGCTTATTGAAGGCATGGAGGATGAGGGCGGAGAGCCAGTGCTGGAACGTTACAGACAACTGTATCAGTCCAGTATGGGAACCATCAAGCTTGGGCTCGATCTTCAGGGCGGTATGTACCTGGCTTACACGGTGGAACCAACAGCAGGGCTGGATGCCGACGAGGCTCTGGACCAGGCTCTTGAGATCATCAGAAACCGAATTGATGAGTTCGGTGTGTCTGAACCTTCCATTACCCGCCAGGGCAGTGACCGGATAATTGTTCAGCTTCCAGGAGTCAGAGACCCGGCAAGGGCCCGTTCAATTGTTGAGAGACAGGCTCTGCTTGAGTTCAAGATAGTTGCGTATCCCAATGCTGAACATCCGTCTCCTTCCAGTATTCCGGTAATAAGGGAAATAGAAGCAGTTCTTGGAGATGAAGTTCCCGAAGAAACAGCGACTGAACCTGTCGTAGATGATGAGTTCACCCTTCCTGCCGGAGGAGACGATCTAACCCTTCCGGTTCCAGAAACAGCCGACGATCAGGCTCTTCCCTCCATCGAGGTAGCTGGTACTCTCAGCTCGCTTCTCACATCTGTGAATGAGAACGATGCAGCGATTCTCAGCATCATGCCCGGAGACTGGGTGATCTCACAGGGAGAAGAGCTTGACGCCTTCCAGTCAATCATCAACCGTGATGATGTAAAAGCGATTCTCTCAGAAGCAAATCTTATCTTTGTCTTTGGAAAACCGACTGCAGTGGCTGATGGAACCGTGCTCATGAGTGTTTTCCTTATTCCGGAAGATTCCGGTCGCGGCTGGGACAGACAGTCGGATATGGAGCTGCCCTACTACAGGCTTACAGGGGCAAACCTTACAGACGTCCGTATAAGAATGGGAGATGCCAACTCCATGAGCAGAGACCCGTATCTTCTGCTGGAGTTTGATGACACTGGTGCCTCCAACTGGGCAAGAATAACAGGAGATAATGTAGACGAGAGAGTTTCTATTCTTCTGGATGGCAGAATTTATTCAGTAGCTACCATTCGCGAAAGAATCACCGGAAGCGGAACAAGGCTTTCCGGGTCTTTCTCTGTGGAAGAGGCCAGGGATCTCAGGCTGGTTCTTAAAGCAGGAAGTCTGCCTGCCAGGCTCGTTATAGCTGAAGAACAGACAATAGGCCCCAGCCTTGGTCAGAAAGCAATCAGCAACGGCATGATTGCCGGTATTGTAGGACTGGCTCTTATCGCGGTGTTCATGATGATCTACTACGGAGTCAGCGGATTCATTGCCGTACTCGCTCTTTTGTTCGATATGTTGATCATTCTGGGATTCCTGTGTTTCCCGGGGCCGTTTGCAAAGCTGGGGTTCACCGGGCTTAACGCCACTCTTACCCTTCCCGGAATCGCCGGTATTATCCTCACCATCGGTATGGCAGTAGACGCAAGTGTGCTTATCTACGAGCGTATCCGCGAGGAACTTCGCTCCGGCAAGGGAATCAGATCCGCAGTTAATGCTGGTTATGCAAGAGCCTTTGTAACCATTATGGATGCCAACATCACTACCTTTATTACGGCGCTGGTTCTGTACAAGTTTGGAACCGGTCCCATAAGAGGCTTTGCCGTTACCCTTTCCATTGGAATCATGGCATCGATGTTCTGCTCTCTGGTATTTACCAGATCCATCTTCAGCATCATGCTGGCACAGGTGAAGAGAACCAAAATCAGTATAGGCAAGATGACTCTTGTAAGAAATGCCCACTACAGTATTACCTCTATACGTAAAAAGACCTACGTTGCTTCGCTTGCCATGATACTCATAGGGCTTATTGCCTTTTCTGCCCATGGCGGTCTCAACCTGTCCATCGATTTTACCGGCGGTCTTGAAACCAATGTTATCTCCCAGGTGCACAGCACCACGGATCAGCTTGCCGGTGCTCTTGAAGCGCAGGGTCTTGAAAGCGTGCAGGTACAGTCTCTTCAGGACTGGGACGGAGAAGGCAGCGCTTTCGTGATAAGAACATCTACGAGTGATAAGGAAATAGTGTATGGAGCTCTCGACCAGGAAAGCTGCACACTGATGGAAGACGAAGGCGGTAACTCAGAGGCATCTTTCATCAAGCAGATAGGTCCCCGTGTAGGGGCCGAACTGAGGTCGAAGGCTGTGAATTCAATTCTCATGGCCATGTTCTTTATCGTTCTCTACATCTGGTACAGATTTCAGTTCAAGTGGGGAGTGGCTGCCGTTGTTGCTCTCGTCCACGATGTTCTGATCACCGTTGGTATCCTGGCGCTGCTTCAGGTGGATGTAAGTCTTACCATCATAGCGGCACTGCTTACAATTGTGGGATACTCGATCAACGACACAATCGTGGTGTTTGACCGGATCAGAGAAGACAACAGGCTCAGAAAAGCCAGAACCTTCGAGGAGACGGTAAACAAGAGTATCAACGAGACGCTCAGCAGAACCATTGTAACATCTGTTACTACATTTGTTGCAGTGCTGATGCTTTTCATATTCGGTACTGGAGACATAAGGAACTTCGCCCTTACACTGATGATAGGTATCGTTGTTGGAACCTATTCATCAATCTTTGTCGCAAGTCCAATTCTTATCGACTGGCATGCAAGGCTGAAGAAGAAGTAGGGCAATTTTTAATAAGGGGGGGGCTCAGGCCCTCCCCTTTTTTAGTGGTATTGAAACAACAGCCATGGCACCGCCTTCCTCTGCATTGGAAAGAACAAGTGAGCCGCCGTGCTTCTCAAGTATTCTGCTGACGATGGAAAGGCCCAGACCGGAGCCCTTGCTGTCATGTCCTTTGACAAAGGGATTAACAGCTCTCTCCGCAAAACCCGGAGGAAATCCCGGGCCGTCGTCTGTAACTGCAATTTCCACCGTATCTTTGACAGTGGAGATGCTGATTGTTACAGTGGATCTGGCGTAGCGCACAGAATTCCGTACAAGATTCGAAACAGCACGGAGCAGCAGTCGGTGGTCACCGTACACAGTGGGGTCTGTGCTGTTGGAAGAGACCGTTATCTTAACATCCGAGCCGGGTATCCGTTCGCCGTCTGCAGCGCCCAGGCAGATGTCTTTCATGGAAACCTGTTCCATCACCAGAGCTCCGGAGCTGCCTATTCTGTTGAACTCCAGCAGCTCGGAAACAAGCCGGTCAAGCTCGAACAGATCCCGCTCCATCAGTCCCAGTTTTTCTTTCACTGCCTCGGGATTCTCTCTTGCCAGCTCCAGAGCAAAACTCAGCCTGGCCAGGGGGGTTCTAAGTTCGTGTGCCACTGAATTCAGCAGCTCGTTGTGTGATCCAAGAAGAGAGATGATCTGTTCCGCCATCTTGTTGAAGGTTGAACCGAGTTTGTCTATTTCATCTCCGCTGCCGGATGCAGGATACCTGGCAGAGAGCCCGCCTTCACCGAATTCACTTGTAACCTGTCTCAGTGTGGAAATTCTGGAGAAAACAGACCTTAGCCCGAGAGCCAGTGCAAGTGCCTGGGACAGAAAAAGCCCCAGGCCGAAAACAACCAGAAGAAAAAATCTGGAAGAAGGAGGCCTTCCGGATGCCAGAACGGAGAAATCTGCCCCAGGAGGCTGTATCAGCCTGATTCCTCGCCACTCCCGTTCTCCCTGGGGAGGATGTCCCGGCATTGCAGGAGGACGCTGGGAGTTTCTGAAAAATCTCAGAATCACGTTCATAGAGTCTGCAAGCTGTTCAATTTCCGGGCCCGTAGGGTTGTTCATGCTCATTACAGAGGACTCAAAGTCATCGAGCCGCTGGCTGATCACCTGTTCAAAGTGTCTCGGAAGCACCGAGAAAGAAATCCAGATGGAGAGGATCAGAGTAAAGAGAGTTGTAACAGTAAGAAGGAGGTAGATTTTCCAGTACAGCTTCATGAAGACTCTTCTTCAGCCATGGGAGACATAAGGTATCCCAGACCCCGGACGGTTTTGATCATCCCGCCGTGTTTTTTCAGCTTTCTGCGGAGCCTGGAGACTAGAACATCCACCGACCTGTCGAACGAATCGAAGTTAATGCCCCGCAGTTCCTCCACAAGAACGCTTCTTTTCTGAACTCTTCCCGCCCTGCGTGCCAGAAGTACAAGCAGGTCAAATTCAGTAGTTGTAAGATCTATTTTTTTACCCTGGAGAGTTGCGGTTCTTCCGGGAACATCAACGGCAACCGGGCCGACTTCTATCATTTCCGAGTTGAGGTCGGAAGTGCTTCTCCGCAGCAGAGCCCTTACCCGGGCAAGGAGTACCCTCGGAGCAACTGGTTTTCCCAGGTAGTCATCGGCGCCAATCTCCAGTCCTGCGACAACATCAACGTCATCTTTCATGGCTGTCAGCATAAGAATAGGCCCTCTCCAGCCCTCTCTGAGAGATCGGCAAACATCCAGCCCGCTGATATCCGGGAGCATCAGATCGAGAATAACCAGGTCGGGCTGCCCGGCAACAACCCTCTTCTTTACGCCTGAACCGGCGTGCAGAACCTCTATTTTATAGCCCTGGCCGGTAAGATATTCCGAGAGAAGAGAGGCAAGTGGAACATCGTCCTCTACAATGAGTATCTTTTCCTGCATAGTACCTCCAGTTGACAAAGGGCGAACCTCTTCTATTCTATTGCCCACGGAACAATGAAGCAATCTCTCCAGAAAGGGTGGAACATGGGACTTATAGTAGCAGCTCTTAGTTTGATCATACCCCTGCAGCAGGAAACTCCGGCATACATACTGGAACCGGCAGGCATAGAATTTTCATACCTTCCTGCGGAGATCTGCCCGCTGATTGAGGGTACAATGACGGAAGAAACCGGTGCAGTTGCCGGGCAGCCCAACAGCATGGGAATTACCTTTGGCTGTTACTACTGGAAAGCTGAAGATGCCATTGAAGACAAGACTCTTTGGGTAGAGGCAAAGCTTTCCAGTGTTATTCCCCCCGACCTTATGGAATCAATTCGCTGGTCTGAGCCTGTGTGGGTAGAGGGCAGCATGGGTACAGATGTAAGGAATTCCAGATCTCTTGGTCTTATGTCCCGGATCAACTTTACATTTTTCCCGTCTGAGGGTGTAATGGGCAGGGGACGGGCATACGGAATATTCAGAAATGGATACTCCGTGCTTGTGACCATGTATGGTCCTTCAGAAGTAAACCCCCAGGACATTCTTGAACAGATTGTGAACATGGCGGTTCTCAGCGAATAGCCTTTCTCAGAAGAAAGTACCCTGCTGCAAAATAAAACAGCGAGTGAGTGGCTGCAGCCAGAGATGTGTTCCATCCGGTGGACACAGAACCTGCAGTTGTAACCATTGTGCCCAGAGGCGCAATCACCCACCAGCTGACGGCTGAGCCTGAAAGACCGGGAAGCAGAGCCATACTGAAAAGACCGAAGGCAAGAGCCGCGCCGCCGGTGCTGCTGGTGATGGATGAACACAGGGTGGCCGCCGCCACAATCCAGAGAGCCGCAAGAATACACCGGGTCAGCATCATCTGAAGTATCAGTGATGATGGAATGCCCAGAGGAGCCAGAACTCCCAGTCCGTTAAGGGTCATTGCCGTTGTAACAAGAAGAAAGATGGAGATAACAGCTCTGAAAAAGTAGCCTGAGAAGCTCTCTCCGGTGTTTCTCCATTTCTTCCATAACTCACCCAGGTAGATTGAGGCAAGGGGTGCCGCCACAGCACCTGTGAGCATCGCTATCCGCCAGATTGAAAGAACTGACCTTTTCCCCACAGGTGTGTATGGAATTACTCCGGATTCCTGTAACCACGACTCAACAAGAGTTGAAGCTATAAACAGTACTGGAACCGTCAGGAAGGGAACCAGCCACTTCAACCGCAGTATATTATTCAAGCTTTTCAAGAGAGGGTGAGATCTGTTTGTCACGGTCAGCCTTTCCTTTGTGCTTCCAGACAGGAATATTACCCCGTCTCAACCGATTGGACATAATGAAGAAGTTACTTACCATTTTCGCACTGCTTCTTTTAGGAGCATGCGGTGGGGAATATACAGGACTTGGCTCCGTAGACCTCCATGTTACATCCATTACATTCAGAGATTCCGACCCGGCCACAATAACAGGAACACTTCCTTCCGGCAAACCTGCAGAGTTTGTTCTTGCTGTTGATTCAGCACAGGTAGTGGGTATTGCATTTCAGCTTTCTCCCCAGGCGGACACCAGCGGTTTTTCAGAGGCAAACAACCTGGCAGGTTTCCCTGTTTCAGTAAGCCGCGGGTTAACACAGGGAGTTGCAACTGTAACGATGCAGCAC
Organism: Candidatus Fermentibacterota bacterium; assembly: GCA_003646025.1. GTDB lineage: Bacteria > Fermentibacterota > Fermentibacteria > Fermentibacterales > JCC-6 > Sabulitectum. The sequence continues at coordinate 13,191 of QNDR01000046.1, forward strand.
ACAGGTCTGTCGTGGTCTCCGGGCTACACAATTGAAGCAGAGGGTTCAACAAGAAGAATCTTTGCCAGTGCTTTGCTGAACAACACAACAGAACAGGTCTGGCAGGCAGACACGATTAATCTTTTAGACCCTGAAAACAACCCTGTAACAACAGCTACAGGACGGATAACAGTAAGGCCCGGTACTTACCCCATTCCATGGTGGAATGCCCCGGCCGGTGCGCCGGAGGCTGTGATTACGTACGGCTGGCCGGTTCATGGCAGATGGAACCCCATGATAGCAGTGTACTGCCCTTCCGCTGGCAGGGTTGAGAACTGGACACAGTCGGTTTACCAGAGAAATGATACACTTTGGTTCCCGGCAGACTCACTGATAGAGCTTGATCTGACCTGGCAGCAGTTTCCCGGTAAATACCACTGCTTCATGGACGCAGTGTCTCTAACCGATCAGGAGATGTACTGGAGAATTATCTGGCCTGAGACCCTTCCCAGAGGAGCAGACATAGAGCCAGGTATTGATTCATTCAATCTAGTTCCCGGAGAATCAGTTACAATACTTTACAAAGAGATTTACTGACAATACCGCTCCTTGACCATTTGCGGCGTATATGCTAGAATACCGTTCCTGCGGTGCGCCCGTAGCTCAATTGGATAGAGCATCTGGCTACGGACCAGAAGGTTTGGGGTTCGAGTCCCTTCGGGCGTGCCAAGCGGGAATACACTCGAACCCGTCAAGAAGTGGTCCGAATCGTGTAGCTCCTCCACCCCCACCAACTCTCTTTACTAGCTTGTTCGGATTGGATGCGTCTCTAGCCAGTCTGTGTAGTGAACCTGCGTTTAGACGTATTTCTATCTCATCAAGACCAACATTTACTTCACCGATAACTGCTTGAATAAGGGCTTTCTGTTTGTCGGGTTCAAATACTGTCTCACAGTTGATCAGGATCTCCAGAGAGCGCTTCAGGAAGTCTTCAGTGATAAGATCCCTGCTCAGCTCTTTAATCTCTCTTTCCTGCTCACCAAGGAGTTTTTCTGTTTCCGACAACTGTCTGGCATTTTCCTCTAAATCCGTCAAATATCGATGGAATGCAGTTGATTCTTTCTGAGTCTTAGAAATAGCCTTGAAGATTCCATCCTTCACAGCTTTCAGCTCTCCGAGTTTGCGTTTAGTCGCCCACATAATCTGTTTCTTGTCAGGTAGGGAACTCATCAATTCTTTGTTTGTGAAGTCTACTATTTGCTTGATGTATGATGGATTAGAAAGAACGGTTTTCCTTATATGGTTTTTTATTCCTTCATCTAGATCCTGTGCCCGAATGGAGTTACGCCTTTTCCCTGGATATTTACTCCCAATCTCGTCTCTGCCTGGGCAATCCTTATTTTCACATGCATAGTAGTTCTGAATCTTTCCCTTGTTTATACCTTTTGTAATTTTGGTACTGTCAGCTGCCATGGGCATGTGCAGAAGCTACACCTCACAACACCAACTAGCGGATAATCGTATGAGAGCCCTGTCTTGAATGGGAAAGTTCAATATCGGCAATTAGAAGAGCTGTCTTGTTGAAAGTATCATCTGAAACAAGGCTGGGCCAATCCTCTTTGTTCGTCGGTATTCTTGATTCATATCCTCCGCCCTTTTTATTTCGGTCCTCTTTGTGTCGTTCAAGAACACCGATGTAAATTTTATTAGAATGAGACTTTCTGCGAAACCCAAGCCAGGAGGTCGAGTTGAGAAGATCAAGATTCACGGAGACACAGATAGTGGCAATTCTTGCTGAAGCAGATGCGGGAATGCCTGCCACAGAGGTGTGCCGCAAGCACGGAATCAGCGGGAATACTTTCTACAACTGGAAAAAGAAGTACGGAGGAATGGGAGTTCCGGAAGTAAGACGGTTGAAAGAACTTGAGATTGAGAACAGTCGCCTGAAGCGCATGTATTCTGATCTCAGTCTGGAGAACGATGCATTGAAGGAGCTAATAACAAAAAAGCTTTAGCGCCATCAGAACGCCGGGAATCTGTATCGTTTCTGGTGGCGGAGAAAGGATTGAGTGTTGTTAAAGCCTGTGCTGCAGTTGATCTTTCCAGATCAGCCTGGTATAGAGTGCCTCAGGACAAACTTGAGCGGGATAAAGAAGTAATCGATGCTCTGCAGGAACTGGTCATGAGAAAGCCCAGGTGGGGTTTTTATCTCTGCTACAAGAGATTGCGACTGGATGGGCATAAGTGGAATCACAAGCGTGTATACAGGATTTACAGGGAACTCGGCCTGAACATTCGCAAAAGACTAAGAAGAGATTGCCAGGCAGGGATCCTCTTCCAATGGAAGTACCGAATCGTCCCAACGCTGTATGGTCTCTGGATTTCATGAGTGATTCCCTTTACTTTGGAAGGCGATTCAGAACACTGAACATCCTAGATGAAGGAGTCAGGGAGATTCTTCACATAGAGATAGATACATCTTTACCAGGAGCCCGTGTTGTAGAGGCACTTGAAAGGTTAAAGACATGGAGGGGTGTTCCAGATACCTTGAGAAGCGACAACGGTCCCGAGTTCATCAGTCAGGTACTTGCTGAGTGGTGTGAGGAGAATGGAGTAGATCTGAGACATATTGAACCCGGGGAACCTAACCAGAATGCCTACATAGAAAGATTCAACAGGACATATCGCGAGGAGGTTTTGAACGCGTACTTGTTTGATAGTCTGGATCGTGTACGAGAGATTACAGAGAACTGGATGAGAAGTTACAATGAGTGGCGGCCACATAGTTCTCTTGGAGGGTTGCCGCCGAGTGTTTATCGTGAAATGTTAACATCGGATATCTCATCTTTTGGACTGTCCTCATAATGGGGAGGGTTACGATTATCAAATGTAATAATGATATCTTCAGAAGTATTTCTTGGACAAGGGAGTAGTATATTTAGGAGAATGTCTGAGGTTGACGGATAGTAGCGGTAATCAATAGGAATGCACCTGAATACTCAAGAATGAGTATGTCTTTTCCTTTCTTATTCTACAGTGTGTTCCTAAATCGAATTGAGATGACGAGTTGCAGGGCTTGTCTGTCCATAGCCATATGGCTATATATTAAGGAGAGTTGCGTGGCTGGGTATCAGGTCATTTTCTATCCAGAGTATGAGCTAGAGAGTGAAAATACCGATCACGATCCCGTTAGGAAGAAGTTGAGGAAGATAGGAAGAAAGCACAGAAAGAAGCACGACAGATTGGTCGAAGTAATCAAATCTATCCAAAATGAAGAAACCGGTCTCGCTAGATATGAAGAATATCTCAAGCAGGAGATAGTGAAACCGTTACCGCATTCCTGCTCGAATAGTAAAAATATATCGTTGTTCGAATTCAGAGTGCCTAAGGTGAGTATATCAGGTGTAATACGAGTATATTTCTGCCTTTCCAAAAAGATTAAGAATAAATTAGTTATCTTAGATGTAGAGTACAAAACCATCACTGCTAGTAAAACCGCTACAGCATGTGAACGAAGAGAAGAGTACTGGAGGATTTATGACAAACCTCGGTAAAGAGAATAGAAGTGAATACACATTCAATGATTACTTGGAATCGATTGATTATGTTTCTTCTCCAATGGAAGAACTGACTCGAGAGGTTATAAATGAGAGACTCTATCAGCGGCTTTCCCAAAAACAACTAGCAAGGAAAATCGGGACAAAACAGTCTGTTGTCTCGAGGTTCGAGAATTTTGGTAGGAGTCCGTCTTTGAAATGGCTTGTTAGACTCGCTGAAGGTTTGGGTGTTCGCTTCAGAGCAACAATACATGGTGACTACATGTTTGTTGTTCCAAGAAAGTATAGGGCTGTTTTGGATGCTCGAGCGAAAAAACTAGAAATACGGGTGGCGAAACTTTTGGAAGGGGATCTTACCGAGTACTGCGAGGAGAAATATCAATCCATTAGTTGGAATCCTGTTGTATCAACCCATATTGATGAGTATTATGTGGCCTCAACTTACAAGTCATATTTCTTGGAATCTACATATTATGAAGTAAAACCGGTCAAATCCCCTATCATCGAAGAAGAGCAACTTGTCAGTTAGTATAGGAAGCAGCAATGAATAAAGATCTGGCACCTGATTACAGAAAAATGCTGGAGGGCATTCAATTGGTTAATGTTGTTTGTTCGAGAGCAAATTACACTAGAGAAGCAAGTTGTAGTGAGATCCGGGACTATAAGAAGAAAGGCTTTGAGATTCTCCGTGCTGCTTTTGAGCCCGGGTATAACATTCAGGACGATGTTCTTGAGGTGCCCGTCGCATATAAAATTACTATTAAGGGTGGAAAACGTAGTCTTGCAATCTTTGAATTCCAATATGAAGTGGTATTTAGTATAAGGGATCGTAATGTGCTTGATAGTGGTCTTGAAGATAAAGAGATTCGCGATTTCTTTATCGGTTATCAGATGGAGAAATTTGTGTGGTCTTTTTTAAGAAGTGCACTCGCTGATGCTTGTAGTAAGTTGGGTATCGAGAATGTAATCCTTCCGATGAAATTGTAGCATTGCGTTATAAATCGAAAAATAACAATCTCATTCCCCTCTTCTCAGGTTTCTCAGCTCTCGTTCTGTGACCAGCTGTTTTTCCCAATTATCTCCAAGAGTTTCAATCTGCTTCTGAGTTTCCTCAGGCAGTTTCAACAGACACAGCCACTGAGTTACTCTGTCGGAAGAGATTCCATACCTTTCAGCAAGCTGTTTTCTGGTAAGACTGTCACCGACCAGTTCATCATTCAATTCTTTGGCATATATCAAAGGGTTACGATAGGTCTTTTTGTGTTTGCGGACTGGAATGTCCAGACGCTGTATACACAGTGCTTTTGGAGGTTTGGCTGAGGTTCGAGTGTACTGTCTCCCGGCGTGCCAGCAGACAATACCTGTAGCTATTTGATAAGCACAACAGTCTTAACACCAGACTCTAATCCAGCGTTGTACCGAATCAGATAACAGCCTGAAGAAACACCCTCTGGTACTGTCCATTGAACTGTGTTTTCCCCTGCTGGGAATATCTCATCTGCAACAGTGTCTACCAGTCTGCCTGACAGGTCATACACCAGTATGGAAGCTTCTCCGGATTCCGGAAGGTTGAAGGAAACAGAGAGTACGGAGCTGAAGGGGTTTGGAAAGGCTTCCAGTTGCAAAGTACCCTGCGGTTCAGGTTCTGCTATACCTGTTTCCGGCGCATACCTTACAAGAAAGCCGGTGGAACCCCTGGAAGCGCCATCCATACCCTCCAGCGGGCTGTGTGTCCATTGATCATCGTTACCGTTCATGCTTTCCCACACATTGTAGGTTCCGCAGGCCATGTAGCCGCCTTCAGGAAGTTGAACGACGGAGTAGAAGGCATGGTTAACGCTGATAGTGTTGTTGATGTTCCACAGTTCATTTCCTTCAGAATCGAACCTTGCCAGCCAGCCTTCCTCATAGTCTGTTAAGTTTCCGTCTGGCTCATACTCGTAGTACCCGTCCCATCCACTGAAGATGTATCCGCTGTCCATGGTCCTGCGTATGCAGTATCCTTTGTGCCAGTCGTTGGGGGTTACATAAATGCTC
>QNDR01000047.1 GCA_003646025.1 Candidatus Fermentibacterota bacterium
CTGTAAGTAGTTCATGGGGTTCCGACGGTTGAGGCTACTCCAGCAGATTGCGGTAAGTAGTTCATGAGGTTCCGACGGTTGAGGCTACTCCAGCAGATTGCTGTAAGTAGTTCATGGGGTTCCGACGGTTGAGGCTACTCCAGCAGATTGCTGAAATAAATCAGATAAACCGCAATCCTCCGGGCCAGATCATCATTAGATCCGTCAGTGTAGAGAATAACGCTGAAATTGAGAGCCTCAACGGTTCCATCATTTCTGATTATAGCAACATCGCGGAATCGATGATTTTTCAGTCTTCCGTCGGAAGTAAGTTCAAAGATTCGATCTTCGAAACTGTCGAGAAATTCATCATTATCGATATAACCAAGGGTGTTGAACCCGGCATCTTCAATTCTTATTCTATCTGCGTCTTCGTCGAAGACTATTCTGCCCAGAGGCTGAAAAGAGGCGTCCTCAATTCTTCCGTCTTCGCGTATATAAGCTATCGTGTTGTAGCTGCTGTCCTCCAGGCGCAGATGCCCGGCAAAAGCGGCCGCGGTCAGCAACAAAAGTACCGATAAAAGATATTTATTCAAATGGGGTACCTCCCTCTTTCAATTATATTGAGTGCATACATTCTCTAACCGGGAAGCCTGTGTCAAGTGGTATCATGTTATTATTGATTGTTCTCGCTGTATCAACGCTTTTAGACCCTTTGCCACTGGATCTGAATAGCGCTTCAGAAGAGGATCTCTGCAGATTACACGGAGTGGGTCTTTCCACCGCGAAAGCAATAGTAGAGTACAGAGAAACCATTTCTGCCTTCTGTTCTGTTGAAGAGCTCGAATTTGTTCCAGGGGTAGGTCCCGCCACCCTAGAAAGCCTGCTTCCATTTATAACCGTTGAGTGTCCAGATGTTCCTGCTGACAGATCTCATTTTCTTCGGGAAGGGGAACCAGATGACACTCTTCTTACCGTCGCTTTTCTTGATGTAGGAAACGGAGACGCGATTCTGCTTCAGGCTGGCGAGAGCACATGGCTTATAGATGGAGGTCCCCCTGGAGAGGGAGCGATGAGAGCTCCAGTGGTTCAGAGGTTGAGAGAGTGCGGAGTAGAATCCCTTTCGGTGGTTGCCTTTACGCATCCCCACGCGGATCACATAGGTGGGTGCAGAGATGCCATGGAGGTGTTTCATTGCAATATGCTTATAGATCCCGGAATTGACTTTGCATCCGGCGTGTATGAAGGGCTGCTTCAGTACGCAATGGATTCCCAGTGCGGTTATGAGGTTCTTTCCGGGGAAGACAGCTGGAATTTATCCGATGATGTTCTTCTTCAGGTCGTGTGGCTGGAACGCGGAGCAGGCAGCCCGAATGAAGCCTCTGCCGTGTATCTGGTCACATGTGGCAACTTTACTCTGTTGCTTACGGGGGACATTGAAAACGAAACCATAATGCGGATGACACCGTTCCAGACACCGGTAACAGTTATGAAAGTTCCCCATCACGGCAGCAGGAGTTCTCTTTTCCCTCCGTGGTTAAGAAAAACTGCGCCCCAGTTTGCCGTGTTCAGCTGCGGCAGAGACAACCCTTTCGGTCATCCTCACACGGAAGTTCTCAGGGCCTGGGAAGACACCGGTGCGCGAATCTTGCGAACAGACCGTCAAGGCAATATTTTCCTGTATACTGATGGAGAGTCTATCAATTTTGCTTATTCCTTCCTACCCTGAGAGAAGTTAATGAGAACAGGTTCAAAAATATCTCCATATCTGTATATACTGCCTGCACTTATCATAGTTATCTGTTTCAGAACAATTCCTATACTTGCCAGTTTTACAGCTTCTTTCTCCGACTATGACATTGGAGGATTCCACGGTTTTGTGGCTTTTTCCAACTATGAAAGAATGTTTACCGATGGCCGGTTCTGGAACAGTGTAAGCAATACCGTGTTTTTTGTGCTGGGTGTTGTTCCTGCCGGAATTGCTATTCCACTTGTTCTGGCAATGCTTCTTCGTGGAGAACTCAAGGGCAAAGCCATCTATAGAACCATCTATTTTTTGCCGGTTGTAACCTCCGCTGTGGCGGTGTCTGTCGTCTGGACATGGCTGTTCAAGCCTGAGGCCGGTCCGATAAACGGGGTTATTACTGCTCTTGGCGGGAATCCTTTGATGTGGCTTCGAGAACCCCGCGGTATTTTTGAAATGATACTTTCTCCCTTTGGAATTCACCCGGGTGGAATCTTTGCCGGGCCCAGTCTTGCACTGGTTTCTCTGATGATTGTCAGTGTCTGGAAGAGCATAGGGTACAACACAGTTCTGTTTCTAGCAGGGCTGGAGAATATCCCCGGTACATACTACGAGGCGGCAAGGCTTGACGGAGCAGGGAAATGGGGAACTTTTCGGCATGTCACCTGGCCTCTGCTTTCCCCCACGACCTTCTATGTTTTGATCATGAGTACCATTGCTTCCTTCCAGACCTTTGCGCTGGTCTATGTAATGACACCACCACCGGGTGGCGGCCCCCTGGGAACAACAAATGTGATAGTTTTCTACCTGTTCCAGAAGGCGTTTGACAGGTTTGATATCGGTTACGCCAGCGCCATAAGTGTTTTCCTGTTTGTTGTGCTTCTAGGTCTGACTATTTTACAAAGGCGTTTCGGAGAGAGAAGGGTGCACTACTCGTGAAAAAAGCACAGCTGCTCAAGCATGCTCTTCTTCTTGCCGGCGGCATTGTCATGCTGATGCCTTTTCTCTGGATGGTATCCACCAGCCTTGAACAGGGTGGTTTTCAGAACTATGTAGAGGCGTGGAACAGAGTTCCTTTCGGAACCTACTTTCTCAACACCCTGATCGTTACTGGAATTACTCTGGTTGGTGTTCTTATTACCAGTTCCCTGGCGGCCTATTCTTTTGGAACCATGTCTTACCCGGGTCGGGACAAACTGTTTCTGCTTTTTCTTTCCACAATGATGGTTCCGCAGCCAGTTTACCTTGCCCCCAGCTATGTGATTCTTGCAAAGCTGGGATGGGTGGATACATACCTTGCTCTGATTGTTCCCTGGACAACAAATGTATTCAGCATTTTTCTTCTGAGACAGCACTTTATGACTCTTCCCAAGTCTCTGTATGAGGCAGCAAGGCTTGATGGATGCAGCAGGTTTGCCTACCTGTGGAGGGTTGCTCTTCCCCTTTCCAAATCAGTGATAGCAACCATTATGCTTTTCAATGTAATAGGGTCGTGGAACAGTTTTATGTGGCCCCTGGTTGTGACCCATTCAGAGAAGCTGCGAGTTCTTCAGGTGGGGCTCAGTTACTTTAATCAGGAGCAGTCAAGCAACTACCAGCTGCTCATGGCGGCATCAACTTTCAGTGTTCTTCCTCTGATAATACTGTTCCTGTTTGCGCAGAAGCACCTGGCAGCCAGCTATTCACGTTCCGGCCTCAAGGATTGATCATGTTTTTTGTTTTACTTGTTTTTGTCCTGGGTTCTCTTTCGGAAGAGGCAGATTCCTTTATGAGTGAGTATCTGTTCAACGGATACTCTTCCCAGTGGAGCCGGGGAGTATATTTGTCTGCCGGGGAGCCCTTATCGTTTTTAATTTATCCCGGGCCCAACCTCGAGGGTGTACTCTGTGGTTTAGGCGGTAATGCCATTTACGACCTCCGTCTGGAACTCCGGGGAGGGGGCATGAATACTATAGATGAACAACCGGACGATTTGCCGGTTCTTCAGTTTGTTACAGGTTCGGATTCTGTTGCGTACACTGTAACGGTAACCGCAGTGGAGATGCTGTACGGTGCTAGAGCAGACAGTGCTTACATCTTCTTTGCCATGAGACCAGTGTTGAAAGATACGGCGAATTCAGTTCCGGTTGAAACGGACTCAGAAATAACAGGAGAATAAAATGAAACTGACTTGTACTCTGGTACTTTTTGCTTTTCTTGCAGCCAGCGCAGGGGGAACGGCAGGTTTTGCTTTTCTACAGATACCGGCAGGAGCCAGAGCTGTTGCCATGGGTGGAGCATTTACTGCTGTTCCAGGAGATCCGATTTCTTTGTACTGGAATCCGGCAGCTTCAGCTGATTTGAAAGAGAGTGAACTTACAACAACATACACCAGCTATATGATGGACATGCAGGCTGGTTTTGCCGGATGGGTCAATCCCCGCGAAAACACGGTAATTGGTGTATCTCTGAACTACTTCTACGGTGGCAGTTTTGACAGAACAACCATGGAAGATCCTCTTGGAACAGGGGAACAGTTTTCGTCCAACAGTATGGCGCTGGCCGGCACCTGGGCGAAACCCCTTTCAGGGAGCATTTCCATAGGAGCTACAGGCAGATTTATCTATTCTCAGATAGACAGCTACAATGCAAACGGATTCAGTGTGGATATTGGGGGAATGTACACTCCTTCAGCCCTGCCGGGATTTGCCGGTGCCGTTGTAGTAAGGAATGCAGGGGTTCAGACAAAAGCTTTTTACAGTGAGAATGACCCGATGCCCACAGAGATAGCAGCAGGAGTATCTCAGGCTTTGTTAAACGATAATCTTCTGGTTGCTGCAGATGCAACTCTACCGCTGGAAGGAGACTTTGACTTTGCAGCGGGAATAGAGTACAGACCGGTTGAGATGCTTGCCCTTCGAACCGGGTGGAGTCTTTCAGCAAAAGACACCGCGGACAATGCCGGTGGCGGATTCATTGATGCCATGGGTTTCGGCATGGGAACCAGCTACAATCAGTTTTCCCTGGATTATGCGTGGAAACCCTGTGCCGATCTGGGCAACACCCACAGGATTTCCCTGGGGATGAATATATAGTTTAGAGTTGACATTTTTGCCTTTGTTTGCTATGTTCGCACCTCAGTCGCGGGGTGGAGCAGTCCGGTAGCTCGTTGGGCTCATAACCCAAAGGTCGTAGGTTCAAATCCTGCCCCCGCTACCAGTCTGGATGACATACCCGGCACTTTCGTGCCGGGTATTGCTTTGTTTTGGGGAGAAAACAGCCCAAGTGAGGACAGTCAAGGAGCATTTGTACATCCCGGGTTTCTGGTCAAATCTTTCTAAACTCATAGACGATTTGTTTTTCAGCGGAAGATGTTGGTTACTATATGTAGATGGATAGGTGTATCTGCACAGCATTCGTGGCTTCCCCCATTTAAGCGACAGTTATTAGAATGAGACTTTCTGCGAATGAGCTATTCCCAATTCTCGGACACTCCGGAGGTTGAGGGATGGGGTTTCAAAACTGCAATTCTGCTGAAGCAGATGCAGGAATGCTTGTCACAGAGGTGTGTCGTAAGCACGGAATCTGCGGGAATACTTTCTACAGCTGAAAGAGAAGTTCTCTAAAATAGTATGATTCCACTTTTGCATAGCAGGATCAGATTCCTACAGACTCCTCTGATTGGCCTGAAGTAAGCAATAAGCTCAGTATTGCCAGTATCTACATGGAATCGCTGCTATACGCATTTTAGCTGATTGACAGGATCGCCAGTAACTCCTGAATTGCAGGAAATTCTGTTTCTATTGCTCCTTGACTTCCAGGGGTACACCCGTTATTGCTATTTACACGGCTATATAGCAACAGGAGGTTGTCATGAGAACGGGTTTATCCTTTGTTTTACTGCTTGTCTTATCAACAGCAAGTCTTGTCAACGCTTACGATACCTGGCTCAACACTTTCGACTGCCCGGGTTTCTGCTACGATCTCTTCGTTCTTCCTCCTGCGAACGGTGGATCTATCTTCGCCTGCTACAGCTATACCTCGAAGGATCTTACGACTTGGCTGGTCAAGGCTGATAACAACGGCGACATAATCTGGCAGCACAGTTATGACCTTCCTCCAAGAGGACTCGCACAGGTTCCCGGAGGAGGATGTATTCTCCTCGTCGGCTTTAGCGGCAGTCACAAGCTTATCAGGCTTGATTCCGACGGAAGCACTCTGTGGAGCATGGATCTCTCAGTAGCCTCAACCTCTGTTTACGCTACTTCCGACGGATATATTCTCCTCAGATATGGAAGTCAGATGCAGAAAAGGGACCTTGATGGAGGGGTAATCTGGACCATCCCTTCACCTACTCAGATGGACGTAGTTACATGTTTCAATAGCTCACCCTCATTGCCCGGTGGTTTTACCGTGGCAGGAGTAAAAGATGGCTGGTTCCAGATCGGGATAGCGGATTCCAGCGGCATTGTTCCGTGGACAGGGGAATTCCATGACCCCTATTATGAGTACGAATCCACGGAGGGAGTGTACTCTGACGACGACGGGAACTGCTTCGGAAGCGTTACCTATTCCACCAGCTATCCTCCCCCTGATGCGGTTGGGTGGGTCATAAGGATCGACGACGGCGGTGTGCTCAACTGGTCCCGGGAATTTCCCGGTATCGGGGGAATATGCCCTTCCCCGGAAGGGGAGGTCGTTGTTACTGGATACTGGGCAGGACCGGAATTCTTTATTCAGTTCCTCCACAGCTCTACCGGTTCTACTGCCTTTCAGATCCTCCACGGCCTTCCAGATGTCAGTACATATCCGCAAGACATGGTTTCCTGCGATGAGGGGGGATACCTTATTGGAGGTAACGCCGGCGGTGATGTCTTTCTGGCCAGAACCGACTCTCTCGGGTTGATATACGGTACCGGTATCTCTCAGCGTGATGCAATCCCGCCTGAACTGGTTGTTTCACCTAATCCTGTATCTGTATCAGCAACCGTCAGTGTATTCTTACCGACAGCAGGACTTTTAACTGCGGCAGTGTACGATCTAACAGGCAGAAGAATTACGACCCTTGCAGAGGGGGAGATGACTGCAGGAACAAACACGCTGAGCTGGAATCTGAGAGACTCAGACGGAAGAGATGTTCCGGACGGTTTGTACTGCATCATGGTAACTGCACCTGGCTCCTCCGCAGCGGGAAGGGTCATGGTGGTGAGATAACGAGTGGCAGAGAATGTAATGCGATCAATCCTTCCGTCAGCATTTGCACCCGTAAGACCAGTAAGAGACAGTGAGTCTGAATAACTGCTTCTGTTGGCACGTCATGTTCAGCCGGGCAATTCTGATGTACCAGAGAAGGGAACCCAGGACTTACATTTGGGTTTCATCTCTGCTTTCAGTAATGTTACAGGAATTGGAGAGCTGGTCAAACAGGTTTAACCTGTTTCTTTCTGTTTCGCCATGATTCTGTATATGTCGTACTTTCGTTTACCTTCACCGAATTTACCTTCTACAGCATTCCTTATCTGCTCATCTTCTCGCCACTGCTTCTTCATAGCCTTCAGCAAAGCAGTATCCTCAAAAGGACGCCCAAGCTTCTGACCGGAAAAACGAATACCGTGCTTCTTACAGAATCTCATGTTCAAGCGGGTACGATAAATCTTGTTGGCATGAATGATTCCGGCTAACGTCGGGACGCCCTCTGGAACAGGTAATGAAGCTTTCCAGGTGTCGAGCATTGTGCTGATACACTCCGGTACAAACCCTTGAAGCCTGCCAGGTAAATGTATGCTATCCTTCAGGTAGAACACCACTGTGAAGAGTTTCAACCAGCCTGCTATCGATATCGAAGACCGGCAGTTTACAGTGCGAGGGATCGGGCAGCGTTACTGATAGAATCATATACATTAGCGGAGCTTTGCATGGTTAACTTCCGGACTGCAAGCAGGAATACAGAACGGTGTCAGAAAAAGCCCCCTGCTTTTCAGCAGAGGGCTCTGTGTTCCTGTGGTGAACTAGGGTACCATTACCATTCTTGTGGAAAGAACAGAGCTGCCTGTGTTAAGACGGCAGAAGTATACTCCGGGAGCAACAGAAGCTCCTCTGGAGTCAACTCCGTTCCACTGTACCGAGTGGTCGCCTGCAGAGAGGTACTCGTTGTCTATGATGGTTTTTACAAGTCGGCCGGAAATGTTGTAAACGGAGACAGAAACAGGTTCTGTACCGACAACATTGAAGGTAATATTGGCCGTTGTGGTGAACGGGTTGGGAGATGATGTTATCTGCACCATTCCGCCTAGACTAGCAGACTCGTCTTCCTCAACTCCTGTGTTTCCGAACCAGTCGAAGTAAAGAGCGTAGTCGTTGTTCCAGTTGGTGTAAAGAACAGCGGACATGTTAGCAGTCCAGCCTGCTGCTGGTGGCCAGTACCCTGTAGCATTGTAGTCATTGATGCGTCCAGGTGTTGAGAAACTGTTTGGCGAACTGGCACTGGCCCAGCAGAACATGGTGGAGTCGCCAGGATCGCTGTTGAACGCCAGTGTTGCTGCTCCGTTGAATTTATATGTACAGACGCTGGGCATGTTCTGGTCTCCGGCACCACCAATAGTGGTACCATAGGTCCAGGATGATCCGGCGTCTGTTGTGTAGAAATAACCAAGGTTGTCACCTGAACTGGTTCCCTCGTAAGTAAGGAAGATCCAGCCTGCACCTGCAGAGGCAGAGTTGAGGGCAGAGGATGTCCAGCTGAGATCGTAACCGCCTGAGTTGTCTCCAACCTGAGAGGAACTAGACCAGGATGAACCGTAGTTTGTGCTTCTTTTGATTCTGACGTTCTGGTTGGTGGTTATCCGATCGTCAAGGAAAGAAACAGTAACAACGCCGCCAGTGGCAGCAGCTATTGAAGGGTAAGGAGTAATTCCTGGGTCGACAAACAGGGAAGTGTCATCCACCCAGTTATAGTCATCCAAGGAGCATCTTGTTGCCCAGATGTCGTTTGCCGAAGCATCTTGAACGTATGTGGCATATACCCATGCACTGGTGTCTGTTTCCCCATCCACATCGTAGTAGAGAACATCGTTTGAAGTAACAGTCGTCCAGCCGCCCGCACTCTGGTCGGGTGTCATGTATCTCATTCTCAGAGACTTGTCGATCAGGAAGAACATGCATACCCAGCTTTGTCCGGAGGTGTCTCGAACCACTCTGATCTGAGGGTCGTTAAGCTCATCGACTGAACTGTAGCTTGCCCGCCACATTGTCCAGGTGAGACCTGCATCCTGTGATCTGTAGACGATTGCACTGTCCTGTGTGGTGTGATTAGTGTCGTAAATGGCGTAAATATCGCCGCTAACAGGGTCTACATCAAAGTCTTGACCACTGCCCACATGACCCGGAGAGACAAGGATATCGCCACCCCAGTCATAATCGGGCCATACAGATGAACCTTCATCTCTTACCGGATGTACAACCGGAGAAGAGAAAGTTTGAACCCATGGATCGGCATCACTGTCTGTAAAGATCGTTGCCGGTGGTAACTGCACAGTAGCAGCACCATCGGGGGTGTCGATTGATATATCTTCTGCTGTGGTTGCTGAAAAAGCAACTGCAGCGAAGACAACAACTGCAAGAAACATTCGCATCATGTTGACGCTCCTTCTGTTAACTGGTTCCCACTATAGAGTGTCTGCGCAAACGGCCCCTCCGATTGGCAGATATCTCATATCAAAGGGCAGCAGAGATAACCCAAAAACTACAAAAAAGCCAAGCAAAATCACATCTGGAAACCACAATATGTAATGTCGCCGCAGGTAACAACAAGGCTACAAGGTGTTCCAGACAGGAACCATGGTTTTTTGAAAGAAGGCTAGCGGTTTTTCAGAATGTAATTTACCAAAGAATCAATGGCGAACTGAAACAGAGTTTGACCCTTTGCAACGGAAGCATCTGAAAGATCCGCTCCCACACCTCCATCCGGGTAAAGATGTTTCCACTGCTCAGGAGACACAGTCTTCATATTCTGCTGTGCCGAAGGATAACAGCCGGAAAATTCCCCGGGAATTGATCCAGACAGGAGATGCCACACCATGGACACTTCCGAAGAGGTGATATGGTATCCTGCTTTTTTAAACAGGCGGTTCTCCTCTTTCTGAACACCGGGGAGTTCCCAGTAGCCCATGTAACGGCAGGAGATGGTTCCCGCGGTCTCCGCTATTGCTTTCTCCGCAGCATGCCGATTGCCTCCGTGTCCGCTTACAATCAGAATATTCTTGAAGCCGTTTCTTTCCGCCTCGCTGATTATTTCACCAAGCAGTTTCGAATAAGTTTCAATGGAGATGGAAAAAGTGCCAGGGAAAAAGGTGTGCGAGTATGAGCAGCCGTAGTAAAAAGTAGGAAGAACAGGTGTGGAAGTAAGCTCTCCGGCTCTTCTGCAGAGAGCTTCTGCAATCAGTCCGTCGCAACCCAGCGGAGCTTCTGTTCCGTGCTGCTCCAGGCTGCCTACAGGAAGAATAATCAGAGAATGCTCAGCCTTCTCTACTTCAGCAGACATGGATTCAATTAGATTCAAAGAGAACTCCCGTCATTGTACCAGAGAGGAATATATGCACACAAAGACTCCTGTGATTACGGTAAACGATGAAAAATGGCTCAGAATTCCCGTTAGAACAAAATTGATTCTGAGAGGCGACAACCTTGCCGAAGCAATTCAGGAGGGGCTTTCTCTGGCGGAGATTGAGATTTCTACCGACGATACTCTGTTTGTCAGCGAGAAAGCTGTGGGAGGAAGTCAGGGCAGATACTTTGTTCTTGGAGAGGATGAACTCCATGTAAGACCTCTGGCAAGGTTTCTCAGTAGACATGTTACAAGAACACCAGCCGGCATTGGTCTTGGCATTCCGGAGACAATGGAGTGTGCCCTCAGGGAATGTGGTGTTCTCAGAATTCTAACCGCAGCTATAGCCGGTGGTTTCACAAGGTTGTTTGGAAGACGGGGAGATTTTTACAGGATTGCAGGTTCGTGTGCCAGATCCATTGACGGGCCAACGAAGGGAACCATTCCACCTTTCAACAACGCTGTGAGCCTCGCTCCGCTTGACCCCGAGGGCGTGGCAAAACAGTTGTCGCGGAAATTCGGCTGCGCAGCCGCGGTGGTGGATATCAACGACCTTGGAGGGAATATTCTCGGTTGCTATCCGCCGGAAACAGACAGGAATCTGCTTGTTCAAATTCTAAGCGATAATCCTCTTGGTCAGGGAACCGCTCAAACGCCAGCAGGTATTGTGAGAAAGGTCAGTTCCGACCGCGCCTGATACCGAACAGGCTTTCAACTGCTGAAGTGAGAATAGATATTATTACAGCAGCCAGCACCGCCCACCAGTAACTGGCGATGGAAAAGCTGTCCAGGAAGTGTGAAGCCAGAACTATCATAAGACCACTTACTAAAAACCTTGCCAGCCCCAGAGTCAGTATCTGCAGTGGGCATGTAAGCAGGGCTATCAATGGAGCTACAAAGATATTAAGCAGCCCCACAACGCCTGCTGTTATCACTATTCCCCAGAATCCTGCGAACACCATTCTGCTGCCAAGAATCAGAGAAGTAAGGTAAAGCACCAGAGCCGCAACTATAAAGCTGGGCAGAAAATCGGCTTTTCTTCTTGCCATTTCAACTCCTTTCCTGCACATAATACTTGACAGAACATAATGGATTTATGATAATTCGTCCTCGCTGGCGAATCGTCCAATGGCAGGACAGCGGTCTCTGGATCCGCTAATCGGGGTTCGACTCCCTGTTCGCCAGCCATTTGTTTATTTGTGGAGCAGAAGCTCCCCATTTATGTATTCTGACTGCTCAGGCTTTAACATTTCACATTCCCATATCCGAATTAGTTGACATGCAAAGACTGAAGTTCTATCCTTAATAGGAGTTGCGGTTCCCTCTTCTTCGGTGAATGCCGAGTGCTCATTTTGTGTTCGGCTTTCACAGCTTCACATTTTGCTTCTCCTTTAGGGAGGTTACCATGAGGGTTCTTCTTTCTGCTATTTTCTTCGGAACACTACTTAATTTGAATTCATATGCAGGTGAAGCTATTCAGACCGACTGGTCGGGTGGACCCGACGTGCCGGGGCCGGTGACTGACTGGCAAAACTACTTCTACACCAGTCTTAATGCTGAAAGTTTCATTATCCCCGGCAGGCTTTGTCTTGAAAGTTGCCCATTGGAGAACATTGTATCTGCAGATGTTAATCGTGCGTGGTGTGTTAAAACTGCTGATGTGAATAATGATGGAATACCAGATCTTATTGCCGCCGCCAGAGAAGCTGGGCTTGTTTATTATTTCATCAACCTTGATGGTACAGGCTCAAATTGGGCAACGGGTTCTTTTGGTCCTGCAGCAGGAGTTGAAACTGTTTGCTGTAACGACTTTGACGGCGACGGAAATGCTGATGTTGCAGCAGCGACCAATACATCCGGAAAGATCCTTGTTTTTCTTAACGTAAACGGAACTGGGGTGTATTGGCAACGGGTTGTTGTCGCAATAAACTTCACGACAGCTAACTCTGTTCACTCCGCAGACATGGACGGAGATGGAGACATTGATGTTTTGGGGAGTGCATACGAACTAGGGCAAATATGCTGGTGGGAAAATTTAGACGGTTCAGGGACTCAATGGCAGATGCATCCGGTAGCTACGAATTACTACTATCCTCTTTGTTCTTATGCAGCCGATCTAGACGGAGATGGCGATACAGATATTCTGGGTTCCGGAGAGGGATCCATAAGTTTATCCTGGTGGGAAAATCTTGATGGAACGGGAACCAGCTGGCACAGACGGTATATTGCTACAGGTGCTGAAAATATAAACGAAGTAAGAAGTGGCGATATTGATGGAGACGGAGATATTGACATTGTTGCAGCTATGACCTGGTTGCACAAGATACAATGGTGGGAGAATTCAGATGGAGCAGGTTCCAACTGGATCGCTCATGATGTTTGCGAGTATCTGCATAAACCCTATACCGTTCATGTGGGAGATGTGGATCAGGACGGCTACCTTGATATTGTTGCGGGATCACGGAGCGGCGAGAGGGTTGTGTGGTATGACAATATCTTCGGTGATGGATCATCATGGAATGAGAACCTGGTGGATCCTGGTGCTTCAGCTGCTTCATCAGTGGGATTGTGTGATATCAACGGAGATGGTTTCGGAGATATACTTTGTGCGGAGATAAACTCAAAGCAGGTAGTTTGGTGGAATCTGCTAGGTTTTTTCCCCCAAACCGGGTACGCTACATCCAGCATTTTGAATATGCAGGAGGAACCTCAATGGCTGGCTGTGGATTGGAGCGGAGAAGAACCACCCGGAACTGAAACTGTTTTCCAGTTCAGGACAGGAAAGAATCCTCAGAATCTGGGCTACTGGACTGACTATGTTTATGAACCATGTGATCTTTGTGATATTGTTTCAGCAGGAGATACATTATTCCAGTACAGGGTAAGGTTTTTCACGGATGACTCTTCTGTAACACCATTCCTTGATGACTTTCTGGTGTCCTGGGATCCAAATGGATTAAGTGAAGAGGAGTCCATAAACTCTCTAAATGCGATAAGTCCTAATCCTGTTGCGGGAGGTAGCGTCTTCTCTGTAAGTTTCAGTCTTGCCGGGGAAGCAGAGGTGGAGCTAGTAATCTTCAACCTAATGGGCAGGTCTGTTGATTCATATGCTTCCGTTTTTCCTGCTGGTGAAACTGCTGTTGAATTTCCTGCACCAGGTTCGGGGATCTACATTGTAAGAATGAACTCAGAGAGTTTTCACTATTCCAGAAGGCTGGTTGTGCTCTGATTCAGTCAAAGAGTGCATTTCTACTCTCAAACAGACGACCAGCCATTTTATATCCTTCAGAACAAATCTTCTCAAACGCCTGTACAGAGCGGCTTCAGTTCCTGGGTAAACATTCAAAAGGCCCGGAAACCAGTAGAGTCCGTGATAGTGGTGCATGAAGGTCTTGAGAATTTTTAGTGACCAATGCTGGTCAGCATTGCCTTGATCGATCTATCAGGGCATGTCATCGCGATTATCGATGGTGAGTACATTCAAGGCTATCACAGTATCCAGATGGATAGGTTTTCACCCGGTGTCTACTTTTGCAGATTGGTCTCGGGAGGCTTTACGGATACTCAGCGTTTTGTGGTTATTGAGTAGGGTCATTATCCGTTCAGCATCATAACGGATGAAACAGTTACACGAATGTCATGTTCATCACAGGAACATGATTGTATCAGCATATTCAGCATAATATGAACTATCACCACATGAAGTTTTCAACTGGAGTATCTTTCCTCAACAATTCTGCCGTGGGATTGTGGGTTCGCTGGAACTAACTCCTGCAAAAAAACTATGATTTTTAACGTATTTTGCTTGAAAGGAGGAAATGCATGTACAGAGTACTAACGGGAGTTCTCGTAACAGCCACACTGCTTGCCGTAAGCGGTGTGGCCAGAACACAGAATTCCACACCAGCAGAAGTTGATTCTCTGCAGACCGTCACAGCGGTATTCGACCCCCATGCCATGAGTGATCTGTTTGCAGACATCTCTGCTCAGGTGGGACCCAGTGTTGTTACAATAACCTCGACCACAACAGTTACAGCCCCGGCTATGCCATTTGACCCCTGGGGTTTCGGTTTCGGCTTCCCGGGAATGGGCGGAGGGCAGCCCAGAGAATACACAAGACAGGGCCTTGGAAGCGGTGTGATAATCAGCGAGGACGGGTTGATTGTAACTAACAACCATGTTGCCGGAGATTCCGATGAGCTTCAGGTTGTTCTGGCTGACGGCGAGGAAGTTACCGCAAAACTGGTGGGAACAGACCCCAGAAGCGACATTGCCCTTATCAAGATAGAAACTGACCATTCTCTACCTGCCATAACCATGGGGAACAGTGATGATCTGAGAGTAGGTGAATGGGTTCTGGCAATAGGATCTCCATTTGCGTTGAGTCAGACGGTAACACAGGGCATAGTGAGTTTTCTTGGCCGTGATGGTCTCGGGCTGGCAGACTACGAAAACTACATACAGACAGACGCTGCCATCAATCCGGGCAACAGCGGTGGAGCCCTTGTCAATCTCGACGGAGAGCTTGTAGGGGTAAACACCGCGATAGCTTCCAGAAACGGTGGTTACCAGGGTATCGGTTTCGCCATTCCCGCAGGCACAGTTCAGAGTGTGGTGGATGACCTTCTTGAATATGGGGAGGTGCAGAGAGGCTGGCTGGGTATAAGTATGCAGGAAGTCAGTTCTGACCTTGCCGAGCAGTTTAACCTTGAAGAAACCAGGGGTGTTCTTGTTGCAGACATTCTTCCGGATTCACCTGCTGAAGATTCCAATCTGCGCAGAGGAGACATTATTACTCTGGTAGACGGGGAAGAATTTGATTCACCCAGCGATTTCAGAAACATCATTGCCGCCATTGATCCCGGAACTGAAACCAGTTTTACCGTTGTTCGTGATGGAAGGACAAGAAGAATATCTGTAACCATCGGATCAAGGGAACAGGATCCGCAGGTTATCGCGGAAGACATGCAGAGTGAGTACGGCTGGCAGCTCGATGATCTCTCCGATGATATTGCTTCCCGTATAGGTGCTTCAGGAATATCAGGGGTAGTTGTTCTGAATGTTGCTCCAGGTGGAAGGGCATCGGTTGCCGGGGTGCAGCCGGGGGATATCATTCAGGAGGTGAACCGACACACGGTAAACTCACTTTCCGAAGCAGGAACTTACCTGTCTGAAACAGTCGGTGACGCTCTGCTGCTGATCTGGAGACGCGGCAGAACGATGTATATGGTTATTTAGGAAATTTACTGATTACACGCTGCCCCCTGTGGAAGCAGCGTGTAATCAGTTGCTCACTACAGTGGCTTTGCAGACTGACTGACCGGAAATCGTGTCAAACAACATGTAGACTCCCGGTGAAACAATCACAGACACAGTCTGACCTCTGTCGATTCGGACCCGGCGGACAACCCTTCCGGTGATATCTATAACGGCAATGTCTGCATCTGTTTTTCCCTCAATGTTGATGCGGTTCATTCCCGGCATGTCGAGAAGTCTTACAGATGGTGTTGTCTCCAGAGAAGTCGATGATGAACCGCTGACTGCCAGAGGCCACGAAGTGGATATGGCACACACCCCCGATCCGGTTCCTGACAAGGCAACTGCCGCCAGCGGAGCGGGATACAGATCAGACTGCAGAAGACACATATCTTCTCCCTGCGAACCCGGCAGATTGATCGATGGTTCGACTGAGGGAGAATTGAAGACAAGGGGAGGGCAGTGAAAAGAGTCCCCGGTCAGAACTGCCAGCCTGTACTGGGTTCCATCATAAAAACAGTTAAGTGAATTGATTGAGTGGGGGAGGGTGTACTTATCATTGTGGTATCCGTCATCACCCCTTACAAGGTAGATGACAGTTCCGCCCCAGCCCAGAATTTCAGGAAGGGGAGTTGAAGGGCCGGTGGTATTAGCTATGAAATTGAGATTGGTGAAGACCATTTCCTGATCGTCTGAGCTCCAGTTGACTGTTCCCGTGTTTATGGACTCAACCCACAGCGAGGGTATATCACCAAAGTGGGAAACGACCATGGAAGGGGGAGAATCACAGATATCCACTGTCGGGTAGTAGATGGTCGGTGAGTTTTGAAGAAGCGTTCCTGTAAAACCGTCTCTCACCTCGACATAACTGCAAGCTACAGAGCCCCGGTCAATAGAATATCCAAATTCCGACCAGCCGTTACCGGAAACATCCGAATCTGTTGTCTTTATGAAGAAATCGGCTGAAGATTGCTGGGGCAGACTCCATATTTCCTCCCCGGTCTGGCCATTCAAGGCGAAGAAAGTACAAAGTAGTTCCGCTCCGGCAACCCTGTTGGCAAGTACAGCCACATCGCAGGAGTCAGGGCCTGTTGCGTATTCTATGAAGTAAACCGGGCTCGGCTGGGTAGAGTTCCACAGAAGGCTGCCGGTTGCTCCGGAAACAGCCATCACCGAAGACATGGAGTTTAAAAAAAGAGCCAGATCCGTTGTTCCATCAAAATTAACATCGCTTACAGCCCTGAAGCTTTCGGTGGCAAAGGTTCCTGATATGCTGCTGTTAAACCAGATAGCTTCACCTGTGATGCCGTCGAGGCACATTATTCCTCCGCCGGCAGATTCGCTGAATGCGGCAAAGACATCTTCAGTCCCGTCGTTGTTTACATCACCCGCACATTCTACGGCAATGATGTCTCCGGTTGAATTGTATTCCCATACAACAGAGGGAGGGCTGGAAATCAGTAATACCGACACACAGAAAAGAAACACGCTACCTCCAATAAAAACAGTACAATAAACTATACAGTAGTATAGAAGAGCAGGTTTCCGGGTGCAAATCAGTTCTACATCAGGGTATCTCTGATTTTTCGGGTGAGGAAGGAAAGAGACAGTTCCCCGCCGCTTATCCGCCTGAACAGTTCAGGGAAAGGATATCGCCCGGAGGGTTTTACAACCTCATCTGTAATAAATCTGCCAAAGGCTTCCGGATTCTGCGTTATGGCTGAAACGGATTCTCTTCGGAGGAAAACCTCCTCGAGCATATCACAGGTCAGGTCTCCCAGAAGATAGTTATGCAGGTATATGGGATGTGTAGTGTAGTGAATGGTGTTGGCCCAGACCGGCTGGTCTGCATAAGGCTCTTCACCAAACAGGCTCTGCCGGTTTTCCCAGAACAGGTTGTTGATGTCATCCAGGGTTTCCAGATCTGTCGTGTACAGCTTTTGATCGAAGAATATCCGTCCCAGGGCATACAGCTGTGATGCTCTTGTCCACCTGTTCAATTCAGAAAAATGCTGCCTGGCAGTTTCTGTGTTTTCTGTGAAGAAGGGGGAATAGAATTCTTCCCTGACCCTGAATGAGCCGAACAGGTTTGCTATACCCTCGCTCACAATACCGCTGATACCCATGTTAAGAATGATTTCATCCGGGTTCACGGTGAAGCTGTGTACGGCGTGACCGGTTTCGTGGAGAAGAACGCCGAATTCGGAGAATCTGTCTTTTACATTGGCCAGTATTCTTGAATCAATTCCGTTCTGAATAGTGAAGTTGTATCCCCATTCAGATTTGTTTTTCCTGGGAAAAACATCGTAGGTAATGTTCATGGCAGATATGTCAAATCCAAATTTCTGAAACAGGGCACCAACAGGTTTGAGAAAATCAGACATGTTTACAGGAGCATTCAACTCCGGGGCAATGGAAGAGGCTATGAAAGCTTCATCCCAGGGCATCACAGCCTGTTCTCCTGTATATCTGCCTGCTATTTCTGCTCTTGTTTTCTGCATAAGCGGGAGGATGTGGCTCAATTCACCCTGCCAGGATGAAAACATATCTGGATCAAGCTCCTGCTCTTTCAGGCTGTACTCTACGAAGGTCGCAGCACCCATCTCTGACGCAAGCTGTTTCCTGAGTTTTACAAGGTCAAGAAATCCCGCTTCTACAAGAGGCCTGCTTATCTGATTACGGGACAGAAAAGCAGTTTTCCGAAGGTTTCGATCGGGGTTTGTAGAGAGAATATTCGCAATGTCTGGAGAGGTCATCTCCCGACCGTTAACAGTGTAACGGAAACTGTTGAGAACCGAGGAAAGCTTTGTCGACAGGTTCTGTATCTCTACTGAAAGTCGGGAGATACTCTCGGACTGATGGAAGGGCTTGAAATGATTCTCCAGAATTTTTGCTTCTCGGGCGAGGAGAGGATCCCTGTTTTTTTCAAGAATCTGCCGAATAACAAGCCAGTGTTCTTTGTTTTTCAGGAGAGAGACATAGTTCTCAAAAGCTGTGGCAACGCCGAAATCAAACCCTGTTGTGTACTGTGTCCAGGTGCGCTTTTCATACTCTGTCTCAAGTTCCTGAAGTGCATCTGCAATCTTTGAAAGCTCTTCTGAATGCTGCATAGTTCCTCTTTATGGAAAATTTGAAAAAATGAC
>QNDR01000048.1 GCA_003646025.1 Candidatus Fermentibacterota bacterium
AAATCAGAGAAGGTTCGTCAGATCAACATGAATCCCAGAGAAAATTCTCTGGCGTTTCAATTTCAAAATTCAGGTAAAATGATATTACGGAGATTTACAGAATTGTAGTGATGAATGTGAGTTTACTGGAACAGCATGAGGATTGGATATCGGGAAGAAGATACATGAATCAGGAATCTCTCAGGTCGATTGATATCAAACTGCCTGAGGAGGTGGAACAGTTAACTGAGATTGAAGAAATAGTGCCTGAATGCGTTGGTGTTCATACACCACATTGACGGACGGAGTCCTATTTTCTTATCTCAACACAGAAAACCTATTTTGAACAGGCTTGTGTAACGGTTCTTGAATTTGTAGCCAGTAACGTGAAGGTTGAGAATCATCAAACCGAATACACACCACGGAGTTACCTACGATTCAATCCCAAAACTACAGTTTAAAGATGTAAATGGGGGCCATACGCAAGTAGAGGGGCTGTTTTTACAGCCCCTCTACTTAGTAACAAGACTACTAGTTAGAATCAATCCAAGATGCTACACCATTGTTTATATTACCGTGGGAATCAGTAGCAGGGCATGTAATTGTTATTGATGTGCTTGTAACTCCACCAGCTGAGGCAACAGTTAAAGTATAGGCAGTGCCCGATCCTGCTGTGGGGCAATGTACCCCAGCCATATCAA
Organism: Candidatus Fermentibacterota bacterium; assembly: GCA_003646025.1. Taxonomy (GTDB): domain Bacteria; phylum Fermentibacterota; class Fermentibacteria; order Fermentibacterales; family JCC-6; genus Sabulitectum. The sequence continues at coordinate 681 of QNDR01000048.1, forward strand.
TTTGGGCAAGAGTACCATACTTGCTGTTGTTGGAAGCAAAGTAGATAACTTCCTGGCTGGCGATAGTACGCATATTTGCACGGCAAGCATTACGCTTCGCACTCTCGGAAACATCGCTGAATTTGGGTATCGCGATAGCGGCAAGAATACCGATAATCACCACCACAATCATCAGCTCGATGAGGGTGAAACCTTTCTTCATCGTATTCTCCTTTCAAGAGAATGGGTTAATCAATGACACTCACCTACTACAAAAGCATAATGAGTGCCATAGAGATCGCAGTCCATACCGCTCTGAGAGTTAACTAAAATGCTGTTTGAATAATTTACAATGTGATTGTATTGCATTCTGCAAGACATTAGTTCTGGTCCTCTTTTTTGTACCTTTCGAGACGACGGTGAAGTGTTGCTTCATTAATGCCCAGGATCTTTGAAGCTGCCCGCTTCCTGCCTCCTGCTATTTTCTCCAGAACATAAAACGTCCATGCTTTCTCAATCTCTGAGAGCATTGGAAGTTTAGACACATCATTGCTAAAGGGACGATTCTCTGGTGAAACAGCATTGTTTGTTTTACTGACTGACAGGAATTCGGGAAGCTCATCTATCTGAACCGTTGTTGTGCTGGACATTACACAGACTCTCTCGATAATGTTCTGCAATTCCCGCACATTGCCTGGCCATCTGTACTGTTTGAAAACATCCATGGATTCCGGTGAAAACGCCTTCCCCGGATAGTTGCCATTTTCAAGATAATGCTTTATCAGAAGTGGGATATCTTCTCTTCGCTCCCGTAACGGTGGAACATACAGAGGCAGGACATTCAGCCGGTAATACAGATCCCGGCGGAATGTGCCCAGTTCAACCATCTCTTTCAGATTGCTGTTAGTGGCACAGATAAGCCTGCCTTTGAATGGTTTTGTTGCGGTATCTCCAACAGGCCGTACCTGCCTTTCCTGAATAGCCCTGAGCAGCTTTACCTGGAGGTCTTTGTTCAGTTCACCTATTTCATCAAGGAACAGCGTTCCCCTGCCGGCGGCAATCATCAGCCCCTCTTTGTCTCTGTACGCCCCTGTAAATGACCCTTTTCTGTGGCCAAACAATTCACTCTCAAGCAGATTCGGAGAGAGACTGCCACAGTTAATGCCAATGAAAGGTTCTTCTTTTCTGATGCTGTTGTTGTGTATAGCCTTTGCTATAAGTTCTTTGCCTGTGCCACTTTCGCCGGATATCAGAACTGTACTGGGCTGGTCGGCAACTTTCCTGACCAGTTCCAGCAGCTTGATGATTGAAGGCGATTTTCCGATTATTCCCTGAAAGTTGTACTCTTTACTCAGCTTCTGCTTCAGTGCTCTGTTTTCCGCTGTCAGCCTTTTCTCTTGAACGGCTTTTTCTATTGCGGCAAGCATCTGGCTGGTTTTAAATGGTTTTAACAGATAGTCGGAAGCTCCCTGTCTTACAGCCTTTACTGCTGTATCGATGCTGGAAAATGCTGTCATCAGAATTCCGGCTGCGTCAGGGTGAATTTCCCTTATCCTGGCAAAAAGCTCAAGTCCACTCATTGCAGGCATTCTTATGTCTGAAATAAGTACATGAACAGCATTGTACTCACCCCACTTCAGTGCCTCTTCCGGATGGGAGAAACTCTTTACAGTGTACCCGCTCTGTTCCAGAAGAATACTCAACCATTCCACCATTGATTCTTCGTCATCAACCAGAAGAATTGAAAGATCTTTTCTATCCATACATACCCTGCCCTGCAACTGGAAGTCTAATGATGAATACAGCTCCCCCCTGATCTGAATTCTCCGCTACTATTGTACCGTTATGCTCATTCACTATTTTTTTCACGATGTAAAGCCCCAGACCTGTCCCGTGATCTTTTGATGTTTTGAACGGTTCCCATATTTTATTGATAAAATCTTCTGGAATGCCAGAACCATTGTCTTTGACAACAATACTTACAAACCTGCCATCTTCCGAATTCGATATCTCAATTGTTACCACAGGCTCCGACACGCTGCTTAAAGCTTCCACAGAGTTTCGAATAAGATTAAGAAACACCTGACTGAGCCGCACCTTGTTGCCAAACACCATTGGATTTGTGTCTGATCGGGAAATTTTCAGAGAAACACCTCCAGCAAAACCGTGCATGGCACTTTCAACGCTATCTGTTAACACACCGCTTACATCGATTTTTGAGAATGGAAAATCTGAGCTGCTTCTGGAAAGAGACAGGTAACCTTCAATAAGCTCAGATACCCTTCTGGACTGCTTCTCTATAAGGGAAGCCATCTGATTAGCCTTCTCGCGGTCGAGATCACCACCGGCAAGAATCTGAGCAGCGCCACTCATTGAGGCAAGTGGATTTCTTATTTCGTGGGCCATTGTAGCACTTAGCTTTCCTATCAGGGAAAGCTTGTCTCTCTCCTCAAGGGCAGCCTGGGAATTTCTTAGTTCTGTGGTGTCTGTAAGAATAACAATAGCTCCGCCAGTATCCCCGTAGTGGCTGAATCTGCATTCAATAACTTTTTCGTCAATAATGATATCTATCCTTGGTGGAAAATCTTTGTTTTTAAGAAACCCTCTGACTATTTCACCAAGCTGAGAATCGAGCATGGGTTTGTCTGTTTCAAGCAGTTCAGCGGCCGCCGGATTGCTGCTGACAACATCTCCATTCGCGTCAACAACAACAACACCGTCATGAAGATTGTCCAGTATGTGTCTGCTTCTTGCCCTCAGCTCTGCAAGGTTGTTTAACACCCTCTGAAGGTGACCGGTTTCAGTATACAGAGACTGGGCTAGCATTCCAGAAGCAATCCCTGAAGCCACAAGCAGAAGCCCGTTAATTACTATTCGAAGTGCTATATAAGTAAGAGATAGTTTCAGATAACCGCTTTGAACCAGTGTTGCAAGAAGGGGACTGAGTGTTGTTTTCAGCCCAGGAACATTTATTGCGATTAACGAAAATCCTGTGGCAAGAAAGATATCTGTTCCGGCTGCTGCGAGCCCCCCGGAAACACCCAGATAGAACCCGTAAGCCAAAACATGAACAACCAGAAAAGGCATGAACGGGCCATCAACACCACCACTGACATAAATAACCAGACTCAGAAGAAATGAATCGATAAATTGCAGGAACCAGTAAGGCTTTCTGCTTGCCGGGTTCCTCTTCATGTAGTAATTGGCTATGAATGAACTTAGAAACGCAACAGCAGCCACGCTGCCGTAGATAATGGTAAACTCCTTCTGGTGCATGGTAACAATACCAGAAAGAGAAAGTATTCCCAGAACGGAAAGGCGCCCCACCTGAAGCCAGGTGCGGCGCCTTCTACTTACAAACATGAGTTCCGTTTACCCGCCGACTGTCTGAATCATGTCGAAGATAGGCAGGTACATGGCAATCACCAGTGCACCGACAAATCCACCCAGGAAAACAATCATAAGAGGTTCAATTGTGGATGCCATACCATCTACAAGAATTTTTACCTCTTCATCGTAAAAGTCAGCAACCTTAACCAGCATCTCATCGAGCCCGCCTGTTTCCTCACCAACGGCAATCATCTGGGTAACCATCGTTGGGAACACACCAGACTCTTCAAGAGGCCCGGCAATATTCTCTCCTCCGGAAATACTTACCCTTGCTTTCATGATAGCGTCGCTTATCACTCTGTTACCTGCTGTCTTAGCCGTAATGTTAAGACCATCCAGAATGGCAACACCTGAAGAAGTAAGTGTTCCAAGGGTTCTTGTAAAACGGGCGATAGACATTTTTCTGTTGATCTGCCCGAACACAGGAAGAGACAGCTTAATAGTATCTATAACCTTCTCCCCGCTGTTCGTCTTGTAGTAGGCGTTGTAGGCAAAAATAATTCCACCTATTCCGAGCAGTATGAACAGAATATTATGCTGCACAAAATCAGACGCATCCACAACAGCCTGTGTCATTGCAGGCAATTCACCGCCCAGATCTTCAAACATTTTTTCAAAAATGGGAATGACAAAAATAAGCATGGCAAGGGTTGCAACAAGAACAACAACCAGAACCACAACCGGATACATCATTGCACTTTTAATTTTGGACTGAAGCGAGGCTGCATCTTCAAGGTAGTCTGCAAGCCTGGCAAGAATGGTGTCCAGGATACCACCCTGTTCTCCGGCAGCAACCATATTCACATAAAGCTCTGAGAACACCTTTTTGTGCCTGCCCAGAGACTCAGCCAGGGTTCCTCCTTTTTCTACATCGCTTGTAACCTCAACAATAATGTTTTTAAAAACTTTGTTCTCCTGCTGCCGTCCAAGAATCTGCAGACAGCCAACAAGAGGAAGGCCGGCGTTTATCATAACACTGAACTGTCTGGTAAAAGTAGACAGCTCTTTGGACTTTACACCGGAACCGATAACACCGAAGGTGGACATGTCGAAGCCGCCTTTGATGTTGGTTATAACAATCCCTCGGGCTTCAAGCTGATCCTTCACCTCGGCGCGGGATTTTGCCTCCATGGTTCCATTCAAGGTCCGTCCCTGCCGGTTAGTCCCCGTCCATTGAAATTCAGCCATAGGTTCCCCCCTTTATAAAATATCTCTTCCGGTAAGCATCATCTGCTCCAGCTCAATGGGATTAACCGATTGTTCAAGGGCAGAAGCTTTTGTAATCTCTCTGTTGTAGTATAGTCTGAAAAGGGATTGATTCATAGTCTGCATTCCATGCTTCTGTCCAGCCTGCATCATACCGTAGATCTGATGCAGTTTATCATCTCTTATCGCAGCTTTAACCGCAGGAGTGCATATAAGCACCTCTGCCGCAAGAGCCCTGCCTATGCCCCTCTGCCTTGGAATAAGCTGCTGTGTAAGTACTCCAAGCAGAACAAACGACAATTGACTTCTTATCTGAGACTGACTGGATGCAGGAAATGTATCAATAATTCTGTTAATGGACTCATAGGTGCTGTTTGTGTGGAGAGTAGCCAGAGTGAGGTGACCTGTTTCAGCAACGTTCAGTGCAACCGACATGGTTTCTTTATCACGCATCTCCCCTATCAGTGCAACATCCGGGTCCTGACGCAGAAGGTACCTTAATGCATTCTGAAATGATTCTGTATCACTGCCTATTTCCCTCTGGTTTACGATACCCTTGTCGTGATGATGCACATACTCGATCGGGTCCTCAATGGTAATAATATGACACCTGCGTCTGCTGTTAACTCTTCTGACAACAGAAGCAAGTGTGGTAGATTTTCCGCAACCTGTCGGACCTGTTACAAGAATCAGACCCTGTCTTTTATCCGCAAGAGTGGTAATTATATCGGGAAGGCCCAGCTCTTCAAAATCCATTATCTCGTAGGGTATTACCCTTATTGCCGAAGCCACACAGCCCCTCTGTGTAAAAACATTTGCCCTGAATCTCGACAGCCCTTTTATTCCAAATGCGAAGTCAAGCTCCTTATCCATCTCAAAGCGCTTTTTCTGCTCATCTTTCAGAAGACTGTAAACCAGTGACTGTGTCTCATTAGGGGTAAGAGGGTCATACTCCATACGGGTCAGTTCACCATCAATTCTGATGGTCGGTGGTGCACCAACAGTAAGATGAAGGTCCGTGGCCCTTCTCTCCATCATTTCCTTGAGGAGCGTTTTTATGTTCATACTACCCTCCTTCACAGGGCCATGCCCTGAAATAAACTATGGCGAAATAGAACTGATCTGTTTTTCCAGTTTGCAGTTCATCGCGGCAATCTTTACATCTTCCTCATCGTCAGCAGTAACCCTTGCAACTTCCTCAAGGGTAATCATACCCTTTTTGAATTTTGCTACGGCATCCATCCTCAAAGTACGCATACCATTCTTCACCGCAAGCAGCCTTAACTCTGTGGAGGAAACACGGTTGATAACAGCCTGTTTCAGCTCTCTGTCCAGGGTAAGCACCTCATATATGCCCTTTCGCCCTTTGGTTCCTGAACCTCCGCAGTATTTGCATCCGCGTCCCCGCATGGTTTTAATCCCGGACATCTCAGCAGGATCTATGCCAACCTCCCGAAGCTCAGCGTCCGACCACGTGTAAGGCTCTTTGCACTTTTTGCAGATTGTTTTCACGAGCCTCTGCGCCATTATAGTCCTGACTGCACTGGAAACAAGAAATGGCTTGATTCCTATATCAACAAGTCTGTTAATTGTGCCTGGAGCATCATTTGTATGTATTGTGGAGAAAACCAGCTGCCCTGTCAAGGCTGCTTTTATTGCAATTGAAGCTGTTTCGAAATCTCTTATCTCGCCCACCATGATGATATTAGGATCCTGCCTCAGTATCGCCTTCAGGGCAGCTGCAAAATCGTAACCCATGGAGAAGTCAATCTGAGTCTGAACAAGCCCGTCTATGTTGTACTCCACAGGGTCTTCTGCGGTATGTATGTTAACTGCAGGTGTGTTGAGAGAACTCAATGCAGAGTATAGAGTTGTGGTTTTACCACTGCCTGTGGGACCGGTAACAAGAACAATACCGAACGGAGAGTTAACCCCGGCAAGAAATGCCTTCAGAGCATCTTCAGGAAATCCCAGCTCTCTGAGATCCAGCTGGAGATTTCCCCTGTCAAGAATTCTGAGTACAATTTTTTCGCCGTCAATTCCAGGAACAGCATTTACCCGGAAATCGATTATCCTGTTGTCCACCTTTGCTTTTATTCTACCGTCCTGAGTACGCCTGCGCTCTGCTATATTCATACCGGACATGATTTTAAGCCTGGACAGTATCGGATTCTGCATCTGGGGGTTGATCTTGTACACTTCCGTGCAGATACCGTCACGCCTGTACCTGATCCTGAGGTATTTCTCGTAAGGCTCTATATGTATATCCGAGACCTCTGTTCTAACAGCCCTTGCAATCATGCCGTCTACAAATTTTATTACCGGCGCGTCAGACTCTCCGACCAGGTCGTCTTCCAGATCGAATTCATCATCAAATTCCTCGCCCTCAAGGCTTGAAACCTGTTCAAGAAAATCCTCGTCCTCGTCATAATCGTCCAGAGTTTCATCCACGCTTACCAGCGCATCTATCTGACCGTAAACATCGTCAAGAGCCCTTCTTACAGCAGACGGAGCAGATGCGTAAACAACAACTTCCTTGCCTGCTGCAAACTTGATCTCGTCGATTACATACAGGTTGGCCGGATCAGCCATTGCAGCAAACAACGTGTTATCCTCTACCTTCACGGGAACAACGAGGTTTTCCCTGGCAAACGACTCATTCAGCAATGAGGAATTTTTAGAATCCAGACCAGTTTCATTGAGGTAAATTGGATCAATGCCGTAGATTTCCGCAAGGAACTCTGTTATCAGTTCTTCCGTTACCTGTCCCCCCAGGACAAGAGCTTCAGCCAGTGCAGTTTCACCGGGACCCCACTCCCCGGCAATTCTGTCTATATCTTCCTGCTCAACCAGGCCGGACTGCAACAGAACCATTGCCAGACGGTTATACATTCGAAACAGTCTCCCTTATTACCTCATCGAATGTAGTAATGCCCTTTTCAAGTTTCCGAAGAGCTGCTTCACGAAGGTTGATCATTCCCTTCCTCAGTGCGGCCTTCTCAAGATCCACACTGTTGGCATCACTCTCGATCAGTGCACGCATCTCATCATCTATCTGCATGACCTCATAAATTCCGGTTCTTCCACTGTAACCAGTTTGATTGCACTTTGAACATCCTGTACCCTCGTAGAATGTAATACCCTTGAACCTTTCGGGATCGATTCCAGCTTCAAGCATTGCTTCCCGGGGAACCATAACCGGGGTTTTGCAGTTGTTGCAGACTTTTCTTATCAGTCGCTGGCTGCAGATGCTCACCAGAGAGGTGCTCAGCATGTAGGGTTCCGTACCCATATCAACAAGACGGTTGATTGTGCTTGGAGCGTCATTGGTGTGTGCAGTAGAAAGAACCAGGTGTCCGGTAAGTGCTGCACGAATAGCAATCTCACTTGTTTCCTGATCTCTGATCTCACCAACCATGATTATGTCAGGATCCTGCCTAAGATAAGCTCGAAGAGCCTTGGCAAAAGTAAGCCCCACATCCGCGTTCATCTGAACCTGATTGATACCTTTAAGGTTGAACTCCACAGGGTTTTCTGCTGTCATGATGTTTACACCCACATCGTTCAATTCTGTAAGAGCAGAATACAGAGTTGTAGTCTTTCCGCTGCCACTGGGTCCTGTAACCAGGACAATACCGTAAGGCCGCTTAATACCTCTCCTGAACTGGTACAGTGTATCTTCATCAAATCCCAGAACATCCAGGTTCAGTTGAACTTTTGAACGATCGAGAAGTCGAACTTCAACTTTCTCCCCGAAAAGAGTAGGCAGTGTGGAAAGACGCATGTCAACAAACCTCTCTCCCACCCTGACTTTCGTTCTGCCATCCTGAGGAAGGTTGTGCTCGGCAATGTTCATATCCCCCAGAATTTTTAGTCGGCTGACCATTGCCTGTCTGTACTTTCTGCTGGGCCGCATTATTTCATGCAGTACTCCATCGATCCTGTACCTGATCCTTATAAACTTCTCAAACGGTTCAAAGTGTATGTCACTGGCTCCCCTTTTAACCGCGTCAGCAATAACACTGTTGACCAGCTTAACCACAGGAGAATCAGAGAGCTCAAGAGAAAGATCTTCTTCGTCCTCCTGCTCTTCCTCTTCCTCAATCAGAGAGAAGAAAGCTTCATCGCCGACAACAAGTTCATCGTCCGCGGCAAGCATCTCCGATTCTTTCTCATCTACTTTTTCAACATCTTCAACAGGAACAATCGCATCTGTTGCCCCGTAGTACTTGTGCAGAGCCCGCTTAATCATGGAGGAGGCACAGATATGAGGTTCTATCTCCATACTCAGAGAGAATCTCAAATCATCTATTGAAAAAAGATTCTGAGGGTCTGCCATGGCAAGAACAAGTTTCCGTCCGTCCCTCTCCACAGGAATAACTTCATAGCGCAGTGCGAGTTTTGCAGAAACCAGATTAAGTACATCCTGGGGGATCTCCACCCCCTCCAGGTTAATAGCCTCAATACGGTTCTGTCTTGCAAGATAATCATTCAATTTATCCTCTGAGATAAGATTCATCTTGACAAGGTTGTAACCCAGTTTTCCACCCTCGTTTTTCTGATGTTCGAGGGCATTATCCAGCTGATCCTTATCCAGAAGCCCCGCTTTCAGCAACATCTGGCCCAGTTTCATTCAAACCTCTTCCTTACCTCAAAACTAAAAGTGAGAGCTCACGAATACCTAACTTTTAATCACAATGAGCGAATGTCAAGAGCAGGACTAAAAGTTGATTGTGACAGAAAGATTCAGCCCAACATCCTTCTGATCATACTGGTTGTTAACCTTGTCTTTCTTCCAGCCGTAAATGGCTGTCATTGAGGCTGTAACCGTTCCAAAATCGTATGAAGCTGAAGGCTCGATGCGCCACTCGGTTTTGTCTGATTGAACCTGTGTCTCTCCTGCCTGTCCTCCGGTGACTTCGCTTCTCAGGGTCGATCTGGTGATGGACAGGGATGTTGTCAGGTCACTGCGGAATGAAAGCCTCAATCTGTCAAGAATAGGAATAGGTATTGCAAGCCCGCCAGGAGCACTGAAACTGTAGGTAAGCTTGAGCTGTGCTGAATTGTTCCCCGAACGGACAACGGCAGAAGTTCCAGTGTAATTTCTTGTTTCCGTGGCTGACATGTTGTCTGACAGTGTAAGCTGAACCTTGTTGTCAAAAGACCCTGTAAAACTCAACAATGGGCTCCATCTGGAAGTCTCCGATTTGCTCACGGGAGTAAGACTGTCCCCCTCTACCCTGGACGATGTACTTGTTTCAAGTCTGTAGCCGCTGCTGATAGAGCCGCTTCTGAGAAATGCAAGAGGTGCATACCTCTCCAGTCCACTCCACGATACCGTAGCCGACGGCCATGTTGTGTTGTCAGTTCTGTTCCAGAAACCGGAATAAAAATTCTTGTTCTCTGAATCATTGTATTCAAGCCTCACAGACATGGTATTTGTTGGCCTGTACCCTCCGGAAATCTGAATAGAATTTGAGGTTGTTCTGTTGTACGGATCAAGCCCTCCGATACCAGGTTCAAACCCGAACTGGTATCCGGAAGAAGGCATAAATGGTACATCGTTGTAGTCACTGCCCCGTGACCTGGTGAAAACGATGCTGGGATCGGTGATTCTGTCTGCCCACCTCTCCATTTTACCTAACAGCCACCTGGGACTTCCCGGCAGTGCGTCTTCGTCAAGCCGCTCGTCACGCAGCCTTGCTATCGATCTCAAAGAGTGAGCAAGCCCCAGTCTCAGGTTAAGCCTTGCAGTCACATCACAACCGACATCAGGGCTGCTTAATGTATCCGCACCTGTTGATGTATGGGGACTCAACCTGACCATTCCATACTTCGCATCCCAGCTGATTCTCGGCTTCAGAAAATTCCAGAAGTTTATCTCCTGACTGGCACTGACATTCTGATCTCTGGAAACCTCTCTTCCAATGTTTATTCCGGTCCGGGGTTCGTCCCACGGGTAGTACATATCTCTTCGCAGAGAGAGGCTGTAGGATGCAGTAAGCCCCTTCCAGGGGTTGAATGATACGTTGCCATCTGTAAGAAGAACGCGTTCTGTATCATTCCTTGTTTGAACCGTGTCCTGATTTGCGATGTCATACATCACATTTCTTCCGCGTCTCCACCCTGCCCCAAACCCGATTCTGGTTGGCCTTAGCCTTATGTCTTCCAGTATGGGTATACGGAACAGGCTCATACTGCCAAGACTGAGATCATAGGTAAATGTAACATTCTCATTCTCTGTGGAATCCCTGGTGGTTGGGGTTCTGCCCCAGCCCCTTCCCAGGGCATGGCGGATATGAACAGGGTCAAACAGATACCGCCCGGCAAAATCGTCTGAGCGACCGCTTCTTCTCCACTGTATTGAGGTATCCCACTTGTTTGATTCTGTACGATATGCCCATGTTTCATCGCCCTCCAGCCTTATATCGCTGTTGGTGGCATACCGTGGCTCCGTAAAATTTCGATTCCATGCGTAGGTTGCAGGTAAAAGCCAGTTCCACACAGGAGGTGTGAATCTGTCAAGGTTAAATGTAGACGAAGCAGTGTATCTTGTAGTTGTGGTACCTGTGCCACTTGTTTTTCCGAGACCATGAAAATCATCGTCAATCATTCTGTAATCGCCGGACATTGATAGCATATCAGCAAAGTCAATATCACCGGACACCCTGTGGGCGTTACCCGGCTCCAGATAGTGACCTTTAACGGTAATGTCATCAACCCAGACCTGGCTGGTGAGACCCGGCAGGTCTGTGTTTCTTACTCCCAATCCCAGCATCATTACTTCAGACAGCGACGGATTTCCGACAACAGCAAGGTTTCCGGCTCTGAACTCGTTCTCCTCAGTCTGATCTCTAAGTGCCTTAAGATCAACTAGATCCTGGAGATCCACGGTTACAACCTGCCATCCCGGCAGGATATCCGCTGTTACTTCATAGTAGTTAAGGCTGTCTCTTCCCAGTTGCAGAAACACTTCTCCCCCCTGGGACGAACCATGGTACGGAAAACTCAGGGACCTGTACTGAGTGTAGTTCTCTATGGAATAGAAGGTCTGCCTGGCAACACCCTGATGACCTGGGAGCAATTCGGAACAGTCCAGACTTATTGACTGTTCAAGTCTGGGTTCACCCTCACGATCTTCTCCCGGGTCAATACCGGGAGGCGGGTTATCGATGTAGTCCTGATTCTGCCGGTTGTTTACAACCGAAATCGTAAAGGATTCTTCAGGCACAACTGGAACACCCGGTTCTTCCCACGGCGTTATACGGTTGGGTTCCCATCTGTTGCCCACAAGACCCATATCGTAAAACTCCAGAGTATCCTGCTGGGTAAACCCGTCTGCCCACACGCGGGCATAGGTAATTTTCTCCCAGGTAGGATCTCCCGTGCACATGGAAGGAACAGTTACCAGCAGTGAATCATCCAGTGGGACCTGTATCAGCATCCAGCCGCTGGGGCTGGTGGAAACTATGTAATCCGGATTATCCAGAGGAATTCTTACTCTGAAAAAGGTGTTGCTTCTGTCAAGAACACCATTCCTGTTGAGATCCTCTGTATCAAGCCTTCCGTTGTTTTCACAGTTGTTTATAGCATTAAATCTTGTACTGAGCGGCTCACCGGCATCGTACCTGTAGTTGTCCTGATTTGGATCCTGATTACTGGAACTGTACCCGGGTTCATCAGCAGAGTGCAGTGTATCCAGACCAGTGTCTTCAGTTGTTGATCTTATTCCGTCCGAGTTTACATCCTCGGTATCAAGCTGGCCGTTAGCCTGACGGACAAGGTTATCTCCAACCCTTTCAAGCCAGTAGGTGTCTTCATCAATTCTTTCACCGAGATCGATGTACAGGTTTGCACCGGTTGCACAGCCTGTAGCTCTGACGTAAAGCGAGAGGTGTGTTTTCTGCGAAAAATCTGCTCCGTACCTTTCAATACATCTCTGAAATCCCCCCCATGAACCGGCTGGATTGTCTGAATCTGGTGTAAAAACAAACTGAAGAACACTGCTGAGCTTTTTAAGAGCGTCGTTACCGGTTTCTCCTGGTACAATATCGTGAAGTGACCATCTGTCTGTCGGGTTGTACCATCTGGCTTCCCCCACAGGAAATAACAGAGATGAACCGTTCATGGGCTTTGAACAGTAGAACCAGGCCGAACGCGACTGCCCGATGGGGAATGTAGACTCGGATCCCTCCATATCATCAAGCCACGCTTTGCTCTCCCCGGAAGGCAGACTTACTGCCATTTCTCCGGAAAGAACTACCCTGCTCTCTGCCTCGGTATTAACCAGCGGTATCATGTTCACTGCGTCTGTAAGAAATTCCGGTCTGGCCTCCAGGTGCAGATCGGCATCAAAAACAGTTGTTCCAAACGCTCCCTCGCCAATTCTGGGCCGGTCGTCAGGGGAGCTGGCGCTTTCGTACATCATGGTTCCGCCAAACCAGGAGTGGGCACCCATGTTGTAAACCACCCTTGCCCCCAGAAGTGTCTTGGATACAGAGCTGAAAAAAGGCACATATTCAAAAGTAACCCTCAGCGTGTTGGCCGGATCCTGCGCAAGATCAGCCGCTTCACCCATAAGTGTTAGCAGACCAACCTCGTAAATTATTGTGTAATCGGTACCCCTTATCAGCGTCTGTGCCTGACCGGCTACTGTAAGGGTAACTTTCTCACTGCCTTCGACAATACCCATGTGCCCCAGTGAATAGGTGGTTGAAGCAGCTCTGTAACTGACCCTCATGTAATAGAGAGACTGATTCATTGACGGATTCTTCTCAGTGTAGACAACGGCGTTTGGATAATCCAGAGCTGGGTCTGTGAAGGGCCTGCTCTCAGGGAAAATGATGAACCCGTTGTCCCAGTCCATGGTAACATCTTCATCGTACATAAGACCATCACCGTTTGTATCAAGCCCCAGAATCTGAGTAAATGGAATTCCATCCTGAATTGATACAGGATCCTCACCGGCTCTCTGCAGAAAAATATCACAGTTGAAACTCTCTCTTACAATGTTGTTGGCCCCCAAGAAGTAGTAATTTCTCATCTCATACTGCCACGAGAGATCCGTTGCAAGGGGATTGGACTGCTTGATCAGCTTTAAGTCGTATGGCCCACCAGGTGGAGCAACACCAACAGTGTCTCCAGCTTGAGTTATAAGGGCCACCGCTACAGTGTAATTGTCGTTTACCGGGCTGATAAACCGTATTGTTCTGCCGGAATCCACAAGAACAAAGTCTTTGTCCAGTCCATATTCGAGTTCATCCCACCATCCTGACCCTGTTTCGTCTGTACCAGAGGGTGTTGGTATAAACCAGGTGCCTTCCACAGCACCTGTTTCCAGATTGTTTGTTCCGATACCGTCATCAACAAACACGCGGATGTAAAGCGGATCCATGTAGGGTGCTGACACAGTGTCAGGAAATGCCCTGAAAAAATAGTTGTTTGCCGGATGGATATCGAGAATTGAATCGTTTACCAGGGAAGCCTGCCCTACAAAGTCAGAACTTTCAGTAGAACTTCCTTCTTTGCTTGCGATTGCTGTAATATCCAGTGGGCCTGCCTGCGCTATCAACTTTGCCCCGAACAGCCCCTGGTGGGGTATTGAATAACTGATAAACTCTGGACCCGTAATTGACAGATTCACATCACCAAGCTCGATAGACTGAACTATTTCATCGTCATCTCCATCGTAGTTAAGACTGACACTGTAGTCGGAGCCGATCTGTCTCTGACTGTCATGGTCAACAGCCACATGGATCTTTTCACCTATGGTTCCGTCAAGACGGATCCGAAGATCCTGTTCCATTTTCAGATCAGGAAACAGTGATGTACTTGAACCTTCAACATTAACCCTGTTGGGGTAGATATGGCTGACTCCGGAGATGGAAATGGTCTGGTGTCCGGAAATATCCAGCTGTCCCCCGGAACCAATTGCATCACTGATAACCCCCGGCATGGAAATAGGCAGATAGATAGTGGGAAGCAGGTGCCCCCTTGACCCGCTGTTTCGAATGCCGTTCCTGGCATTGGTTTCCGTCCACTGTTTCCAGGTGCTCCATCCAATAAGCCGTGACCTGACTCCCGAAAGGGACCATGTTCTTGATACGGTCAGAGGATATCCCCTGTACATCAACCGATAACTGATACCTCTTCCGGCAAGACTGGACCACACCTCAACCTGGGTGGACGGCAGACTTACCAGCCATGGAAGAGAATCCTGATACCAGTAACCGGGATTCTCGTCTATCAGCGAAAAGCTGCGCACACCACCCGCTGCAAAGGTTCGGGGGACGATTAAAAAGAACAGTACTAGAATTAAAAGTCTTTTCATTTCACCTCGTAATGTAGTATCCACCAGCAGGAGCCATGTTCCAGCAAACATGACAGACAAGCCCCACATCGGTATAATTCACTGTCAGTCATCAATCAGGCAAGCGTCTATCATGGGAATTCAATGAAAAAGTTGCAAGTATACGTACTGAAAGAGTTCTTCCCGCCATTCCTGCTTTCGCTTGGTCTGTTCACTTTTATCATGCTTCTCGACAAACTGCTGGATCTTCTGGACCTTATTGTAAGCAAGGGTGTTCCCATGCGTAATGTGGTGGAGATTTTCCTGCTTCTTCTTCCCTCTATGATCGCCGTTGTTATTCCAATGGGTGTTCTGGCTGGTATTCTTATTGCAGTGGGCAGGCTTTCCGGTGATCTGGAGATTACCGCCATGAAAGCCAGTGGAGCCTCTATCTACAACATAATGTTCCCTCTGGGGCTGGTGGCCCTTATCATTGCAGGCATTCTTGTGGTGTTCAACAACAGCGTTCTTCCAGAGGCCAACCATGTTGCCAGAAATCTTCTGCTCGACATTGGAACCATGCGACCTACTGCAAGAATAGAACCGGGAATGTTCGTTGATGAGGTGGAGAACTACAGAATATTTGTTCAGGAAAAGGACGATCTTACAGGCAAACTGATCGGTGTTATCATCCACACCAGCACACCTGGAGCTCCCGCCAGAACAATTACTGCCATGGAGGGCACCATGGAACCTGTGGGAGCCAACCACCTCAGGCTCACTCTGGAAGACGGACAGATGCACGAAAAAGACAGGGAGAACGGTTATCGATATGCTTCCTTCTCAACCTACATAATAGACATAGCCCGGTCTGAGGAACTGGTAAGGCACGACAGGAACAGCCGTGGAGACAGGGAGATGTCTGCCGGGGAGATGAGTTTGTTCATCGACAGCCTTGCTGCAAGACAGACCCTTCTGAAAGACAGTATAACATCTGTAGCACAGTCTTTTTTTGTCTCTCTCAACAACGGGAACAACCCTGTTGCCACAGGAGACAGCACCAGAATGCTGAGAAACACCATGACCTGGCTCACCGGCACATCCACAGACCTGATTCTTCTCAACGAACAGGTGACCAACCTTCAGCGCAATATGGGCAAATACAATGTGGAAATACACAAAAAATACTCAATTCCTTTTGCATGCATAGTTTTTGTTCTTCTTGGTGTACCGCTTGGCCTCTCCTCAAAAAACTCCAACACCGGCCTTGCCGTGACCATGAGCCTGATCTTCATTCTTGTGTACTATTTCTTCCTCATTGCCGGGGAACAGCTGGCCGACAGAGGACAAATTTCTGCATGGGCTGCAATGTGGTCTCCAAACATTCTGCTGGGTACACTGGGCGTGTACCTCACCTACAGAAGCATGCGTGAGGGGCACCCTATCCCTCTGCCTGACTTCAAAGAACTGATGAAGAAATTCAAGAGAAAGAGACAGCGGAAGTGAAGTTGCTGGACAGGTACCTTACGTGGCATTTTCTTAGAATGATCTTCATGGCTGTGCTTTCATTCACAGTGATTTTCGTTACTGTAAATGCCTTTGATCACTTCAGCAGATGGGTTGACAAGGATGTTACGGTATCTACGTTTCTGCATTACTACTTCTACGGACTTCCGTACATAATTGTTCTGGTAACTCCCATTGCCGTGCTGATCTGCTCACTTCTTCTGGTTACCGGAATGGCCAGAAACAACGAACTCACCGCCATGCGTGCAACCGGAGTTTCGATTCCAAGAATATTCCTTCCCCTTATAGCAGTTGGCTTTTTCATCAGTGTTTTCACACTTGTGGTGGGAGACTTCGTAATGGCTGATGCCAACTACCTTCAAACCCAGGTGAAGAGAGTGGAAATTGACGGTAGAGACCCGATTAACTACCTGATGCGTAATGACTTCGCCCACAGAACTCTTGACGGGGCAATAGTTGAAATAGGTCTTTTCGACGGACAGCATGAAACCATTTCCAGAGGTATTGTGGAATGGTTCGATGACAGCCTCAGAGTAACAAGAAGAGTTGATGCACAGAGATTGACCTATATAGACTCTGTGTGGACGGCAATAACTGCGGAGGAAAGGCGATTCTCTCCCACTGGAGAGATGTCTTTCACTCTGTATGACACACTTCCACTGCCTGAGATCGCGGACACACCGGAAGACTTCGGAAGCAGAAGAAAAAGTGCTGCCGAGATGAACATCTTTGAACTCCGCGAACACATCGAAAGAATAAGAACTGCCGGAGGAAACCCCACAGGTGACCTTGTAGAGTTCTGGCTTACACTGTTCTTCCCTTTCTCTACTCTGATAATGGTTCTTGTCGGTGCTCCTCTTGCCACAAGCAACCCCAGAAGCGGCAAATCAACCAGTATAGGGCTTGCTGTGCTCCTCGGATTTATCTTTTTCTCCCTGGCCAGATTCGGTCAGACCCTTGGACACAAAGGTGCTCTGGAACCTGTTCTTGCGGCAGCTCTGCCAGAGGTTGTTTTCGTTCTGCTGGGTATATGGCTTTTCCGCAGGGCGGGACAGCAGTAAAAGCAATGTTCCACCTAAGCCCGGAGCTGCCTTTCCGCCAGGCGGGACAGCAGTAAAAGCAATGTTCCACCTAAGCTCGGAGCTGCTTTTCCGCCGGGCGGGACAGCAGCAAAAGCAATGTTTCACTTATGCCCGGAGCTGCTTTTCCGCAGGGCGGGACAGCAGTAAAAGCAATGTTTCACTTATGCCCGGAGCTGCTTTTCCGCCAGGCGGGACAGCAGTAAAAGCAATGTTCCACCTAAGCTCGGAGCTGCTTTTCCGCCAGGCGGGACAGCAGTAAAAGCTATGTTCCACCAAAGCCCGGAGCTGCCTTTCCGCCGGGCGGGACAGCAGTAAAAGCAATGTTCCACCTAAGCTCGGAGCTGCTTTTCCGCCGGGCGGGACAGCAGCAAAAGCAATGTTTCACTTATGCCCGGAGCT